>JAFTVH010000104.1 GCA_017465845.1 Lachnospiraceae bacterium | reverse complement strand
GCCAGAGAACGGGTAGAGGGAAGCCTCTCACCCATAAGAAGCTTCCCCTCTCTTATCTCCTGTCTGATATGCTCATAAATCTGCTCATACAGACATTTCTTACTATTTAGTTGCAGCTGAATAGTCAGATCGTACATATTCCCTCTTCTTTATAAAATCCTGTACACCATTACTTAGGTAAAACAATTACTTAGGTAAATAGTTACTTAGGCAGTGTGTAGGAGCTCTTCAGTGAAACAATACGGTTGAATACCAGTGCATCCGGTGCAGAGTCCTTCGCATCTACACAGAAGAAGCCCTGACGTACGAACTGGAAGCTGTCATATGCTTTCGCACCGGCAAAAGCAGGCTCCAGATAACACTCTTTGAGTACAGTCAGAGAATTGGGATTCAGATTCAGACTTCCGTCCTCATTGTATACACCCTTCTCTTCATCGATGATATTTTCATACAGTCTGACTTCTGCCTTAACAGCCTGGTCTGCAGCCACCCAGTGAATGGTTCCTTTTACCTTACGGCCATCCGGGCTGTTGCCGCCTTTGCTCGCCGGATCATAGGTACAGTGAATCTCTGTCACATTGCCCTCTTCATCCTTCACGCAGCCTGTACATTTTACAAAATAAGCGTTCATCAGGCGCACTTCATTGCCCGGGAACATACGGAAATATTTCTTGGGAGGCACTTCCATGAAGTCCTCTCTCTCAATATATACTTCTCTGCCAAAAGGAACCTGACGGCTGCCAAGCTCAGGATTCTCCAGATTGTTAGGTACTTCCAGCATCTCGGTCTGTCCTTCCGGGTAATTGTCGATAACAAGCTTCACCGGATTAAGCACTGCCATCATACGAGGCTTCTTAACCTTCAGGTCCTCTCTAATGCAATACTCCAGCATCGCATAATCCACGGAAGAATTACTCTTGGAGATACCGCACAGCTCTACGAACTTCTTGATAGACTCCGGTGTAAATCCTCTTCTTCTCAGGGCTGCAATGGATACCAGACGGGGATCGTCCCATCCGTCCACAATGCCTTCCTCTACCAGCTTCTTAATATATCTCTTGCCGGTTACTACATTGGTCAGATACAATTTTGCAAACTCAATCTGCTTAGGAGGATGAGGATACTCCAGTTCTCTTACTACCCAGTCATACAACGGTCTGTGATCCTCAAATTCCAGGGTACAGATAGAATGGGTAATTCCTTCAATGGCATCCTCAATGGGATGTGCAAAGTCATACATAGGATAAATGCACCACTTATCGCCTGTATTGTGATGGGTCATGTGAGCCACACGGTAGATAACCGGGTCTCTCATGTTGATGTTAGGAGATGTCATGTCGATGCGGGCACGCAGTACCTTCTCACCATCGGCATACTTTCCGTCCTTCATCTCTTCAAACAGCTTCAGATTTTCTTCTACGCTTCTGTTCACAGAAGGATCCTCTTTACCTGGCTCCGTCAGGCTTCCTCTGTATTCACGAATCTCCTCCGCGCTCAGATCAGATACGTATGCTTTGCCTTTCTTGATCAGTTTTACAGCCGCCTCATACATATCCCCGAAATAGTTGGAAGCAAAGAACAGTCTGTCTTCCCAGTCTGCTCCCAGCCACTGGATGTCAGCCTTTATAGATTCAACAAATTCCACCTTTTCCTTGGTGGGGTTGGTATCGTCAAAACGCATGTTAAACTTACCGCCGTACTGCTGTGCAAGTCCATAGTTTAACAGAATGCTCTTGGCATGTCCGATATGAAGATAACCATTGGGCTCGGGAGGAAAACGTGTATGCACGGTATCGTATACTCCCTCTGCCAGGTCTTTATCAATAATCTGCTCAATAAAATTTCGGGAAACCTTCTCTTCAGGT
This sequence comes from Lachnospiraceae bacterium, assembly GCA_017465845.1. Taxonomy (GTDB): domain Bacteria; phylum Bacillota; class Clostridia; order Lachnospirales; family Lachnospiraceae; genus Acetatifactor. Next base: position 75,993 of record JAFTVH010000104.1, on the reverse strand, counting down.
TCCACTTCTGTATTATTGTTCTTTTCCATCTCGCTCATAAGAACTCCTCGCTTTTCCTGTAAATAACTTCGCTTGTATTAAGTAACCTTTATCTTATCACAAAGAAACCAAACAGTCAATCGTGGGGAGTTCTTCACGAGAAACATTTGGCAAAAAAACAGCCTGATCCGGCAGCATTTTCAGCAAACCAAATCAGGCCGTATTCTTTTCCTACCTGCACAGCAGGCATGGAAATCTCTATCTTAGTGGTGGAACAATCTGATACCTGTAAAGGCCATTACCATGTTGTACTTGTTACAGCAATCGATAACAGCATCATCTCTTACAGAACCGCCGGGCTGTGCGATATATTTTACACCACTCTTACGTGCTCTCTCGATATTATCAAAGAACGGGAAGAAAGCATCGGAGCCAAGGGTCACATCCTGATTTCCGTCAAGCCATGCACGCTTCTCTTCTGCTGTGAATACAGGAGGCTTTACCTTGAAAATATTTTCCCAGGTACCGTCAGCCAATACATCCATATATTCGTCACCGATGTAAAGGTCGATTGCATTATCTCTGTCAGCACGACCGATCTTATCCTGGAACTGCAGGTTCAGCACCTGGGGAGCCTGACGCAGATACCAGTTGTCTGCTTTCTGGCCTGCCAGTCTGGTGCAGTGGATACGGGACTGCTGTCCGGCACCGATACCGATCGCCTGGCCGCCCTTTACGTAGCATACAGAGTTAGACTGGGTATACTTTAAGGTAATTAGGGAAATCTTCATATCAATGAGGGCTTCCTCAGGAATGTCCTTATTCTCGGTTACGATATTGGATAACAGATCACCGTTGATGTCCAGTTCATTTCTGCCCTGTTCGAAAGTGATGCCATATACCTGTTTTCTCTCGATAGGAGCCGGTGTATAGGAAGGATCGATCTGAATAACATTGTAATTGCCTTTCTTCTTGGCTTTCAGCATCTCCAGCGCCTCCTCGGTATAGCCGGGAGCGATGACACCGTCGGATACCTCACGCTTGATCAGTCTTGCAGTATCTGCATCGCAGACATCGGAAAGTGCAATAAAATCTCCGAAAGAAGACATTCTGTCAGCGCCTCTTGCTCTTGCATAAGCACATGCCAGAGGGGACAGCTCACCCAGATCATCTACCCAGTAAATCTTAGCCAATGTCTCTGTCAAAGGAAGACCAACTGCAGCACCGGCAGGAGATACGTGTTTAAAAGAGGTAGCTGCCGGAAGCCCTGTCGCTTCTTTCAGCTCCTTTACCAGCTGCCAACCGTTGAAAGCATCCAGGAAGTTGATATATCCCGGCTTACCGTTCAATACGGTTACAGGCAGTTCACTTCCGTCTTCCATAAAAATTCTGGAAGGCTTCTGATTCGGGTTACATCCGTATTTTAACTGTATTTCATTCATGTTGAGTTTCTCCTTATTGATTCTTGTTAATAATCTTCGTCTCATACTTTCCGGTTGCAATATCAATATAACGAACGAACAGAGATACCTTATTCTCCTCGTTCAGGTTCTCCCACAGCATCTGTGTGAAGCTTTCGATATCATCCTCAATTGCTACCAGCTTAGGCTCGCCTTCGAAGCTGGGCAGAGGATTACCATCATGCATATAAGTATGAATAAAATGACCTTCTCCTGCCACCGGCTTATCATACGTAAAGGTATAACGGTTACAGCAGGACGGGTCACCGTTATTACTCTTTAAAATAGACATCGCATACGCAAACTGTCCATCCTCTACATGAAGCACACCGGAAATTCTGGGTGTATAGTTAGGACCATCCGGCTCAAACTCCCTGCTTCTCAAAGACTGCTCAAACGTAAGACCCTTTTCAAATCCTTCATATACGGTGTCCGTCTGATCACCATTCGTTACAATGGTATCATTTCCAAGCACACGCACCGGTGCATAAATAATCAAACTGGGATCCTCCAGCTTAGAAGGATCAAACGCTTCCGTACGAATCCCTTCTCCTTCTACACTGAAAATACGATTACGGCTGTTAGAACTCCGTCCCATAATAAAATAAGCCGTTACCGCATACTTTCCATTCGCCGAGCGGCCAATCACAATTCCGCGGCCGGGATAACCATTACCTGCCAATTCTTGTTTCAAATCCAACATACGCTTCCTCCTTGGGGTGGAGGCTGGTCATGATATGGTCGCTAGGGCCGCCCCGAGGCAGGTGACACATGTGCCTATTCAGACACGCTCTCGCTCCGTTAAAAACGTAGCGGACGCTAAGCTCGAAAGGACCTCGCTAAGCGCCGACGTTTTTAAAGGGTCTTCATAGGCACATGTGTCACCTGTCTGGGGCTGGTCTAGCGGCAATATTATGAACAGCCTTTGTAATATTAATGCTAATAAGTTAATTTGCAGCAAGCTTTACAAAGTTTTATAAAGCTCATCAGACCTTACGGTCTATTATTTATTAACACAAACGACCGCCTGGGCATGGCACGAAAGGGGTCGTGTGATGCCCAGGCGGTCGGCTTAATGATATCATTGTTACACTCCCTGTAGGTAATCCTACCGCAGTCCCCTGCTTTCCGCCAGTCGTGCAACTCATATTTTTATAATACTATCTTTTTGAAATTTCCACAAGTCCTAATTTCACTTTAATTGAGAGTTCTAACTAAAGTGTTGATGACACATAATACTTACAATTTGTCGATTGACGGCTAACCAGCTTCCGGGCACCAGGGGTTCAAATCCAGACCCTATAAAAACGCCGGTCCTTGGGCTCGGTACTTTCGAGCCCGAATCCTCGCTTGCGAGGATTTGTACCGATTGCGTTTTTAACGGAGCGAAAGCGCGTCTGGATTTGAACCCCCGGTGTCCGGAAGCGGCCCTTAGCCCGCCAACCTACAAATTGCAACGCATTCTAGTGGTCGTCCACACTATAGTTAGGTGCTTCTTTGGTGATGTGGATATCGTGAGGATGGCTCTCTTTCAGGGATGCAGCGGAGATTTTTACAAATCTGCCGGTTTCCTTGAGAGTCTGGATATCCTTGGAACCACAGTAACCCATACCGGAACGAAGTCCGCCGATGAGCTGGAATACGGTATCTTCTACGCTGCCCTTGTAAGCAACACGTCCTTCCACGCCTTCGGGTACCAGTTTCTTCGCATTCTCCTGGAAGTAACGATCCTTACTGCCGTTCTCCATAGCTGCAATAGAACCCATGCCACGGTAAACTTTATATTTTCTTCCCTGGAAGAGTTCGTACTGTCCCGGACTTTCTTCGCATCCGGCGAACATGCTTCCCATCATGCAGGCGTTGGCACCTGCTGCGATTGCCTTGGTAATATCTCCGGAATATTTGATACCGCCGTCAGCAATAATGGGCACACCATATTCCTTTGCTACGGCATAGCAATCCATGATTGCAGTAACCTGAGGAACACCGATACCTGCAACTACACGGGTAGTACAGATAGAACCGGGTCCGATACCTACCTTAACTGCGTCTGCACCTGCTTCAATCAGGGCTCTGGTAGCCTCGCCTGTTGCAACGTTACCCGCAATTATCTGCAGATCTGGAAAGCGTTCTTTAATCATCTTAACACAGTTAATTACATTCTGGGAATGACCGTGAGCACTGTCAAGTACAACAACATCGACTTTCGCATCAACCAGTGCTGCTACTCTGTCAAGTACATTGGCATTGATACCTACGCATGCACCGCAAAGAAGTCTTCCCTGCGCGTCCTTCGCTGCCAGAGGATATTTTACAGTTTTCTCGATATCTTTAATGGTAATCAGGCCCTTTAAGTTGAAATCCTTGTCCACAATGGGAAGCTTCTCTTTTCTTGCTTTGGCAAGAATCATCTTAGCTTCTTCCAGAGTAGTGCCTTCGGGTGCTGTGATCAAGCCCTCACTGGTCATGGACTCTTTAATTTTCTTAGTGAAATCTGTTTCGAACTTAAGATCGCGATTGGTGATGATACCTACCAGCTTGCGTCCTTCTGTGATAGGTACACCTGAAATACGGAATTTACCCATCAGCGCGTCAGCATCAGCCAGAGTGTGCTCCGGAGTCAGGGAAAAAGGATCTGTGATAACGCCGTTCTCAGAACGCTTTACCTTATCTACTTCTTCAGCCTGTACTTCAATAGACATGTTCTTGTGAATAATACCGATACCGCCCTGTCTGGCCATGGCAATTGCCATGCGATGCTCGGTAACGGTGTCCATTCCTGCGCTCGCCATAGGAATGTTCAGTTTAATTTTCTTTGTAAGCCATGTGGTGATGTCCACCTGATTCGGAACTACCTGAGAATATGCCGGTACCAGCAGCACATCATCAAAAGTAATACCTTCACCAATAATCTGTCCCATTTTCTTTCCTCCTGATTTTTTTGATATGCAGTTGAGTGTATCAAAATTAATTCTCAATGTCAATCCAAAATTTTACAAAAATTTTATGGTTTTCTGCGGATTAATCATTGAATATTTTCCTGGGAGCTACATTTTTCATAACTTTAATCATCTCTTCTGATGGGCTTAAGATGATTTTCTCACCGCCTTCAAAATACATGACATATCTTTTGTCAGGCTTCAATTCCTCTCCGATGCTGTAGTCCTTAGCCTTCACCTTGCGGTTCTTAAAATTATCCAGATGATAGGACTTTATCGGAGCAAGCACCTCGATTCTGTCCAGACTGAAGGTACCCACTCTCTTTCTTCTGGTTTTGGCCATGATCTTGTCTACTACCAGTTCCCTGTCCAGATACAGATACTCAAATTCCAGATTGGTAAACAAATTGACTGCATATGCTCCAAAGCCTGCTGCCAGTGCAAACAAAAAAGCGAACGGTATCACAAACATCGCAATTGCAAGTATAACTGTCAGCACGATCAAAAATACTTTCAAAAATCCGGCCCACCCGGCCTGCTTCTGCTTTACAAGGCATTCTACATAAGTATCATTCATTATTTCTTCCTGTCCTTTTCCCGTTTGTATCAAACGTTATTTGCTACTTCTTATGATATAACATCCTGAGCTAACTTGCAAGTGAGATTACAGTCTTTTCCTTTATTTTATCTTTTTTTTAGAATCTGGTTAGGAAGGATTCATTGACAATGAGACCTTTTCCTATTATTATGGAAAGAAACAGGACGAACGAGAAAGGCAGGTTTAATCCCATGGCAGTTATGGATGAGTTCCGCGAAGAGCGGGAAGCTTTGAAAAAAGGTACTCCTAAGCAAAAATTAGAATATTTCTGGTGTTATTACAAATGGCACGTAATCGGTACAGTGGCAGCGATTGCATTCATCGCCTCTTTTATTTACGAGGCTGTTACCCGCAAAGATAATGCATTATACGCCGCATTCCTCAACAGTTTCACTATAGCAGAAGATCAAGGGGAAGCTTATAAGCAGGCCGTTACGCAGGCAATCGGCATTGATCCGAATGAATATGAAATCATGATTGACACCTCCATGTATATCGACCTGGAGAACATGGCCGATGAAAATACCTATAATACAGTTCAGAAAATGGGTGTTTACGTTGCCGCCGGAGAAATTGATACGTTGGTAACAAATGCAGATATTTTTGAGTATTACGCATATATTGATTACCTTACAGACTTAAGAACGATTCTTACACCTGAACAGTTAGAAGCTTATGAACCCTATTTTTACTTCATTGACTATTCTGTTTTGGAAGCGAAACAAGCAGCAGCCGATAATCTGGAGGAATATACCGGAACCTGTCCGGATCCCACCAAGCCCGAGGAGATGACAACCCCGATTCCCGTTGGTATCTACCTGGAGAATGCTGCTGAGGAATTCAAAAATACATACGTCTTCCAGGATAATGGAGTCTTTGGTATCGTTGTAAACGGACCCAACCAGGAAAATGCTTTGAACTTCCTGGATTATCTGTTTGAAGGGGCAGCAGAATAAAAAACATAGCGAAAGCAGCCGTTTGTGATTGCGGCTGCTTTCTTATTTTCTTCCATTATAAAAGTTGTTTCAGCAATTGGTTTACAGTCCCTGGATCTGCCTTGCCGGCAGTAGCCTTCATAGTCTGGCCTACCAGGAAGCCGATTGCCTTCTGTTTCCCGTTATGATAATCCTCCACAGACTGAGGGTTAGCTGCAATGATATTTTCCACAATTTTCTTAAGCTCTACTGCATCATTCTGAGATTTCAGTCCATGTGCCTCCACGTAAGCTGTCGGGTCCTCATCATGGTCGAACATCTGAGCAAAGACCTCTTTGGCTACGGTAGAGTTGATTTCCTTCTTATCCACCATCATGATCAGGTCTGCAAGATGCTGCGGTGAAAATCTGATTTCTTCCGGCTCCATCTCCTGTTCTTTTAAAAGTCTCATGGTCTCCACCATCAGCCAGTTGGATACCTTCTTAGGCTGCTTGCAAATTGCCACGCATGCTTCGAAAAGATCTGCCATGTGCTTGGAACCTGTGATGATTTCGATATCGTAATCAGGAATGTCATATTCTTCCTTGTAGCGCTTCATCTTCTCCGTGCGAAGCTCCGGCTGGGCGGATTTAATCTTTTCCAGCCATTCTTCACTGATAAATACCGGTACCAGGTCAGGGTCCGGGAAATAACGATAATCCCGGGCATCCTCCTTGGAACGCATAGCGTAAGAATATTCCTTGTTGTCATCCCATCTTCTTGTCTCCTGAATAACGCTCTTTCCTTCTTCCAGAAGTTCAATCTGGCGGGCACGCTCTCCTTCGATAGCTCTTGCAATAGCCTTAAAGGAGTTCAAGTTCTTCATTTCAGTACGGGTACCGAACTTCTCACTGCCGACCTCTCTTACGGAAAGGTTGACATCCGCTCTCATGGAGCCCTCCTGCAGCTTGCAGTCGGAAGCTCCCAGATACTGGACGATCAGGCGAAGCTTTTCCAGATAAGCAATGACTTCGTCTGCACTTCTCATATCCGGTTCGGAAACAATTTCAATCAAAGGCACACCGGAACGGTTGTAATCTACCAGCGAGCAGTCTTCCCACTCATCATGAATCAGCTTTCCGGCATCCTCTTCCATGTGGATCTCATGGATTCCGACTTTCTTAGGACCTGCAGGTGTATCAATCTCTACGTAACCATCATGGCAGATGGGCAGATACAACTGGGAAATCTGATAGTTCTGTGGGTTATCGGGATAAAAATAATTCTTTCGGTCAAATTTACAGTATCTTGTAATCTCACAGTTGGTGGCAAGACCTACTGCAATGGCATACTCTACCACCTGTTTGTTGAGTACCGGCAAAGAACCGGGCATTCCGGTGCAAACCGGGCAGGTATGGGTATTGGGCGCACCTCCGAATGCAGTGGAGCATCCACAGAATATTTTCGTTTTGGTGGCAAGTTCTACATGAACCTCCAGACCAATGACTGTCTCATATTGTTTCATGATCTTCCTCCTCTGCTCTGTTCATAGCTGTAAGCCATTCTGATCAGCTTCTTTTCCCGGAAACAGTCTCCGATCAGCTGCAATCCAATAGGTAAGCCTTTCTCATCTTTTCCGCAAGGGAGGCTGATACCGGGCAGTCCTGCCAGGTTCACGGCGATGGTATAGATATCTCCCAGATACATCTTGATAGGATCAGCCAGGCTCTCTCCCAGCTTCGGTGCCGTGGTAGGCGCAACCGGCCCCAGAATCACATCATATTTTGCAAAAGCTTCATCGAAAGCCTTTTTGATCAGCGCTTTCACACGCAGTGCTTTCAGATAATAAGCATCGTAGTAACCGGAACTGAGCACAAAGCTTCCCAGCATGATACGGCGTTTTACTTCCGGTCCAAACCCTTCGGAACGTGTCTTCTTGTACATGTGGTGCAGCCCTTCGTATTCAGACGCGCGATAGCCGTACTTAATTCCGTCAAAACGCTCCAGATTGGAGCTTGCTTCCGCTGCAGCAATCGTATAATAAGTAGGAATCGCATATTCCACCAGGCTCAGATCGAATTCCTCCACGATGGCGCCCTTTTCCTTCAGCACCTGAGCAGCAGCCAGCACAGCCTCTTTTACTTGCGGATCCAGACCTTCTCCAAAATAGTCTCTTGGAATACCAATGCGCATTCCTTTTACATCATCCACCAAAGCAGTTGTAAAATCTGTATCCTTCCTTGGAATGGAGGTAGAATCTTTGCTGTCATGGGAAGCAATGGTTTCCAGGATCGTTGCACAGTCCCTTACATCTTTCGTCAGCGGTCCGATCTGGTCCAGCGACGAACCATAAGCGATCAGACCGTAACGTGACACCGTGCCATAGGTAGGCTTCATTCCCACCACACCGCAGAAGGAAGCCGGCTGACGGATACTTCCGCCGGTATCAGACCCTAAAGCCGCAAAGCACTCATCTGCTGCCACTGCAGCAGCGGAACCACCGGAAGAGCCTCCCGGTACGTGTTCCGGATTGTGCGGGTTGCGGGTCACACCGTAGTAAGAAGTCTCCGTGGTACTTCCCATGGCAAATTCGTCCATATTGGTCTTGCCGATGATGACTGCCCCTGCTGCTTCCAGATTCTTAACCGCCTCTGCTGTAAACGTAGGTACGAAGTTCTCCAGAATTTTAGAAGAACAGGTAGTCAAAGTACCTTCTGTGCACATGTTGTCTTTAATGGCAAAAGGTACACCGGCTAAAGGCCCTGTCAGTTCTCCGCTGTCAATTTTCTTCTGCACTTCCTCCGCCTGCGCGTATGCTTTTTCCTTTTCCAGAGTCACATAACAATTCAGCTGTTTTTCCTTTGCATCAATCTGTGCAAACACCTCATCCAGTGCCTGGGTTACCTTGATTTCACCTTTTTTAATTTTATCAGACAGTTCTACTGCCGTTAATGATAATATACTCATTTTATTCTACCTGCCCCTCTACTCTACTGTTCTCGGTACCTTGAACATATTCTGCTTCATACCCGGAGCATTCTGCAAAGCAGCCTTGCTCTCATCACCATTGGTTACAACATCCTCACGGAATACATTCTGTACCGGAAATACATGGGACATAGGCTCTACACCTGTGGTATCCAGTTCTCCCAATTTGTCGATATAGTCAAGCATCCTTCCCATATCTTTCTTGGCCTGCTCCTTTTCCTGTGGACTCAGTTCCAGTTTCGCAAGGATTCCTACATAATCTATTGTCTTATCACTGATCATATTTGCCATTGTAAACTTCCTTTCTTTGCCTGTATTACGGCTCCAGTCTGCTCAGATCTCTAGGAAAAAGAGTTGTCTCTCTCACGTTGTCTTCCCCCAAAAGCTTCATAGTCAGTCGCTCCATGCCGATGCCCAGTCCTCCATGAGGCGGCATACCGTGCTTAAATGCCATCAGGTAAGCATCCATACCCTCGGTAGTTATGCCCCGCTTCTCGATCTTCTCAATCAGCTGATGGTAATCATGAATTCTCTGCCCTCCCGTAGTAATCTCCATGCCTCTGAACAGGCAGTCAAAACTCAAAGTGAAGGTCGGGTCTGCCGGATCATCCATTGCATAAAACGGACGCTTCTTGCTGGGATAGTGAGTTACAAATACAAAGTCTGCATCATACTCTTCTTTAAAATAGCGGCTGATCAGCACTTCTTCCTCCGGTTCCAGATCATAAGGGTTGCGAATAGGTCGGTCATATTTTTCTGAAACAAGTCTTTTAGCCTCATCAAACCTGACCATGGGAATCTCATCGGTTCTGGGCAGTTCTACGTTCAAGATAGCCAGTTCGCGACTGTACTGCTCTTTGAGAACCTTCACGATGTGCTGCAGCACACCGGTCTCCATAGCCATGATATCCTCAAAACTATCAATATATCCCATTTCAAAGTCAAGTGACGTATATTCATTCAGGTGGCGCTTGGTGTTATGCTTTTCCGCACGGAATACGGGAGCTGTCTCAAAGACTCTGTCAAATACACCTACCATCATCTGCTTATAAAACTGCGGGCTCTGTGCCAGCACAGCAGGTCTGTGAAAGTACTCCAGCTTGAAAATATTGGCACCGCCTTCTGCACCCTTGCTTCCGATCTTGGGAGTATGAATCTCCGTAAAACCCTGACTGTCCAGAAATTCCCGGAAGCCCTTTACCACACCTTCCTGCACTTTGAATTTGGCGCGTTCTCTGATGTTGCGCAGAGAGATCGGACGCAGGTTCAGGTTGGTCTCCAGGGATGTGTTCATCTTCCATTTTGCAATAGGGATCGGCATGCTCTCTGCCGGCTCTGAAAGTACTTTAATTGTACTTAACCGCAGCTCCATTCCGCCCGGTGCTTTTTCGCTGTGAAGCAAAGTACCTTCTACCTCTACGGTGGCGGCTTCTTTCAAGTCTTTCAGATCAAATGCTGTAACGCCTTCTTCATACACGCACTGCAGAAGTCCTTCTCTTTTTCTCAATACCACGAAAGCAATATTTCCCATATCACGGATGGTATGGACAGCACCATTTGTCTTAACTGTTTTCCCTTCCATATCGCTAGTTAAAAGCTGTGATAATTCCAATGTCTCTTTCTGTGCTACACCTGTTAAAAATTCCATGTTTTTGGTCTCCTTTTCTACTTGTGCGTCCCGAGACTTTTTCGTGTGTCAACAGACACAAAAAAGTCCCGGAACACAGTTTCCTGTATTCCGGGACGGATAATCTGATATCCGCGGTACCACCCGCATTGATAAGCCGCACTTCCATCAAAGCGTTCCACCGGCTCACCCACTCTTACACTTAACGCGTGTTACGGATTACCCTAGTGTATTCTTTCTACAGTTCGGATAATCTGCTCCGGAGTGTTCCCTTTGTAAGATCTCACAAACAGCGCTCTCAGTCGGTGACGCCGTATTCCTGTCGCTTTCCTTTACAAGAGTCTCCTTCATTGCATTTCAATTATTTTTATATAAAAAAAACAGAATACTTCCTTGGGCACTCGCCATTGAGTATTCTGTAATCTTTTTTCATGATATTCGATTGGAACTGATTTGTCAAGAGGGAATTTCAGGAAATTTTTAGGTTTGATAATGCAGTCCCTTTCTTCAGGATAGACATCTCCGATATATTCACGCGTTCCAGAGCAAGCAGCTTTCTCTTTTTATCAATTCCTCCCGCGTATCCGGTCAGGCTTCCATTCGTTCCTACTACTCTGTGGCAGGGCACAATAATGGAAATAGGATTATGTCCTACGGCACCGCCAACCGCCTGTGCTGACATTTTGGAAAGTCCGTTTTGCTTTGCAATTCTGTGTGCAATTTCTCCATAGGTCATTGTCTGTCCATAAGGAATCGAAAGCAGGATTTCCCATACTGCTTTGCGGAAAGGCGTTGTGTCCCATGATAACGGTGGTATAAAGTCGGGAGCTTTTCCCTGAAAATAAGTATCCAGCCAGCGTTCGGTCTGCTCAAAAACAGGCAGCTTTCTTACCTCAACCTGCTTTGGCAGCGTATCTCCATAATACTTTTGACCGTCAAACCACAAGCCGGTTAAAGCTTCTCCGTTAGCAGCTAGTGTAATCTCGCCTAAGGGCGAATGATATTGGTAAGTATATATCATGATGAAATCCCTCCTGCTTTGGTATTGTCTCCTTTTGCAACCTCATACGTTGCCTGAACATTCGGTTTTTACTGCATGTCTGTCATCAATCTATTTTTTTCTAATGGTCTCTTACTCCAATGTTCATCAATCTGCTGCCTAAACTCCGGCCTTACCATTTTCGCCCGTTTCAGCAACCAGTCTTCATCATCCAATCGAAGATAAATCCCCTCACTATTTGAATTTCCTACTTTAGATACTGAAAACAAATCAGGTAATTCCTCTTTTGACCAGATTCCATATCCCAACTTAGGCACAAGGGATAACATTGTCCCTTTTAATTTTTCATCACGCTTTTGTACCGATAAAAACTTATTATTCTCTTTATCATACAAATCAAATGCCAAAAACCAGTCAGGCAACTTATCATAATTTACAGAATGACATGCATAACACCATTCACCGTATAGAATATAACCGTCACCCAAAACATCAAACAACTCATCTTCATGTAATGCAAGCCAGGCTTTCAATGGTTTCCATTGCCCGAAATATGGCTCACTTATATATTCGCCTCGATTCTGTAATAGCAATTTACCATGATTGTCAAACGAAATTCCCAGATTCGCACCATCTATTTTCTCTTCCACCGTGACCTTATTGCTTAAGAAATCAGCTATTTCCGTATCAGTTAAATAGTTTTTTTCTTTCTTCTGTATAGAATTATCTAAAAAAATATATGGCGTTGAGGGAAATTTATAAAACATTTACTTAGACCTCTTATTCAATATCTTCTGCTCATACATTCTTTGAGCATAATCTCTATCCAAAAATTCTATATGTATTCCATACTTCTTAAAGGCCTCTTCGTATCCAAGCCACTTACCATCAGCAGCTTCAATAATTGGCGGCCTTTGGGCATGCGCATTAGAAAGTGCCACGAACTTTTTATCACTTTCATCGAAATCTTTTGTATGTTCATCGTATGGATAATCTACATATTGTCCGTTTTCATCTTTTTCCAACTTGATATGATCCTGCGGTAAAATGATATTGCAATAATCATATAGCCAGCGAAAAAACAATTTTCCCATGTCAGTGTCTTTGCGTACATTATTATGGTATTCCTTCCAGATTTCATGGTCTAAATCCAACACCAGTTTCTTGTTACTTCTAAAAACCAACTCTCCTATATACTCAATACAAGCCCTCTGCATTTCCAATTCTTCTTCCGGACATAGTTGGAGTGCAGTGGAAGCTTTAGCTGGTACATTCGTATCCAAAATAATTCTATCCATTATATCCTGCATTCCTCTCTGTTATCCTGCGGTTCATTGCATTCATTGCCTGTTCATACATATCCTTTTCCATATCTCCGAAGAAACCTTCCGGCCAATTAAGAATATTGCCATAAGTATCTACTTTCAATTCCTCCAAGACGGAGCCACTTTTCTTATTATGAGCAAAGTATGCCCGTAAATCTCCTGTTTTCATTGTTTCATCAGATATTCGCATCTGCAGTCTGCGAAGCAGATATTCTGAATGCGTTTCAATAATAACTTGTATTTTCCGTTCCTTGTAATTTTCCCTCATATTGAGAACATCTATAATTACATCTGCCAAAAGTGTCTGCGCTTTCGGATGCAAATGAATCTCCGGTTGTTCAATAAAAATAACTGAACCACTTGGTGCATAAAACAGCTGTACAATTACCGGCAGGACCTGTGATACCCCAAAACCAACATCAGGAAGACTGACATATTCTGAAGCCCCCTTAATCTTTACTTTCACCTCATAATCTTGACGATTTTCTATTCGATTAATCTTATACTCCTCGATTAATTCCATTTTCTTCAATGCAGCTCCAATTATTGCCTCAAATGGCCTGTATTGCTGATGTGGTAAAAAGTTGAATTTACGCCCTTCATGCTTTGCTGAGAGAATTGCCTGAATAGTATACCTTCCATCATCTCCAACACTATCAGGATTCGTTCCTGCCCAACTATAAATACGACTTGATTTTGTTCTAAGTGGTCCCAAATAAAAAAACTTATTAAACAAATTTTCTTGATGAAGATTTAAGTCCTGCAAGAAATCTGCATCTTGATAATATGCAAGTGCAGCATCAGGAAAACCATAATACTTCATTGGTTCCGATAATTTCCATGGACGCCCCTTCGTTCTCTTCAATTCTTCTACTTCACTAAATAATTCATAATTTCTGCTTCCGCTTCCATCATCTGATTTTTTCATACCAACAGTAAGCTTTTGCTTATCATCCTGCAATAATCCATATGAAAATCGATTCACTTCCAAATACTGCACTTCTGGGTTATTCACTTGGATATCGGCATGAAACTTGATTGTATCATAGCTCCTGCTTTTCCCAGAACCATATTCTGCCTGTTTCTCCAAATCCCATTCATATTCAAACTGAATCTTTTCGTTCATATCATGATTATAAAAAATATCTGCAGGCGTACCTAAATTAACAGACGCTTTATCTCCGGACAACATTAATACTGTCTTTCGATCAGGCTGCTGAATCGTCTGTTTAAGCATAACTAAAAATTGACCTATGCTGGACTTTCCCGAACTGTTACTTCCAAAGAAAACTGTTATCGGTGCAAGTTCAATATTCCCCGTATCTTTCCAACCTTTAAAATTCTTAATAGATAAATGCTTTAACATAATCTTTACCTCGCAAATTCTCATTACTTGCTATTGTTACTATACTACCTCAAAGCCCTCAATTTTTCAATCACTTGCCCACAACAAACTTTCCTACTTTTATCATATGTCAAACATGCTCAAAATGCAATCTAATTATACATTTCCAATTCATCAATCTCATTCCTGAAAGCATATTTCCTGGAATGCATTCTCTTATAATGCTCCACTAATTCATATATACCATTCATCTCACCTTTTTCTTCCCGAAGCGCTCCCAGCATCACAATTAACTCCGCCGCTTTATAATAGCTTTTCCTATGACCTCCGCCGACAACACCTTCCACACGCTTATCTACTTCCCCTGACAGCCATTTCATATATTTTTCCCGATGCTTCTCCGCTATCTGAAAGTGCTTTCTCCAGATAGCGAAATATTCTCCAAAAGTTCTGCTGCTCTTCTGCTTAAACCCAAACTCATACAAGCGAAGCAGTCGTCTGCTGTCCGGTTTCGATGCAAATGCAGCCTGACAAAACAGCTTTCTGCCCACCGCATCATTCACTCTCTCACTGGCATCCACTCCAATATCTGAAATATCAGCCCTTATTTCCCTATTCATCTCAATCTGTGAAATTGCTTCCCTCGAAATCTCGATACAGGAAATATATTCTCCTGATACAGGAATGCCATCGCCCCGAAATTATCATGGTATTCTGTTATCCAATCCGGATCCCATGAATTTTCCTGATAATCATCGTATCCTTCTGCTTCCAGATAAATATCACCATTTTCCACCTGGTCACACCACTCCCGGATTTCTTCCACTGTTAATTCGGTCATCTTTTGCTTTGTGTCTGACAGGCTATTTAAAAATTTCTCTCTTTTATCCTCGTCAATTGTCCGCGCCTGTGCATATATCCAGTCATATCTCTGGGCATCAGTCATTTGGTTCAGCTGTTTTTCGATTGCGGTTATGTATGATTTGAAATCCATGGTCATTGGCCTCCTTGGTAAGGTGTTTTTATATCTTAAAATTATCACAAGTTCTGTACAATTAACAGGACTTAATCACTAAATTAAATAGAAAAAAATTTAAGGTTTCGCAAATAATACCAATGTGATATATTATACATGGATAAGTTATCTATAAGGCAAGGAGAATTTCAGCAATGGAACATTTAGAATCAATGACCGACTTTTTTGCAGCCAGAGTGGAAGGTTATGATGAGCATATGCTCTGCGAAGTAGAAGGCTGCAAAGAGGGATACATAGCCATGGCCGGCCTTGTGCCAAAGAATACAAAGAATATGCTCGATTTAGGCTGCGGAACCGGCCTGGAACTGGATGAAATCTTCAAGATTTTGCCGGATATTGATGTTACGGGAATCGACCTGACGCAGTCTATGCTTGATAAACTGAAGGAAAAGCATCCTGACAAAAATCTCAATTTGATCTGCGGTGATTATTTTACAGTAGATCTTGGCATGAAAAAGTTCGATTGCTGTGTATCTTTCCAAACCATGCATCATTTTACTCATGCAAAGAAAATAGAACTATATCAAAAAATCTGCTCCGCGCTTACTGATACTGGATGTTATATTGAGTGCGACTATATGATTGAGTCCCAGGAAGAAGAGGATTTCCGGTTTGAGGAGAATGAGCGTCTTCGTAAGGAACAGAATATACCGGAGGGCGAATTTTGCCATTTTGATACTCCGTGCACCATCGAAAATCAAATAGCAATGTTGAAAGCGGCTGGATTCAAAAAAGTGACACAGCAGCTCAGAGTAGGGAACACGACTATACTGGTAGCTGGAGTTATAGGTATATAATAAAGTCCCAATCTCTCAATTTTGTGGGGGATTGGGACTTCACTTATTCTGTTATTTTAAGCCTTCCATAAACCATGCAGGTTGCAGTATGCATAAACTGCAACAACCTCATCACCTTCACCCAGTACGAAGGAAACGTTTGGAGCCTGTCCCGGTTTCAGATGTTTTCTCTGAATGCCTTCTTTGGACTCTAAATATACCCACTCGATCCAATGTTCAACCACCATCGGATGATCGATAGAACCAACGTTTACACTAACTACGCTGCCTTCTACCTTGTATTCAGGAACGTGTTTCTCAGCCGCTCCATCAGACTCTCCCGCTATCAGCTCTTTCATCTTCTGTCCGCAGCACATGATTGGTACACCTGCATTATTGATAATTTCTACAATATTTCCGCAATGCTCACATTTATAAAATTTCTGACTCATAAAGTACCACCTTCTTTTTCTATAAATTTGTATTTGATTTTCTATTGTTGATTGGTTTTCTTTTCTATGTTCTTATTATAGCATAAATAATATTAGTAATCAATACTATTTTAACTTTTTATTCACGATACTCCTTCATTTTTACATGTAGGTTATTTTTGCAATAAAGAAGTGGAAAAATCCACCTACTTTACACAAAATTTCTTTTATCGTATGCTGTAGAAGAGGTTATATTGTTACTTGGCCAAGCACATTATACAAAAAATAACAGAATACGGAGGAATTTTATGATATTTAGCAAAAAAAGCAATAAGCGCTCATTAATGATGCGGCTTCTTGCCCGCTGGCAGTTATATCTGATGTCACTGCCGGCAATTATCGCGGTTTTAATTTTTTCATACAAGCCTATGTATGGAATCATTATCGCCTTTAAAGATTTCCGTCTTAATCTGGGCTATTTTGACAGTCCCTGGGTTGGCTTTGAGAATTTTAAACGTCTGTTTTCTTCCTACTGGTTTCCGATTATTCTTAAGAATACTTTAACATTAAGTATTCTCAGCCTTATAATCGGTTTCCCGATTCCGATTATTTTGGCATTGCTTGTCAATGAAATCAAAAACGAGAAAATTAAACGTACCTTTCAGACGGTATCCTATGCACCGCACTTTATCTCTACAGTTGTTTTGTGCGGCATGGTTATACTGTTTACCAACCCTTCTCAAGGTATTATTAATAAGCTGATTGAGGCATTGGGCGGAGAGGCAATAGCCTTCATGCAGGAGCCGGAAATGTTTAAATGGGTATATGTACTCAGCGGTGTCTGGCAGGGGGCCGGCTGGGGCGCTGTCATTTATTTCGCGGCGCTCTCCGGTGTAGATCAATCTCTGTTGGATGCTGCCAGTGTTGACGGTGCATCTCGTATGCAAAAGATTATTTACATTAACTTTCCGGTGCTGGTGCCGACTATTATGGTCATGTTGGTGCTGCAATGCGGTCAGTTACTCAGCGTTGGCTATGAAAAGACCTTACTTTTGCAGAATAGTCTGAACCTACAGAGCTCAGAAATTATTTCTACTTATGTATACAAAATGGGGCTGGTAAATTATGATTATTCGTTTTCCACAGCGGCCGGGCTGTTTAATTCCCTGTGCAACACGATCATCCTGGTAGCTGCCAATATGGCATCCCGCAAAATGACCGATTCAAGCTTATGGTAGGAGGAAATGCAATGAAAATGACAAGTAAAAAGAAGAAATCTTTATTGCGCTACAGTTTAGGAGACAGCGTCTTTCTCGCCATTGTCTATCTTCTGTTGCTTTTCTCTTTTCTGATAATTCTTTATCCGATATTGTATGTAATCAGTGCATCCTTCAGTGACCCCAATGCGGTTGCCGGCGGAGAGATGATTTTATGGCCCATAAATCCATCTCTGCAGGCTTATGAATACATATTGCATTACGGGGATATTTGGACCGGCTATGCCAATACTATCTTCTACACCGTTGCAGGTACCTTATTAAACCTTTTGTTCACATTGCCCTGCGCATACATGCTGTCCAGGCGTGATGTGGTGGGCAGGGGAATTATCATGACGTTGTTCGTAATCACAATGTATTTCGGCGGCGGCTTGATTCCTACTTATCTGAATCTCAACGAACTTGGTATGATCAACACTCGATGGTCTTTGCTGCTGCCGGGAGTGGTATCAGCATACAACCTTATCGTGGCACGAACTTTTTTTGTAAACACCATCCCCTGGGAGTTGCAGGAGGCTGCTTTTTTGGATGGCTGCAGTGACTTTAGAATGTTCACAAAGATCATATTGCCCTTGTCCTCACCAATTATTGTGGTAATGACTCTTTATTACGGTGTAGGACATTGGAATGCCTATTTCAATGCAATGATTTATATCCGTGACCGCGAGCTTTACCCATTACAGGTATTCCTGCGTGAGATTCTCACCATGGGACAATTTGCGTCAGATGCCATGCAAAATGGCGGAGATCTCTCTCCGGAGGAGATGCTCGCTCTGGCAAAGCAGACGGAAACTGCCAACATGATCAAATATGCTGTAATCGTGGTTTCCACAGCACCTATGCTGATAGTTTATCCCTTTCTGCAGAAATATTTTGCCAAGGGTGTGATGATCGGCTCGGTAAAGGGCTGATGAATCCGTAAAAACTTACTGTGTACTCATCCGTTTTCAAACGGTTAAGTAAAAAATATTAGGAGGAATGATATGATGAAAACAAGAACCAAAAAATTGACAACATTGCTGTTGACTGCTTTGATGACAGCTGCCTTTGCTGCCTGCGGCAACTCTTCCACCACCAACAAACAGACTGATGCTGCATCCGAAGCGGCGTCCAACACATCCGACACCACTGACAGTTCTGCAGACAATTCAGCAGAAGACCTGTACTACAATACAGAAGGCTTCCCCATTGTGAAAGAGCCCATCACCATTGAATTGTCAGGTATCACCGGTACTACACAGGACTGGCAGAATACCCATATTGTCAAAAAGATTGAGGAGTTAATGGGAATCAGACTGGAATGTACTACTTATGCAGACTCTAATACCTGGAATACCCAGTTTGCAACCATGATGGCTTCCGACACTCTCCCTGATCTGATAACACAGATAAGCGTTTCCAAGACAATGACAAATGAATATGGTGCAGACGGCTATCTTCTTGATATCAGCGATTATCTTCACCTGATGCCTAACTTCTCTCGTTTTTTGGAGGAAAATCCTGAATATGCAGCTTATCACACTACAGAGGATGGCAGCATCTATTCCTTTGACCGCGTGCGTCCGGTAGATTTACCTCAAGTAGGACTCTATGTATCCAAGGCTGATCAGGAAAAGTATGGCTTTTCTGTAGAAGACATTAAGACAACCGAGGATTTCTATGAGGTATTAAAGTCCATTAAGGAGCAGAATCCGGATGCTATCCCCTTATCCCTCACCTTCGACGGTCAGTGTGGTCAGCGCGGTACGTTTACCATTCGTAATGCTTTTGGCATCTATTCAATGGATCAAAACAATCTTCTCGGTGTAGATGATCAGGGGCAGGTAATCCTATATGATATCACCGACAATAATAAAGCTTACTTAGAGTATATGAATCGTTTGTGGAAAGAGAATCTGCTTGATCAGGAATCTTTTATCATGAGCAGTGATGAGTATCGCTCCAAAATCCGCAACGGAGAAGTGGTCTTCTGGCACGACTGGGCTTATCTTGCAACAGGTGTACAGGCAGAAGATGCCGGTATTTATCAAGAATATGATTCTTTGCTCGCCATGACTTCTGAGTATAACGATACAGCCACCTATGTTATGGCCCCTCCTTATAATGCATCTGCCCGAGTGATGGTAAGTGCAAATACGGAGTATCCGGAAGCTGTGTGCCGACTGCTTGACTATGTATTTTCAGAAGAGGGACAGATTTTCTTCAGTCATGGCACCGAGGGTGAAACCTTTGAATATATCGATGACGGAATGGGCAATATGATACCTAATCATGACAATTTCTGGGATCAAACAAAATATTCCAGCCAATCAGAGTGGCTTTATCAGGAGGTCTCCATCGGAAATGCATTTGAGATTGTAATTCCCAGCGATTCCCTGGCTATAGTTAAGGCCGCGACAGACGATGAATTGAACACTTTCATCTATGAGGATCCTTCCTATCAGTACACTGCAGATGCTCATACCGAGTTGGCTCTTCGTAAACAGGTTGAAGTGAGAAGATATCCTTCTTTTCTCCCTGTCCCCTATAGTACTGAGGAGTCAGATGCACTGAGCCAGCCCAATACAGATATGAGTCTTTTGCTGCAGCAGTACAAGGCTCAGTTTATCACCGGCAAATTGGATATTGATACTGCATGGGATTCCTACAAAGAACAGATCAATGTGTTCTGGAATCAGATACAGCCTGTTATTCAGGGTGCTTATGACCGTGCAAATAAATAATTGTTTTACATATATACAAATTCACTCATCAAGAGAGGGATGATTACGTGTCAAAATACAAATATGTTGTACGAGTTCTTACATTATATCTCTGTGTGCTGGTTCCAATGATCTTTTTTAGTCTGTTGATAGCTCAGTCAACTTATCGGCAGGCTGAACAGCGTGAGAAACAGATCATGCTGCGAATACTGCAGGATGTGGCCGACGAGTTGGATAGCTGGCATATGAACTTTCTAAGTCAGACCGGTACATTGGGCGGTACACAGGAGTTTTCTCCTACAACAGTATTATCTGATCCCGGAAACGGGCAGCAGGTTATCAAACTATTGCAATACGCCAATCAGTTTGACAGCCGTACTGAGGACATTGTTCTCTATTATGGTGTAGGTAAAGCATACTCCACCAGAGGACTGACCAATATTCAGACTTATTTTGATACTACTCTCGCTTGTACCTCAGACAGCACCGACCGGGGGATAGCAGCCTTAACTGCTATCCCCTGGTCGGCAGTACTATTAGAGACCAATGATCCCTATGATTTATTAATGTTCCATTATCCTATACAAGCCTATTCCCCCAGATATAACGCAAGTGTTCAGTTTATAGTTTCTGTGAAGAGAATCGTAACAGTGCTGGAGTCTTACGTTCCAAACAGTCAGCTGATGTTTCGGCTGACCGTTGGTGATGATGCTGTATACTTTCAGGTGACAGATGGCAAATGTACCATCCTTGAAGAGGATGAGTTTGTGTTATTACAAAAAACTCGAAATCAAGTGCTGCAGTATCCCCTATCGGCCGATGGTATGGATTTGGAACTACATTTTGATCCCCGGGTTTCATGGGCCGAAATTAAACATTTTCAAAATATAAATATTTTGCTTTTGATTTTGGGAATCTTTTTATCTGTTTTGATATCATATGTGCTCAGCAATCACCGCTGGGGACGTTTTCAATCCCTTGCCGACTGTCTGACTATGGAAACGTATTCAACCGGGACCACCAAAGCATTTCCGGATGAATTTGACTATCTCAAGGTTATACTGGAGCAATCCAGACGCGAAAGTGATCAAATGGAACAAAATGCACAGATATATCGTCACGCAATGATGAGACAGGCTGCCACTATGATTTTTCACGGTATGACTTCCAAACCGGAGGCAATACGGCACATACTAAATACCTGCGGACTGGAGCTCTTTGAAGAATATTATTATCTGTGTGGAATCATGCTGGAGGAGCAAGATATAAATGTGCGAAGCTTTGAAAATATATTCGATGACATGCTATACTGTGATGACATAATCAACGGCAATATGATATTGGTGTTTCTGGCTGAGTCCGCCACTCAGGACCTAAACTGCGCAGGGCGTCTGGATATGGCAGGCAAACTTCGCAGGAAGCTGCTTTCTATCGGAGTCTCCTGCAGCCGTCTTGCACTGAGTCAGATGTATGATAACCTGTCCATGATCAATTATGCTTATCTTGAGGTAATCAGTCTGCTGGAAAACCCACTGCAGCCCGATGGTTTGATTGAATGCTGGGATAATCATCGGCTCTTTTCTTCCGACAGACTTACTCAGTGTCAGTCCGAGCAGCTGAAACTATTTATAGAAGCGCTGGAGCACCGTAACATCCGTGATGCACAAATTTCTTTAAATTGTATGTTAGGCGAGAATTTCTCCAAAGACAATTTCGAAAGACAATATTATATTCGTTATTGTATCAGGCAGGCACTGATACTTGCAGTGCGAGGTGATGAAACTGAGCAAAGTTCCGGGCTGATGTCTAAAATTATTTTAATCAATCCTGCTAATGAAATGCACTTCCATGAGCGAATACTGAAAATACTGCAGACTTTTTGCGACAGTGACAAACGTTCCGAACAACTGGATAAAGCTGTAGCATATGTGAAAAATAATTTTCATCGCTTTGATTTATCTCTGGAGGAGGTAGCCGCCTGCGCCGGGATGTCCAAAACTCAAATGAGTAAATTATTCAAAGCACAGTTAGGTATCGGCTATCTGGATTTTCTGACAAAGCTGCGTATGGATAAGGCTCAGGAATTACTGGTAAATACCAGTCAATCGGTGAAAAGTATTTTTCTGGCGGTAGGTTATATTGACAAAACCAGCTTTACCAGAAAATTTAAAGCGTATTACGGAATGTCGCCCACAGAATACCGCTGCCAAAAACAAGGTACGACACCGGAAGACACCGACGGGAACACAGAATAGGAGGGACAATAGATATGCGCAAATATTTATTGGGTGAAAAAGGACACTTTTATAAAGCAAATCTACATTGCCATTCTACAAAATCTGACGGTAAATTGACACCGGAAGAATTAAAGGAGGCATACAGGAAAAAGGGCTATAGTGTATTGGCATACAGCGATCACGATGCATTACACTGTAATTATGAATTGACTGACAGCGAGTTTCTCGCATTGACAGCTTATGAAATCAGTATTAGAAATGAAGATAATCCCAATCCACATGCATTTCAAAAGATCGTAGATTTAAATCTGATTGCGAAGGAGCCTTATCATCTGACACAGGTGGGCTATCACCCTGAGACGGTAAGCTGGTTGGTGCGACGTGGAAAAATGAATATGGAACAGGTTAATGACATCAAATATGTCGGTCCTTTACGTGACCTGCATATTTACCCTGCCAATATCAACAGAATCATTAAATCAGCTAATGATAACGGATTCCTGGTGTGCATCAATCACTCCAATTGGAACCTGACTAACTTCTCGGATTACGGATGCTTTGAGGGCGCATGGGCAATTGAGATATATAATCATGGAACTTATGCTCTTTCCGGTCTGCCGGACAGTGAGACCGTTTATGACGATATCCTGCGTAGCGGCAAATACTTATACTGCATTGCTACAGATGACAATCACAATAGTTACCCCTTTGATGATTACAAATCGGATTCTTTTGGAGGATTTACCATGATTGAAGCTTCCGGTCTGGACTATGCTTCTATCATTCAGGCTCTTGAAAAAGGACACTTCTATGCTTCTACAGGTCCGGAGATCTATCAGCTGTATTATGAAGATGGAATCATACATATTGAATGCAGTCCCTGTGCGGACATCTGTATGACCACGCTGGGAAGAAAGGGGGACCGGGCAGCCTCACCGGACGGGACTTTCATTACAAGTGCCGATTTTAAAGTTGATCCTGAATTGTTTGGAGCTGTACGCTTCCGGATAACAGATGTGACCGGCAAAAAGGCATATACAAATGCCTATTATGTGGATGAATTGGATGAATCTGCCACCCCAAGAAGGGTTATATTGTAGCAATTATCAAAATTACCTCAGGAGAACGATTATGAAGAACGGACAACAGTGGAAAGACATACACGGAAACTATATTCAGGCTCACGGTGGGTGTATCCTGAAATATAATGGGATTTATTATTGGTATGGAGAGCATAAAGGGGCAGACAATTGCCCTAATAGCCGTAGGGTTGATGTGATTGGTGTTTCCTGTTATATATCCAAAAATCTGGTCGATTGGGAATATAAGGGGCTGGTACTGGAGGCTGTGAAAGATAATCCGGAGAGTTATCTTCATCCTTCTAAAGTCCTGGAGCGGCCAAAGGTTATTTACAATGCCAAAACACAGAAATTTGTAATGTGGATGCATATGGACAGTGCAGACTATAAATTAGCGTCTGCGGGAATTGCAATTGCGGATAAGCCTGAGGGACCTTTCAGGCTGCTTAAAGTAAAACGCCCCAATAACCAAGAATTACGGGATATGACGCTCTATAAGGATGTGGATGATATCGCCTATCTGATATACTCCACAGACCACAACAACACAATAAGCATAGACAAGCTGACGGAGGACTATACCGATCTTGAAGGTTCCTACACATTTGCCATGGTGAATCAAATGCGTGAAGCAGCCGCCGTATGTTTTCATGGGAACAAATACTATATGGTAACCTCAGGTTGTACCGGTTGGAAGCCCAACAGCACCCTCTATTCCACAAGCGACCACATCATGGGTAGTTGGAAGCTGATCGACAATCCGTGTGAAGGAGAAAACTACCGTATAACTTTTTACGGTCAAAGTACTTATATCTTTGAGGCTGACAATCGGCTGTTCCTGATGTTAGACCATTGGAATGCAAATGACCTGAAATGCTCCGGTTACAGTATTCTTCCCATTGAATTCGACGAGGACGGAATTATGCACATAAACTGGTGCAGCGACTGGGATGGAATCTGAACCGGGCGCTGCCTCGTCCCGGCAATGCGAAAAAGTCTTCATAAAGAGAAAAGAAAAGGAAAGAGAGTTTTTCATTATGAACTATACAATAGAAAATCAATGGGATCTTTTGTAAAATCATGTTCCACACCGTCAGCCTTTTCACACACCATGTCCATGTGATCCTGCAGCATAACGACAGGCATCTGTTCATGCCCTGAAGAGGCGGGTTTCCTGATCAGTACATTATTTGCAGGATCCTGCAGAGCATCTAAGCCAAGGCTATGGGCCCATTTTAAAATATGATCACTGAGTGCCTTTTTCGTTTCCGCTGCCATGAGGAATCTGACAGATTTGATGAAAATAGAAAAAAACACGGATAAAGAAGTAGTCTGCGGAAGCTGCGGCGGCATGCAGGTGAATATTCGAATTCCTGTCGAATCCCATACCGTTCCCGACAATTGGGCGTCCTATCGACTGTCAGTATCCGGTCTCAAAGGCGGGCATGCCACATGACATAACCAATACTTGCAGTAATCAAGGTGATGAACAGAATAACACGCAGCCCCATACGGTCTGACCCGTCAGACTTCTGTTCTGACTTTTCAGTTGGGTGATGCTTTTACCAAAGTAATGGCTCCTACCGGTGGTGAGATTCTGGCGGCGCTTGCAATGTGCGGCGGAGTGTCATTCAAGAAATGGATGAAATATTTACTTCCTTTGTTTATTATGTGGTGGATCATCGCATTTGTATTTTTGATCATTGCTGTGAAGATTAATTATGGACCGTTTTAAAGTTAGTGCTTGAATAGATTAATGCCCTCTGGCGATTTGGCCGAAGGGCATTTTATATATGTGATCAAGCGGATATTCGCAATCCGCTTCGCTACTTGCTCATAACCTCATACCCGCTTCGCGGTTTGTCAGATGGAGTACAAGCCCCACCTGACACAAGTAAGTCCCCTACACTACCCACCGCTTAGCGCTCCACGCGCTTGAAGCAGGGGGACTTACTTGATTCGGTTAAATAGCAAACGTTATTATCCTCTAAGGGCAAAAACAATGAGGCTCCTTACTGCAACTTACTTATCAATAATCTCCATCATCTCAGCGGGCGTTACTATAAAGTCTCTTATTGGATAATGTTTCTGATTACCTGTTACCAAATAAGCATCATCATCTCTCTTCTCCATAGCGACTTCGTAAAATACCAAATCATCCATATCAATCAGAATTTCACCCGTAGGTTGTGGGAACACTTCTACACCATATTGCTTCACGGCATTTATAACCAGCTGAATTGTCTCTTCTTTAAAATGAAACTTACTTCTATGAAGCACTTCATCATACTCTGTTAATATATATCCTTATGATACAACGGTACAATCTTGCCATCAAACATTGCATCCAATACTCGTACTGTTGCAGTATCTGCTTGTTTAGAAAGCAAAGCAGAAATAAAAACGTTGGTATCAATAACTGCATAATATACCATAAGCACTTACCCTTTTCTTTCCGCTCTGACAGCTGATATTTCAGCATTAATTTCATCAAGTGACATCTCTGGTACATCAGCAGCCTGCTCTCTTAACTCATAAAATGCGTTCTTTGCTTCTGTTCTTGTAATTGTTGTTTCTGGTAACGTTGCCTCAAACGGAAGCCCTTTAACCATCTTACTTCTGGTCATGAACATGCGGAAAGCTGTTGGTAAATCCATACCAAGAGTCTCGTAAATCTCTGCAACCTCCTGTTTTAATGCTTTATCTGCACGAAATTGAATCAAAACCTGTTCTGCCATAATGATTCCTCCTTCTCCATACATTGTGTAGTTGTTTTGCATTTATTTGTAATATTATTATATGTCAAAATTAGAATTTTATCAATAGACTCCAAAAAACTCATCAAATTTTTAACGGTTAATCCTTACAATCACATAACTCACAGGTCGCTTCGGATTCGCACTTCACTTAGACCCAATAGGTATCACGTCACTAAAAAAAGCTCCAAGCATCGCTTAAAATAAGCATTCTTGGAGCTTTTCCTACTATTCAAACTCAATCGTCCCAGGCGGCTTAGAGGTACAATCATAAAGTACCCTGTTAACCCCCTTAACCTCATTAACGATCCTGTTCATCACCTTCCCAAGCACTTCCCAGGGAATCTGCGCTGCCTCCGCCGTCATAAAGTCAGAAGTCAGCACTGCTCTCAAAGCCACAGCATAGTCATAGGTTCTCTCATCGCCCATACATCCCACGCTGCGCATATTGGTCAAAGCAGCAAAGTACTGGCCAAGTCCTTTATCGATACCGGCCTTAGCAATCTCCTCACGGTAAATTGCATCGGCATCCTGCACCATTCTGACTTTCTCAGCAGTTACTTCACCGATGATGCGCACGCCCAGTCCGGGACCGGGGAATGGCTGTCTGTATACCAGATACTCTGGGAGCCCCAGCTCCAGACCTGCTTTTCTTACTTCATCTTTGAAAAGAAGGCGTAAGGGCTCGATGATTTCCTTGAAATCAACATAGTCGGGAAGTCCGCCTACATTGTGGTGGGACTTAATGACTGCAGACTTGCCGAGGCCACTCTCAATGACATCGGGATAAATGGTACCCTGTACCAGATAATCTACAGCACCGATCTCCTTGGCTTCCTCTTCGAAGACACGGATGAATTCTTCACCGATGATCTTACGCTTCTCTTCCGGTTCGGTGACGCCGGCCAGCTTGCTGTAGAAGCGTTCCTGAGCGTTGACACGGATGAAGTTCAGATCATAGGCACCGTTAGGGCCGAATACTGCTTCTACTTCATCACCTTCATTCTTTCGAAGAAGGCCGTGGTCTACGAATACACAGGTTAACTGCTTGCCGACTGCCTTGGACAGAAGAACTGCTGCCACGGAGGAATCTACACCGCCGGACAGAGCACACAGCACCTTGCCGTTTCCAACTTTTTCACGAATGCTGCGGATGCTGGTCTCTACAAAAGAGTCCATCTTCCAGTCGCCTTTGCAGGCACAGACATCCATAACGAAGCTGCGCAGCATCTTGATTCCTTCCCGAGTATGCATTACCTCCGGATGGAACTGTACGGCATACAGCTTCCTCTCCGGATTCTCCATAGCGGCTACGGGACATACGGGAGTATGGGCCGTAATGGTGAAATCTGCAGGGGCTTTCTCAATATAATCAGTATGGCTCATCCAACAAATCGTCTTAGCCGTCACATCTTTAAAAATTACAGAAGAAGTATCCACATCCACTTCGGTCTTACCGTATTCACTGACAGGTGCAGTTGCTACCTTACCGCCCAGCATGTGTGCCATCAGCTGCGAACCGTAACAGATTCCCAGAATCGGTACACCCAGTTCGAACACAGCAGGATCACACAGCGGAGAACCTTCACCGTAGACACTGTTGGGTCCGCCTGTAAAAATAATTCCCTTGGGATTCATGGATTTCAGCTTGTCCAGGTCCATGTTATATGGATGAACTTCACAATACACGTTGCATTCTCTGACTCTTCTGGCAATCAGCTGGTTATACTGGCCGCCGAAGTCGAGAACCACAATCATCTCTCGCTCCATCTTTACCTCGTTTCTGTGTCGTCATCATCGAGAAACAGCCGCAAAACTGCAGGTTCAGGATGCATGACTGAACTTAATAATATTAATACAAGAACTTATTATAATTATTCAGCCCCATCTTGTCAAAATTTTTTTCTGAAAAAAGATAACAAATTTTCTGAAACTTATATTATTTCTCTTGTTCTTTTTGCTTCTTGCCCTCAGAAATATTAGATATCAGCGTAAATACAAAAGCGGTGCCGATTGCAACCAACATGCATATAACCATTGCCGCTGCCTTGCCTTCATTCGCCAGAGTCGGTGCAATAAAAGTAGGGACATAAGCTGTACATTTTACACCCAATGCGCCTACAAATGCGCCGGAAATCGTTGCAGATAAAATGGCACCGGCAAATACTTTTTTACTGGAGAACATAAACGGATACGCCGCTTCTACAAAGGTTCCGAAGAACAAATTAATGCAAAGACCCGGAATCGAAGAAGTCACGTCACCTTTATTTCGAGGTTTTACAATATTTGCAAGGAGGATACCGGCGCATCCCAGTACCAGTCCGCACATATCAATGGCACCAAGGAAAGAGTTTCCGGTTGCTTCCATCTCAAGCAATACAATGGGAAGAATTGCTGCATGGTAAACACCACCCATAATAGCGAACCAGATAGCAAAACCTGCCACTGCTCCCGCCAGAACAGGATTAAAAGCAAGAGCCATATCGATGACTGCTTTGATACCGTTGCCAAGCCACAATGCCACCGGAGCAATTAAGAACATACCTACAAAACCTGCAATCAGACCGGACAGACCTCCTGCACAAATGTTTGCAGTAGTGCCGGGAAACTTATGATTGAGGCAGAATGTAATGATGTAGTAAGCCAGAATACCGGCAATGATACCTGCAGCCAGACCGCCGATTAAACCGCCGTCCGTCGACATAACACCTGCAATAATACCGGCCACAATGCCCACTTCCTCAAGCCCTGATATCTGTTTTGCTGCGATTGCAGCCATAATAACCGGGATGATGCCGACCAGCGTATTAAAAACTTCTTCTAATGCAGAAAATGCCGGAATTTTTCCCAGTGCCAGGCAAAGCGCCATGGCGATAAATCCGGGCATGGACGACATCATGATACCGCGGAAGTTAATCCGTTTCCACACACTTCCTTCCTGCACATTTCCTGCTGAAGAACCGATGACCGGACTGTATTTCATTTTCCACTCTTTAGCAAAAGCTGCAATGAATGCAACTGCTCTGGTTCGATTTGTCGTTCCGGTTGTCCCCGATGCAGAAATAATGTTGCATCCCATGGACTGCGCATCGGCTACCGAT
Organism: Lachnospiraceae bacterium; assembly: GCA_017465845.1. Lineage (GTDB taxonomy): Bacteria > Bacillota > Clostridia > Lachnospirales > Lachnospiraceae > Acetatifactor. Next base: position 46,423 of record JAFTVH010000104.1, on the reverse strand, counting down.
TTACCGCCGGTTCCTGCAATGGGAATTCTCTTTTGTGATGCTGCCAAAAGTGCTTTGCTATTAACACCTTTCGGGTCACAGCTCAAAATCACAACTGCATCAATCTGACCATTATTGATCATCCCGGCAAGCTCTTCATCATATGTAACTGCTGCCTGATTCATTTCGGTAAGTGTACCTTCGGAAACAACTTCTGCTCCGTCTCCAATTAATGTATACAGTTTCGCCGGCGCCTCCGCAGAAATATTATCCATGGAACCGTTTGTTCCGATGAACTGCACAAATGCAAGCTCCATACCTGCGGAATCCGCCTGAACTTTAATCTCACGGATCATTGCTTTCGGGTTATCCCCGCCCTGGCGGTAAAGGTTGCCGCCGCTGCTTCCGATTACTGCTATTTTCCTCATAAAATCACCTCATTAGTTTAGTGTGTTATCACTTTACTATAATACAGCATTACAGTGTAAAATACAACACTTTTTCAAAAAAGTGTTTTTATCCGCCGATGTGCTAACATCCACTTCCAAAGCTCGTCTCCCTTATATGCTTCTTCCCAGGCATCATGCCCTACTCCATAACAGATCTTAACCTGCGCATTACCGCCCCCGGCATTTACACGGGCTACCATATTAACACTCTCTGTGACAGGAACAATCTCATCCGCATCTCCATGATATGCATATACAGGTACATCCTTCAATGCCTCCCCATACCAGCAGATTCCCGACCCACAGATTGGAGCGATTGCTGCAAATTTTTCAGGACATGCCATTGCCAACATCCATGTGCCGGTTCCTCCCATACTCAGGCCGGTAAGATATACTCTGTCCTCGTCTACCGCATGTGTTGCGATCATATCTTCCAGGAAAGCGATCAAAGACTCTGTATAACACCCCCAGTATTTGTCCATCGGACACTGAGGTGCAATGAAAATAAAGGGGTATTCCGCCCCCTGCTCCCTTACATGCTTCATATACCCGTGCCGCATGGCGACATCCGGATCCTCACCGCGTTCCCCTGCACCATGCAGGAAAAATACCAGCGGGTAAGTATTTTCTTCATCATAATCTGAAGGCAGATATTCAACATAATGAAAACTAAAGTGTTTATCAGAATACCACTTGTTTTTTGTATACATTCTTCTCGTCACCTCATAACCTCTTCGCGGTTTCTTCCGTTAAAGTAAAAAACTGCAGTTACCCCAAAAGTAAATGCAGTTTTTTACATTTTAGATTATTTTATTTAGAAGCTTTCCATGCATCCAGCTGTGCCTGAACTTCTGCAACCACTTTGCTCAGTCCGGCTTTCTCCAGCTTATCCGCCCTTTCTTTCATCCAGGCATCAATATCTTCGGCTATATATTGACCTTTTGAGAATTCTGCGGAAACTGCATCCAGCTGTGCCAGTTCAGCCTGAACATTGGTAGAATCAAATGCAAATCCTCTGATTGGAGAAACTTCCGACTCTCTGTTCATCTTATCTGTTTCTTCCCAAGTACCGTCTATCTGTTGAGGATTGTAATAAGCAAGGAACTGGTTGCCGAATTTCCATGCATTACCGGCATAATTATATTTACAATTTTCCACTGTCTGAATGTGCGTGTCATCAATCTTGTTATAGTGAACTCCTTCAATACCGGATAACAGCATATTGAATACTTCCTTATCCGTATATACCAGATTCAGCAATTTGACAGCAGCTTCCGGATTCTTGGAATTTACATTTACAGCTGTCATAGTCTCCTGACCGGATGTAGCCTGCAGGTAGGGTTCTCCGGCAGGAATGACGATATATTCTCTGCCTTGCTGATTAGAAACTTCTTCTGCCCCACCTGGTTTATATGTTGCAAGGTGACAAATATATTTACCTGCTTTGGCATTTGCGGTTGTATCGGTTACAGTAGCAAAATCAGGCTGTACATAACCTCTCTTATACCACTCGTTCTGTGTGCGGAACAGTTCTTCACGGGCTATCACTTCAGGAACGGCTGTCAGATTGTCATCATCCTTTTTAATAAATACATATCCGTTAGCCAGACTTTCATAAATCTTTTCCGTTTCAATACTCAGTGTCATTCCTTTTGTTCCCAGTAAAGGCCACACATCCGGTTCATTTGCCACGATTTGGTCAAAGAAATCATACATTTCACTGATGTCATCAATGTGTGTTAAGGTAAGATTATATTTCTCTGCATATTCCTTTTGCACATATACACCCAACTGGCGAGCCAGAATCTGCTGGTTTGGAATTGCATAAAGGTGACCGTCTACTTTACCGACATCCAGAAGACCATCCGGCATGGAAGCTACCATTTCCTGACCATATTCAGCAACGATATCTTCAATAGCCATAAAAGCATCACGAGACACATTGGCATCAAAGTGGTTCTTCCAGTTAGAGGTCCACACCAGGTCAAAATCTTCACCGGCCATACTAGCCAGTCTAACCTTTTCATCAAATTCACTGGATGCGATCATTACCAAATCCAGTTTCACATTGATCTTCTCTACCAGCAGCTTGTTCAGTTCCTCCATTACCAGATCATGCTCATCAGCCGCACCGCCATACATCCACCAGGTTACCGTTACAGGCTCCTCTTTTACTTCTTCTGTGCTGCTTTCCACGACCGTGGACTTTGTCTCTGATTCCGCAGAGCTTTGCTTAGTTGAACTTTCCGACTGACTCGATCTATTGGTACTGCCGCATCCTGCCAGCATTCCAACCGCCATCACTCCTGCCATCAACAGAGCAATCATTTTTTTCTTCATTTCTTTTTTCCTCCTTAATCTATTATAAAACCATTCGGCTTTATTTCGTTTGTGTACGTATCTATCCTTTCACGCTTCCCACTGTCATACCTTTTACAAAATATTTCTGGAAAAACGGGAAGAAGCACATCATGGGTCCTATGGATACTACCAGCATTGCCATTCGCAGGTTTTCACCGGGCAGCTCTTTTATATCAATTCCGCTCGGCATATTGTCCATTTCTGAAAGTATAGAACTCACCTCTCTCATCATCTTCTGCAGCAGATACTGCAGCGGTACAAGCTCCTTATTCCTGATATACAGCATCGCATTGTACCAGGAATTCCACCTTTCCAATGCATCCAGGAAGGCGACCGTAGCCAGAACCGGTTTGGACAGAGGCATTGCAATCCTGAAGTATACTGTATATTCACTTCCTCCATCCATCTTGGTCGCTTCAAACAAAGATTCCGGAAGCTGCTGGAAGAAGGTACGGATCATAAAGACATTAAACACGCCGATCAGCCCCGGCAGGATCAAAACCCATATATTATCATTCAAGTGTAAATATTGTGTATTAATAACATAGGATGCAGCCAGTCCACCGCCAAACAATGTCGGAATAAATAAATACCAGTTCAACACCTTTCTTAAAATAAATCTTTTTCTGGAAAGGCTATATGCAGCCATGGAAACCAGCAAGGTACTTAAGAAAGTACCCACAACGGTGATGAATATTGTTATTTTATACGCATCAATGACTATCTTTGGATTCTCCAATAAATATCGATACGCTGTCAGGTCCGCTTTCCCCGGAAAAATCGAGAATCCGTTATTGGCTAACTCTATTTCATTTGTCAAGGATATTGAAATAACTGTTATAAAAGGAATCAGGCACACCAATCCAAACAGGATAAAAAATATATGTACCAGCCAGCTTGTTTTTTCCGCTTTTCTTTTATGCTTTTTATTTACTGTCATCTTACAGGCCTCCTAAAACAATGAATTTTCAGGGTTTATTTTCTTCACGACCGAATTGGTGATCATGAGTGTGATGAAACATACCACTGACTGGAACAGGCTGACAGCACTGGACATTCCGACATTTCCCTGATTCATGAGTGCCCTGTATACATAAGTATCAATAATATCTGTGGTAGGATACAGTGTTCCCTGGTCTCTTGTTACATTGTAGAAAAGTCCAAAATCTCCGCGGAAAATCTTACCGATAGCCATGATCAGCCGGATGGTGATAATGGGTACGATACACGGAAGGGATATATAACGTATTTTCTGCAATTTCGTAGCACCGTCAATATCTGCTGCTTCATATAACTCGCTGTCGACTCCCATTAATGCAGCATAATACACGATACTTCCAATTCCCACTCCGTGCCATATTTTGATGATCAGCAAAATCACCGGCCAGTATTCGGGTTCAGCATACCATGATATCCCTTCGCCTCCCATGCTCTCTATCACTCTGTTCAAAATACCTTTTGTAGGTTCCAGCAAGGCATATGACATATAAGAAACAGCGACCCAGGATAAAAAATTAGGTAAAATAGAAACGGTCTGATATACCTTTACATGCGTCCGGCTCTTAACCTCGAACATCAGCAGCGCAAATCCAACCGCGCATACAAGTGTCACTGTTATAAACAAAAAATTAAGCAGCAGCGTATTCCTGGTTACGCGCCAGGCATCCTGTGCCTGAAAGAAAAACAGAAAATTTTTCAGGCCTACCCAGGGGCTTCCCCACATACCCAACGGAACTTTATAATTTTTAAATGCCAGAATAATACCATACATAGGCCAATAGGAAAATACTGCCAACAACACAATTGCCGGTAAAGCCAAGGTAAACAGCTGGATATTATCCTTTAAATGTGGTATTTTTAACTTTTTTCTTTTCATTTTTGTTTTCCTTTCTATAACTTTTTCCAACAAGGAAATTATATAGAAATTAAAGAAAAAGCAAAATGCCACAAACATATAAAATAGAGTCACATTTTTGGTCAGTAAATTAATTCTTCGGAATATGTATGGTCACTTTTGTACCGAATCCTTCCCGACTTTCGATTCTAAGTCCATATTCCTCCCCAAAATACAGTTTCAATCTTTGATTCACATTTGCCACACCAATGTGATAATTTTCTCTAATATCTCTTTCCCGCAGCACCTGCTGCAGATTTTCCAACTCCTGTGTTGACATTCCCAGCCCATTGTCTGTTACGGAAAGTTCTACAAATTCCTCAATCAGTTTTCCGCTGATCGTGATCGTCCCTTTGTTGCTGAGCAGCTTTACTCCGTGATAAATTGCATTTTCCACCAGCGGCTGCAGTACGATTCTGATAATCCTGCATTCATATACTTCAGGCTCAATATCCCAGACCACCTGAAATTTATCTTCATAACGCTTTTCCTGAATTTCCAGATAATATTTACAGTGCTGTATCTCCGTTTGGACAGGAACTATGGTATCTGTACTTTGCAGTGACATTCGAAGCATTTTGGAAAGGGCTCCGGCCATCTCAGAGATTTCATTACGGCTTCCCAATAATTCGATTGCTGACCAATTGATCGTCTCCAGGGCATTATTGATGAAGTGCGGATTGATCTGAGACTGCAGTGCAACTGCCTGTGCCTTCTTCAGAAGATGGATTCGTTCCATCAGCTCTGTATCAATATTTTTCTTTGCACTGACTGATTTTTGGATAGATTTTAAGATATATTCCAACTCATCCTTCCCCAGAAAAATATCCTGTTCTTCTGTAAGAATACTATTATACTGTTTTACTGATTCAACGATTTTCTCTATGGGTTGGAAAAGTCTTACAGAGATAAAAAAAGAGAGGATCAGCGTCAGCCATACGATCACTATGATCATCAATACAATCAAAAATCGCACATGGCTCAATCTGTCCTGATAATTGCTCATATCTGCCTGCACATAAACTGTCAATCCGGATTCTGCATCCGTTCTGGCAAGGCTGTAATATTCTTTTCCGCTATAAATGGAAATTCCATCATCATACTGCTCTGTGCTGCATACCCCCTGTTGCGCCAGAGTATTGTCTGATGCAAGCAAAATCTTGTCTCCGTCAGCGATACAAATTTCTGTTCCTTCCGGTATCTGTAATTCTTCCAGCAGTTGGGAAATCCTCATATTCATGACAGCAACACCTTTTTTATCCCTGCCATAATCGATATCACAAAAGACCGTAAAATATCTTTTCGTGCTGCTCTCTTCTTCCCATTCGGTAATATTTATATGCTTTCTTTCTTCCTTTTCCTGACTGACATAATCATCCAGAACCGCTCTCCCCTCCCAGTTTTCATACGCAGCTACGCCCATGGGAGAGATTACGTAACCACTGTACACAGAATAGATATATACGCTTTCCACATAATCTTTAATGATCATAGGCATATGAATCAGATCACGAATGGAATTCACTTTGTAGTTATACTGAGTCAGATCTTTATCATACAGATAAAGTTCCACATTCGTATTCATTCCAAAATACATCAGTTCGACCTCTGCTTCCTGTATGATTCCTTTCATTTGTGCCGTAATCTCAGAGCAAATGTTTTCACCATACTTTTGTATCTCATTCTTTTGCATATTTTGATAGACAAAATATCCCAACCCTATGGCACCAATGATCGGCACCATGATCAACAGCAGAAGCATATACAGATTCTTAAAAAACAAACTGTTAAATCTATAATTTTCGAAGTAATCTTTGATTCTTTTCCTCATTTTTCAAATTTCTCCCCCAATTGCAGAATGTTTCTTCGATACTCGCTTGGGTTCATCCCTGTATGCGTCCGAAACAATCTGGCAAAATACCTTGGAGTCTTATAACCAAGCATCTCTCCCACCTGATATGTCTTATACCGGGGATCCTTTAATAATTCAATGGCTTTCTCCATCTTCATCCTTGTCACATATTGCAGAAAGCCTTCACCTGTCTGCTTCCTGAATATTCTGCTTAGATAAGAAGGACATATGTAAAGATAATTGGCAGTTTCTTCCTGCGATATATCTTTATAAATATTTTCCCGGATATAATCCCGGGCCTTTTCTATCAGAGTGATGCCGCCATGGGCATTCACAAGGTCATCTGCCATCTTGATTCTGTCAAAGATCCGGTCCGACCAGTTTTTGACCTCCTGTAGCTTTGTCATAGCCAACACATCAGAATAGTTGAAATATGACTGTAACGACCGGGCCAGTTCCGGATTATTTTCCCAGAGTACCGTATTCATCGTAGACATGATGTCAATGATGATATTATTTCTGCGCTGAACCGTCTGTTTGCTCAATTCTTCCAATATATTATGATAGAGCTTCTGCGCCGTCACTACATTTCCCATCGTCACATTGAACATCAGCAGTTTTTTCTGCTCTTTTAAATATTGTGCAAGAACCTCTTCATCCTCCTGATTCTCCAATACCTGTTTCCTGGCGTGGGCGATCTGATAGATGCTGGAATATATGTGGCGCAATTTGTAACTTGTATGAAACCGGAAATTCTGTTCCATTTCCAGGATCAGACGTTCTAATACCTGTCTGACTTGGCTCTCCTCCAACATATCCGGCTCAATATTGATCCCCACCAATTCAATCAGATTGTCCGACTTATACACGATATGAAAGCAGCAGGTATCCTTATAAATACGCAGGAAATTTGTCAGATTGACTTCCAGCTGGTCATAGCTGTATTCCCAGACTTCATTCATGAAATGGTCATAGTCTTCTATGTAGACATCTGCTAAGAAGCAGCTGCAGCGCTCAGCATCCACTTCCGGATACAAAATCCCCATACAGTTTGCCACATACTCCTTACTATCCACTACACCCATTACAATGTCCGAGAAAAAGCGTTCTTCCAGCAATTGGATAGCTTCATCCATGCGTGTACGATTGTGCTGGATTTTCTCATACTGAACCTTTTTTTCATCCAGGCTGCTCCTGATTTTAGCAAAAGTAGCTTCTATTTTGTCTACTTCTGTTGGTTTTAAAAGGTAATCCTCAGCTCCGTATTTCAGCCCCTGCAGTGCCAGTTCAAATTCCTGGTAACCGCTGATCAGTACTACTTTGCAGGGCAGCCGATGCTCAAACACATATTTTGCCACATCCAGACCCGACACATGATTCATTTTAATGTCTGTCAGTATGACATCGGGGATTACATAATCAAGATATTCGATCACATCCTGACCATCTGGGAACAATTCTGTCACCGTGAAGCCCAGTTTCTCCCAGTCTACGATATTTTTGAGGCCTTCTCTGATACGTCTCTCATCATCAACAATGATCAATTTGTACATTTTCTTATATCCTTCTCTCATATACTTTACTAAAAAGGTATCATATTTTTGACATTTTAGGAATGGCATGAAAAGAATTACTGTAGAAAAAGGACTGTCATGTGACAGCCCTCATATATATCAAGCAATAAAGCTTGCGTTCAGATATTTCACATAATACTGCCAGTCTTCCCGGCTGAAATAATGCACTCCTGCTCTTAAATGGTATCCGATGTCCCCCTCCCCAAAGTAATCTCCTGCAGCCGGAAGACGATCGGGATGAACAAAACCGGTAAGCCCCTGCTCCTTAAAATAATCGCTTGCTGCTACGCAGGATAAATATTCTTTTTCCGGATCCGACCACAGATCTTCCACTGCACTTGCCACATATACCCTGTGAGGAGTATTGGCAGCCAGCAGAAAATGCTGATCAAATGGCATTTTCTGCTCGTTATCCCCGTATTTTGTATAGTTTTCACAAAACCAATAAGGAACTACTTCATTAATTTTCTGAATGGTCTCCCCACCTTTTTCCCGGGACAAAGCCGCTCCGCTGCATCCGGAATCATTAGAAAATGCACAGTAAAACCGTTCATCCAAAGCACCGGCAAGAAGAGCGGTCTTCCCCAGTCTGGAATGTCCTGCTACACAGATCCTTCCATGGTCCAACTCCGGCAAGGTCAGCGCATAATCCATAACCCGCATGGCCGCCCAGGCCCAAAGACCGATTTTACCACACTGGGTATCAGAGCGCTTTCCATCCGGATATACAAGCCCTGCCAATCCATTGGTGAAATCACCGTCATCAGAAGTTACATCCTTATAGCCGAAAGAAAGCATTGCATATCCCGCATCCACAATCTCCTCAGAGGGCTGATATTTATCCGGCACCAAATCTCTGAAATTAATATGGATAAAGCAAGGAACAGGCTGTTCCTTCTTTGTAGGACGGGTATAATACACGGGAAAGGAAAATTCTCCATACGCTGTTTCACAGATCAGGTGCAGCTTAATGAGTACCGCCTTCCCTGCACAAAAACGCTCATCACGGCTCTCCTCCTGCGCACGGACCGAAAAAGGCGGCAGAGGCAGATAGCCATATTCCTCTCTCAGCAACAGATCCACGATCTCAGCCCGGCTCATTCCATCAGGTTTTGGTAATTTTTCAAGGTATTCTTTCAATTCCTTCATACATTTTCCTTCCGTAACAGGTTTCTGACAAACCTCTTTACCACAGGATTCTCCTTTCTCAGATTCAGCTGACAAATAATATATTTCTTTCCTTCATATACCTTTTCTGCGCAGGCCAGTGCTCTGCCCCACTTACCTTCTTCATCCTTATTGCCGCTGATCAGGATCGGTGTAAATCCTTCTGCGGTAAATGTGGTGTCAAGCAAAGGAGTGATCATATCCTGCTCCCTGTCATACCAATAAGAGAAATCCTTCTCATCAAATTCTGCTACCGCCGGATGCCCTGTCTTTCTCGACACAAAATGGAGACTGTGCATCCCACAGGGTTTTACGACAACAGTTTCTCCGGCAATTTCATGCGTTCCCACAGGAAGGTTCTTAAGAAATACCACATCCTCATTTTCCGTGATCACCACATCTGCCAATACACTGACTTCGATTTCATTGTATGTAATCTGTCTGCCGCTTTCATCAAGCAGGATTGCCCTTAACAGGACTCTGACACGGTCACTGACATCCTTTATGGTAAATTCTGCGTTTGCTGCATATACTGTCCCGCTCTTTTTCACAGTAACCATGACCTCGTTCTCCCGCGCCGGTTTTCCATCCACGTAGTATTCAAATTTCAGTCTGTACTCGCCTGCTGCCTGTGTATCATTACAGATATAGCTCTCAATGCTGATGGTCTCACCGCTGTAATAGGAATAACGATCCGTTCTGAGTGACACCAGCATGGGTTCCAGAGCATCCCTATAAGCAAAATAAGCGGGTTTCGGATTTCTTCGACAATCCATAATCGTTTTCATCCATCCTGAAGGCCACGCATCGATGAACAGGTGGATAGCATTGGAAATCATTCTCTCATCGCGCCTGAAAGCTTCCGTCATGAATCGTGTGGCAAAAGCCTGATGGCTCTGACTCTTTTCCACCCACTCCTCCATGGTATCCTGGGTATCGTAGAAGAAATAGTGGAAATCAGCGGTCTGTGCCATGATAATATTTCTCGGATCAAAAGGTACTGCCGTCCACTCTGCAGGATATTCTTCTTTCATAACATCGCAGAAATCAAGACCTTCGGCTCCATACTCTCCACAGCCATAATACCAGTCCGGCTTCACGCTCAGCCAGTGACCTTTGTTCAGTTTTCCAATATCAATACCATGGCTGTTATACCACATGGAATAGCAGTGATTATCAGGCATGCCGGATGTAGGAGGATCGTAATCTCCATCCACGTGTTTGATCACCCTGTCAGGATTCTGCATCCTGACTGCAATATCACACATGGCAAAAAAAGCTTCCATTTCATCACGTTTCAAATGCCTGTGCGGTTCATTATTGGCATTTGGAAAAGGTTCATTGATATAGCTTATCACAACATTACAGGGATGCTTCCTTACAAGCCGCTCCATTTCCTCCGCCTGTCTGACGCCCTCACAGAGCTTTGTCCTTCTCATGCACCCAAACAGCGGCAGATCACTCTGGGTCATAAGGCCCAGACGGTCACAATACTCATAAATCTCATTCTGCACCGGTCTCTGGGTCAGTCTGAGGAAATTCATATTGCACAGCTTCGCCAGTAAGATATCATCAATCAGCTGTCCATAGTCTCCGTGCATCACATCCTGCTGCTCGAATCCCATGGTATTGGCGCCGCGAAGCCTGATCTTCCTGCCATTTAAATAAAACATTCCTTTCGGGCTGGCCTCTGTATCCTGTACAAAGCTTCTCATACCGAATTGCTGCTTAGCTGTATCGGATACTTTACCATCGTAGATCACTCTGACCTGTGCCTGATAAAGCCACGGTGTATCCAAATCCCAAAGTCTCGGATCATGAATCTTTACCGGAATCTTATAAATATTCTTTCCATGCTTCAGTGGTAATGGGATTCCCTTTTCCGTAAGCTTGTCTGTCTCAGCTTCCGTGAGGCTGTCACCCCTGCCTGTTGTTTTCCTGGTTTCGGGGATATATTGATAGCCTTCTATAACCGTCTCTTCAAAATTCTGGCCATAGATCGAGATGTCCACAACCACCTCTTTGTCCCTGTAATCTGCATTTTCAATCTCTACCCATACCTCAGCTGCATTCTCAAGTGGTCTTATGTACAGATCTGTGATATTGACCCGATTTCTGAATTCTACGGTAACATCATTGTATATTCCCATACCTGCCGGGCAGTGATGCCAACCTTCCGCGGGGTCATCCCATCCGGGTCCCGTGGCTGCATACAGCTTATCACCTTCACACTTATCCTGACCGCTCGACGCATTTCCCATATAAATATGATCGTTGTATAAATCGACCTGAACCATATTCGTTCCGTTTTTGACAACATCTGATATCTCGAACTCAAAGGGTGCGAAAAATCCCTCATGGGTACCTACACAGACGCCATTGACATACACAACTGCATAATAATCTGCGCCCTGAAAGCATAGATACACAGCCTTTTTTTCATCTATAGCAGCATCAAAAGTTGTGGTGTACACCTGCTTATACTTCCCCAAAGGTCCCTGATAATGAGGAATCGTAATGCACTCACCGTCAAGCACAAACCGGTTCAGCTTAATTACTCTTTTGCAGCATTCCGTTTCCGGTGCCAGATCCTGCAAAAAAGGCTCAAATGCCTTTTTCATCCTTTCAAGTTCCAGGTACAGTTCTTCCTTAGTGTGAATCTTCTTGTTTAGAGCAAGCGGCACAACTTCTTTATCCAGTATACAACTTCTTTTCGTAAATCCCAAAGGCTGCGGATCATACAGAATCTCATCATGACCGCCAATCCCATTGGCAGCTATTTGCGCAAATACATCCATGACCTTATTTCTCCTTTACTAAATCTTACGTTTACCCTTTCCAACAAGCAAATTATATACAAATCATAGTAAAAGAAAAATGATACATTTCTCTAAAAATGTATCATTTATTTGACATTTTGAAATGGACGTGAAAGGCTCTTCTGTCTTTTAGCTTTATCTGCGCTCCTTTAAGTGTATCAAGCGAAACAAGAACCTATTTGATTCGCTTAAAAACCAAATATGCAGGACACGCCAACCGGCAAATGTCCCGCACATTCCTTCATCGATGCTCCATATGTAAATACTTCTCCCTTGTTGCCAGCCCACCACGAATATGTCTCTCAGATTTATTTACATCAAGAACCTTTCTGGCCTGCTTTGCAAGCGCAGGGTTGATCTGCATCAGTCTGTCTGTGACATCCTTATGTACCGTACTTTTGCTTACCCCAAATTCCTTTGCTGTCTGCCGAACTGTTGCGTTATAATCTATGATATAATTCGCAATATTGATGGCTCGTTCTTCAATATAATCCTTCAAAGGAAATCCCCCAAGAATCTTTTTTACATTGTATGAAAGATTCCTGAGGGTTATGACAAATGCTTATTAAGCTCCTAAGAATCTTTTTTATCTTCCAATATAAATCCTCATCCCCCTATCATACTTCAACCAACTCTTTCTTTTCTGTATAATAACGAAACACCTTGCTGCTCAGCATCTCATCCCTTGGAAACACCTCATTGATATCATGAATAGACTCTCTCATATTCTCATGATCCTGAAGCCCCGCCGGGTGAATGATTGCTTCATGGATGCTTGTAAAGCCTACCAGATAGTCGCCGCCCATAAGCTGTGCCAAGCGCTCCTGCACACCGGGATAGAAAAGAGCGACAGCCCCATTCAGGCCTCTGGTAGTGGAAAGGCGATATCCCAAAGATCCTTCCAATTGATTTTCCGGATGTATCTGAAACAGCTGGGATTCGTTGGCAGCCTCACCGAGCATAAAAATCCCCTCGCAGCATGCATGTTTCCTCTTTAAATCAGTACAATAATAAAGTCTCGGCGGCATGGTAATAAATGTATTAAGAAGCGCATTGGTCAGCAATATCTCATCTTTTATGCCCCAATCTTCTATTAAAGCACGTGTTATTTTCATTGTTACATAATCGTCTTCATCATCAGATATCACTCCATATAATGTCAGGGCGATATCTCCAAAGCGCCAATAGACGCAGTTCTCCAGTTCATATTTGTTACGGTCATAGTTGATTGGTCGGATAATCAATCTGCTCTTGCAGAGTTCGTATCCACCGTTCTCCAGATGCAGCCAATCCATACTCTGACCGGCATTCTGAATCTTGACAAGCAGCTCAGGAAGGATTCCTTCCCAGCTTTCCTTCTTATATCTTTCAAAATACTCTCTCACGCTCCAGTGCATCATGCCGCGGACATTGCCCTCGCCCCAGACCACATGAATGTAATCAGCGCGTACAACACTATCCTCTCTCCCGAAGTTTACTTTATTAATGTATCGTATCATGCTGAGCATCTGAGGATCTCTGGTAGTAAAGCCTCTTTCAAGAAGCATTACCTTTTTGCCCTTTGCCACCTCCTGCTGCATGATGATGCGAAATAATTCGCCTTTAAATTCCTCGTATGTCATGGTAAGTTCTCCTTTATTTTCATTATTTTATCGGCTGTAAACAATATGTATCCTATAACATTGTACAGCGCTGCATTCATTGGAATTCATTTGAGATACTCAAGATATCCCCGGATTGCTTTCGTAACTATGATGCTCTGCCGGCAAAGCATCGTCAATAGTTCTCCTCCTTTCCGGTTATAATCGGCAGGTTCCAATACTTGTAAGCCCACCATAAAAAGCCGGGGAAATTCAGCCGAAATGGCCGTTCTGAATGTAAGATATTTGGTAACAACTGTTGTTATATATGACTATAACACAAAAAATCCTGCTTGTCATTCAACAGCGTGTTGAATGACAAACAGGAAAAAATATGTTATAATATGTAGTTATTTGTCTTTTGGTAATCTTTTCCAGTAGAACAATACTCGTTTTCCATGGTCCGGAAGAGACTCCTCCTGCATAATGACAGCTGCTTTCTCTTCTCTTTCACTGTTGATCAGATCATCCATCCGCACCCCCAAATAACGGCTGATTGCATATAGATTATCTATATTGGGCAGCCTTTTGCCACCGAACCACAGATAGATGGCCTGTATAGAACTAAGATGGAGATAATCTTTCAGATCACTTGCTGACACATTGCGTTCTTCACAGATTTCTTTCAGCTTCGCACCGAATTTCACCACATCAATGGACGGGTAATGTTCTGTCTCACTGCTTCCCAGCATAACCCTCCCCTTTTTCAATCAATACGGATATTCGCAATACGCCAATTCAACGAAGTTGAATTTTTCAACAGCGTTGAATTTTTCAACGGAGTTGAATTTTGCGCCTTGCTCATAACCTCAAATTTAACTGTAACACTGATTCATTTCATACATTTCGGGTATATCGACATCCCGGAAAGCCACTGCAACCATAAAATTCGCCGTAACGCCCCTTTCGCCTGATGAGTTCACTTCCGCACTGCGGACAAACAGGTTCCCCCTGCTTCTGTGACAGATGATTGCTTAATAATTTTCCCATCTGTTCGTAAATCTGTTGATTCATCCTGCAGTCATTCAAAGCTCTGTGCGCACCTGCTGTACTGATATGAAAATATTCTGATACATCGCCCAAAGTATGATGAGCGAGCTGTGGCAGACACTTTCTTGCCATATAGAGCGTATCTATATAATCATTGCGCAATTCTGTTCCCAACAAGCTCCATGCAGCATCATATATGAAATTGGTATCGAAAGTATGAATGTTATGTCCTACCAGAACTTCTTTCCCGATAAACTGCAGAAAATCTGTCATCACATCCATAAGTTCCGGGGCATCTGCCACCATGGCATCTGTGATTCCGTTCACCGCGGTAGCCCCCGCCGGAATATGACGATGAGGATTCACTAAAGTATTGAATTCCTCTGTCACAGTCCCATTTTTTACTTTCAACGCCGATATTTCGATAATCGTATCATGCTGCACGCTGATTCCTGTGGTCTCCAGATCAAATACAATATAGTCCGGGACATATTGATTCAGCCGTTTTCCTTTGTTTCTCGTAATTGCCATACTTTTCCTCACATTAACTACACAATCAGTTTATCACTTTACTTCGACAAAATCTACCACAAAATGACATAAACACAAAAAATTTTAGACATTACAGTTCACATAGCCGAGACGGTAAAAAAGCACTTACCACGATTTTCGGATAGTGTAGCACAGCCACACTTAAGCCTCCTCCAAAATACACTTCAGAAATCTCTCTCCGTATTTTTCATATTTGAACTCGCCGACTCCGGATACCTGAAGCATCGACTCTTTGTCAATGGGATGCGCAACACACATCTGCACCAGTGTCTTATCAGAAAAAACTATATAAGGCGGTACTTTTTCTTCCTTGGCAATTTCCATGCGGAGCGTCCGCAGCTGCTCAAATAACTTTCTCCCCTGATCGTCCAGATCAGCCAAACCCGCTGCCTTGCTGCTTCCTTTACTGCTGCCTTTGCTTCCTCCCGATTTACTTCCTGCCGCCTGCTCCTTCGCCATCTTCATAGTCACTTTTTCGCCCTCTTCCAACACTGCCCGGGAACGCTGAGTCAGCTTCACTGTGATGTACTCGTCATTGGTTGTGGTCAGGTAATTTTCCAAAAGCAGATAATTCATGATATTTCGCAGCCTGTGTATCTTCACTTTGGCAAGCTTGCCGTAGCAAGGGTTCTGATCCATGTGATATCCGCGTATCTTAGCAGTATTAGCACCATGAACCGTGTCCAAAATCACATTCACACCATACCGCTGACGGCTGGACTGCACACAGGCGATCAATATTCGGGCAATCTCCGTCACATCCACAGTCTCAAACTGATTGCGGCAGTTTGCACAGTTGCCGCAGTAGGTGCTGCCGTACTCACTGAAATATCGCAGGATATAGTCCCGCAGGCAGTCATTGGTAAAGCAGTAGTATGTCATTTTCTTAAGTCTCTCACGGTCCCTTTCCAGAATAAGTTCCCGGTCCTCAAGATTCATTTCCCCACTGTCCCTGCCGTTCTCTATCAAAAACTGGTTCATGACCACATCCTGGGGCGAATACAGAATGATACATTCCGAAGGCTCACCATCACGACCGGCACGTCCAGCCTCCTGATAATAGTTTTCAAGGCTCTGGGGCATATTGTAATGAATCACGTACCGTACATTCGACTTGTCGATACCCATACCAAAGGCATTGGTGGCTACCATGACGGGCTTTACATCGTAGATAAAATCTTCCTGGTTGCGTTTTCTTTCATCTGCCGTCAGACCTGCATGATATCTGGTGGCATCTATCCCCATATCCTCCAGAAAGGCACAAACGTTTTCCACATTTTTACGAGTAGCGCAGTAGATAATTCCACTGTCACTGCTGTGTGTGGTCACATATTCCAGCAGCTGCTCATCCTTTTTGGCCACATGACGCACCTCAAAATAGAGATTTTCCCGGTTAAAACCTGTAACCAATACTTCCGGTGCTCTAAGTCCCAATACGCAGATGATATCTTCCTTAACCTCTCTTGTGGCGGTAGCCGTGAAAGCACTGACAATAGGACGAACCGGCAGATTCTCAATGAACTGCACGATTTTCAGGTAGCTTGGTCTGAAGTCCTGCCCCCACTGGGAAATACAGTGAGCCTCATCCACTGTAACCATGGATATGCGGGCATTTTGTGCAAAACTCAAAAAACTTTCTGTCTCCAGACGCTCCGGTGCCACATAAATAATCTGATACCGCCCCTGTGAAGCATACTGAAGTGCTTTATGAATCTGCCCCTCCGTCAGTGAACTATTGATAAAAGCAGCATGAACACCTGCCTGATTCAGTGCCTTGACCTGGTCCATCATCAGCGAAATCAACGGTGATATCACCAGCGTGATACCGGGCAGTAAAAGTGCCGGCACCTGATAGCAGATGGATTTACCGGCTCCGGTAGGCATGATGCCCAGTGCATCTCTGCCCTCCAGAATGGCGTCGATCATCGTCTCCTGCCCGGAACGAAAACTGTCATATCCAAAATATTTCTTTAAAACTTCGTATTTGTTCATATTTCTTTCTATTTTGTATACCTCCCCAAATCTATCTTTTTTATTTTTCAGCCAAGCCCATGTAACCCTTCTCCAAAAAGGCTTAGCGGTACAATCCACGTAACAGTGCAATCTCTGCTGCATAACCATCCATTTCATTAGGTGTCTCCAAATAAAAAGGAAGGTTCCTAAGTCTTGGATGATTAATAATGGCAGTAAACGCTTCTAACCCAATATTCCCTTGACCGATTTTCTGATGTCTGTCCTTATGACTGCCAAGCGGATTCATAGAATCATTCAAATGAACTGCTTTCAGCCTTTCCAGACCGATGATCTGATCAAACTCTTCCAGGACTCCTTCCAGATTCGATACAATATCGTAACCGCCGTCAAAAACATGGCAGGTATCCAGACAGACTCCCATTTTTTCTTTCAACTCTACTTTATCAAGAATACTGCGCAGTTCTTCAAAACTCCTGCCTACTTCACTGCCTTTTCCTGCCATCGTCTCCAGAAGAACCGTGGTAGACTGCTCAGGTTGCAACACCTGATTCAAAGTATCTGCAATGTAAGCGATCCCCACTTCTGCACCCTGCTGCACATGGCTTCCCGGATGAAAATTATACATACAGTCCGGAATATATTCCAGTCTGCTCAAATCATCTGCCATAGTATTCCGCGCAAATTCCCGAAGTCCAGCATCCTTGGCACAGGCATTTAGGGTATATGGCGCATGTGCCAGAAGATTTCCTATTTTATGCTCCGCACAATAGGCATTCATGGCTTCCACATCTGCAAGGTCCAGCGCTTTGGCCGCTCCTCCTCTGGGATTCCTAGTAAAAAACTGAAACGTATTGGCACTAATGGACTGCGCTGCTTTTCCCATAGCCAGAAAGCCTTTTCCCGATGATATGTGACATCCTATTTTTAACATTAATTTCTTCCTTTCTCTAAAACTTTTCTATTAATGATAAAAGGCTTCGGAAGATACCTGATGATTCGCCTTTCTAGGCAAAATCGGCAGTACTCCGAAGCCACAATTTCTATATCAGACATTTATTATATCAGACATTTTTGTTTCAGACACTTTTATCAGATATTTTCAAGGATTACCACCTTAGATGATTCTTCGTATGGTAATAATAGATCTGTAACCAACATTGCTGACCTTGATTCCGGTCTTGGCTGAGCTTGCATGAACAATCTTGCCTCCGCCTATGTACATTGCCACATGGCCGCTGTAACAAACCAGATCTCCGGGCTGCATCTCATCGTAAGATACTTCTGTTCCATCACTCCTCTGCTCATAGGAAGTGCGATGAAGCGAATATCCAAAATCTTTATATATCCTCCATACAAAACCGGAGCAGTCTGCACCATTAGTAAGGCTTGTCCCACCCAGTACGTAAGGATTTCCAATGAACTGACAGCCATATTTTGCAATCTTTTTGCCAAGATCACTTCCGGAAGCCGAGTCAATGATCTGGGTATATCCTGTATCCGTATAACTGCCGTTAATAGCAGAGTTGGTGGTCGCAGAGGAAGAGGTATTCTGCTGTTGTTGTTGCTGTTGTTGCCTCTTCAGCTCCTCCTGCCGCTTCTTCTCTTCTTCCTGCAGCTTCTTCAACTGTTTCTGTTCCTGCTGAATCTTCTTCTGAGCTGCTGCGGCCTCCTGTTTGTAGCGCTGGATCTCTGCTTCATAATTGGCTGATTCTGCTTTCTTGGCAGCCAGATTAGCATCCAGTTCTTTTTTCAGATTCTCCAAAACAGCCCTATCATTCTCTAACTGCGCCTTATCTGATTCCAGATGCTGCTTGTCTATCACCAACTGATCCCACAGTTGCTGCACTTCTTTCTTGGTAGCCTCATATTGATTCAGCAGATCATTGCTGTATTCATAGACCTTCTCGATTTTCTCTGCATTATTGATCAGGTTGCTGAAGCCGGAGCTCTCCAACAGTTTTGCCAAAGTGGACACACTATTATTCTCATACATGAATCGAATCTGTATCTTCATGGCTTCATACTGTTCTTCTTCCCGCTTCTTGGCCGCATTGTAATTGGCCTGCGCCTCTTCAATATCAATCTGCTTTTCGGATATCTCCGTCTCCTTGGCTGCTATCTCATCTTCCTTCAGACCGATACTTGTCATCATATTGATGATTTCCGCATTAATATCTTCAATCATCTCTTCAAGAAGCTCCTGTTCCTCCGTCAGACCGGACAACGTATTGTTGATATTATTCAGATTCTTCTGATCCTGTTCGATCTGCTTCTGGACATCGGAAATAGTTGTGGCACTGACCGTCATTACATCTCCTGAGGAAGCACCTATTATAGCGGATGCGAGCCCTATCGCCATCACCCTGCGAAGTAACCTGTGTTTTCCGTCCGATGTTTTCATGTTTTTATGATTCATAACAGTCAATACCACACCTTTCCTTTCTTTCTGATGAATAGTCTCTTTTAAAAAACATTTTGTTTCATTTTAAGTCAAGCGGATATACGCAAACCGCTTAGCAATTTGTTGGTAAGATTACAAATCGCAGTTATTCACGGTACGAGGGAACGGAATCACGTCACGGATGTTGCCCATACCGGTCAAATACATGACGCAGCGCTCAAAGCCCAGACCAAATCCTGCATGGCGCACAGAACCGTATCTTCTCAGATCCAGATAGAAGTCATAATCTTCTTTCTTCAGTCCAAGCTCATCCATTCTCTGCTCCAGAACCTCCAGTTTGTCCTCACGCTGGCTTCCGCCAATGATTTCACCGATACCGGGTACCAGGCAGTCCATAGCTGCTACGGTCTTGCCATCATCATTCAACTTCATATAGAAAGCCTTGATTTCCTTAGGATAGTCGGTAACAAATACAGGACGCTTGAACTCTTTCTCGGTAAGGTATCTCTCGTGCTCAGTCTGCAGGTCGCAACCCCAGAACACCTTATAATCAAATTCATCGTTGTGCTTTTCCAGAATTTCAATTGCTTCTGTATAAGTTACATGACCGAAATCAGAATTTACTACATGGTTTAATCTCTCAATCAGTCCCTTATCCACAAACTGGTTAAAGAAGTTCATCTCCTCCGGAGCGTTCTCCAATACATAGCGGATAACGAATTTCAGCATGCTTTCAGCCAGTACCATATCGTCCTTCAGGTCAGCAAAAGCCATCTCCGGCTCAATCATCCAGAACTCCGCAGCGTGTCTGGTAGTGTTGGAATTCTCTGCACGGAAAGTAGGACCGAAAGTATATACGTTCTTAAATGCAAAAGCGTAGGTCTCCACGTTCAGCTGTCCGCTTACGGTAAGGTTGGTAGGCTTGCCGAAGAAATCCTGGCTGAAATCCACTTCACCCTCCTGAGTCAGCGGAATATTCTTCAAATCCATGGTAGTTACCTGGAACATTTCTCCTGCGCCCTCACAGTCACTTCCGGTAATCAGAGGTGTGTGTACGTATACAAAGCCTCTCTCCATAAAGAACGTATGAATTGCATAAGCAATCAGAGAACGTACACGGAACACTGCCTGGAAAGTGTTGGTTCTGGGACGTAAATGGGAAATGGTTCTCAAATATTCAAAAGAATGTCTCTTCTTCTGAAGAGGATAATCGGCACTGGAAGGTCCTTCCACAAATACTTCCTCTGCCTGCATCTCAAAAGGCTGTTTTGCCTGAGGTGTCTCCACGATAATTCCGCGGATAACAAGTGCTGCACCTACGTTCATCTTGCACAGTGCTTCAAAATTCTCCAGTTTGTCACTGTATACTACCTGAAGAGGCTCGAAGAAGGTACCGTCATTGATGACAATAAATCCAAAATTCTTAGAATCACGGTTGCTTCTCACCCATCCTCCTACGGTTACTTCTTTACCGATATACTTCTCGCGCTCCCGGTATAAATCTCTGATGTCTGTTAAATCCATATTTTCCTCCGTTCTGCCGCCGGTGCGGCTTTCCCTCTCATTTTATATCTTAAGTATTTCTGATTATGTCTCTTATTCAGCTGTTACAGTTCCATTCTCTACCAGATAGTCTAATACATCCTGGAACATCAGGCTTTCTCTTAACTCTTCCTGATCATACTGTGCCAACAGCTCCTCTGCTGAACTCCAGCCATTTTCTGCAGCCAGTGTCTCAATTCTTTCCTTCAGTGCATCCTCCTCAAGCACCAGGCCTTCCTTCTCAGCCACAGCCTGTGCCGCAAGAATCTGCTGTGCAGAAGCTTTACCGCCTTCAGATGCATAAGTTGCAAGGTCCGTACCATAGAAATAGTATACCAGAGTATCAGCATCCATGCCATACATAGCAGCCATCATCTGCATATTTTCGGTAATCGAAGCTTCATACTGTGCTACCAGTGCTTCCGGCAGTTCCTGATAGGTGCAGTTCTGTACCATGGCATTCACAAAAGCAGCCTGTACATTCTGCTCGTAAGTGTACTGTGCATCTTCTTCCAGTGCCGTTCTGACATATGCATTCAGCTGTTCTACATTCTGATACTCTTCAGAACCAAAGCCGGCCACCACATCATCCATCATTTCCACAGGAAGGATATAATTCACTGTGACTGTAAACACAACTTTTGCACCGGCAAGTTCTGTATTATCATAATTTTCCGGGAAAGTCAGATTCAAGTCCACTGTCTCCCCTGGCATCACGCCAATCAGTCCATCCTCAAAACCGTCAATAAACTGACCGGAACCAATCGTCAGATCAGCACCCTGGGCAGTACCGCCGCTAAATGCAACACCATCTTTCTTTCCTTCATAATCAATAATTACCGTATCACCTATTGCAACTGCACGATCCGTAACACCACCGTTCTCAGCTGTAACACTGCCCTGGTATATTGAAAGAGACTGTGCCTTCACATCATCATCCGTAACAGTAATCGGCGCTACTACCACTGAAAGATTCTTGTATTCCCCTAATGTCACATAATCTGCCGTATTCAGTTCGGACACGTTGACACGAGGTATTTCCTCACCTGCGGACGTATTCTCAGCTCCGCTCTCCACGGTGCTCTGACTGTTTTCGCTGTTGCTTCCATCCGAACCACAGCCTGCAAGCATCCCTGCCACCATCACAGTTGCCAGTCCTATTATCAGTTTCTTCTTCATTTTCATAATCTCCTCTATTTCAAATCTGTTGCCGGGTAACTATGTCCCCAACCTCCCATTACCTCTCAGAATCCCCTAAAAGGACATACAATATCATTTATACCATAAAATCATCCTTTTTTAAAGACCTTTTTGTTATAATGTTGCGATTGATATTACTATTCAGCCCGTATCCGTCACCCTGGCATTATAACAGAGGCGACATCAAGCGGCATACTTGTTCTTTAGCGCGAATGACCAGGCTGCGGCTGGCGTAGAGATCTCGAGTGATTTGGGTACATACTTTCAGATCTTCGCGGAATATGTCTACCATTTCTTTGGCCTTCTTCTCATCGTATATGATTGCATTTACTTCGAAATTCAGAGCAAAGCTGCGGATGTCCATATTGGCAGTTCCGAAACACAGCACCTTGTCATCTACTACCATTCCCTTGCTGTGTAGGAAACCGTTATCGTAGGTGTAGCATTTTGCACCTGCATTGACCATATCTCCTATGTAGGAATAAGTTGCCCAGTATACAAAAGGGTGATCAGGTTTGCATGGAATCATGATGTTGACTTCTATTCCGGACCGTGCCGCAATGAGCAGGGCATCAAATACGGATTCATCCGGTATAAAGTATGGTGTCTGAATATAAATACTTCTCTGTGCCTTATTAATGAGGCGCAGATAGTTGTCACGAATCTGCTGCAGCGTGTTATCCGGGCCGCTGCTGATAATCTGAATCTCACAGTTATCCCTGTGGCGCGGTTCTATGCCTGTAAAATATTTATTCTTTCCAAAAAGATTCTCCCTGGCTGCATAGTTCCAGTCCAACAGAAAACGCAGCTGCAGCCCTAACACTGCATTTCCCGTGATTCGCAAATGGGTATCACGCCAATAACCAAATTTCTCATCCAGTCCGATATATTCCTTCCCCACATTAAAACCACCCACATATGCCACCTTATTGTCAATGACCACAATCTTTCGATGGTTACGGTAATTGATACGCAGGTGAAGCCTCTTTAACAGCGCAGGGAAAAACTCTGCTGTCTGGATTCCCTGTTCATTCAGTTTCTTCCAGTAACTGTGGTTTACAGATCGGCATCCCATGGCATCAAAAAGTACCCTGACTTCAACGCCTTCTTTGACCTTCTGCTCAAGTACCTCCCTGATTCTGTTAAACAGCACGTCGTTTCTGATGATATAATACTGGATATGAATAAATTCCTTAGCCTGCTTCATATCCTCTATCATTGTATTAAATTTATCATTGCCGTCCGTAAAAATATCCACATCATTACAGTCTGTCAGCATAGCACCGCAATTCTCCAGGTTATACACTACCAGATCCGTATAGCTTGCAATATTGGCATCCAGTTCCTCCAATTTTCTGCTCTTCAGCTGATGCTCCTGCTGACGAATGGCTTCACTGAGATGATCTTCTACTTCTTTAATCCGGAACATCTTCCTTTTATGCATGTCTGTTCCCAGAAGGAGATAGAATACAAACCCAAGGAAAGGTACAAAGTACAAAAGCAGAAGCCAGGCCCACACACTTTTGGGTTCTCTTCTTTCAAAAAATACAATAACAATGGCAAACAGCAGATTCCAAATCAGCATATGTCCAAACAAAAAATCACCGGTTGCCCTTAAACCTTCTAATATTGCGTCCATTAATACTCCTTCCCGGGTAAATATATCCCCACTATTTTCAGTATATCACAAAAAAGCAAAAAAAACCCCCTATTTCTGTCAAATGTTTTATTGCTTTAAAACTCAATCAATGTTACAATAGATTTGCATCATAGTTTTGTTAGGAGGGTTTTCCCATGTCAACAGGAACCATTGTATTGATTTGTGTATTAGTTGCACTTGTTGCAGGTATCGTTGTATTGTATTTTGTCGGTAAGAGGGCTCAGAAAAAACAGGCTGAACAGCAGGAGATGCTGGAATCCAACAAGCAGACCATTTCTATGCTGATCATTGACAAGAAACGTATGAAAATCAAAGAATCCGGCCTCCCCCAGATGGTCATTGACCAGACTCCCAAGATGCTGCGCGGTTCCAAACTGCCTATCATCAAGGCTAAAGTAGGTCCTCAGATCATGTGCCTGATTTGCGATGAGAAAATTTTTGAATCCGTACCTGTCAAAAAAGAAGTAAAAGCCGTTGTCAGCGGTATCTACGTTCTGGATGTAAAAGGACTTCACGGTAAAGTTGCCAAAGCACCCGAGAAGAAGAAAGGTTTCTTCAAGCGTGCGCTGGAAATGGCTCAGGAAAAAGCCGGTGCTAAACCTTTGAAGTAATGATTTCCGAAAACAAAAAAGCTGTTGCCTGATCCACCCGGTTCAAGCAGCAGCTTTTTAGTTACACAGATTCTCCCTTTGCCTGGATGCCAATACTGATATGGCAGTCGGCCAGATGCTCATAATTGATTTCCAGCGCATATTCCACATCCACATAAATCTTCGCTTCTTCCTCCTTCATGCGAATCTTTCTGGCATCGATACCGATGAGAATATCTCCGTAAGGAGTAGAATAATTGGTCATGTTCTTCTTATTTTCCTCAAAAATCATATGTACGTTAACAAGACCTTTCTTGGTCAGATCCAGGGAATTGTTCTTAAATTTGATTACATTTTTAGTTGTACCCTCAAATCCTTCAAAAGCTTCTTCGTAAATTACATAATGGCTGTTATTTCTCATATAATATTCTGCAGCCGTAACGGTTTCAATCTCTGTATCTTCTTCAGAGCCATCGAACTGCAGTCCTTTAATTGCCAGCAATACATCCTTAGTCATTTTAATAATCCTCAATATTCACTGTTTTTGCAGACAGGATTCCATACTTAATAATGGAATTTGCAAACTGCTTAAACTTTTCCGCTGCATCACTTACGTAAAACTGATACTGGTTGGAGCCTAATTTGGGCGGTTCTTCATTTAAAAGCCCCCGCTCTTTCAGCATGTTCTTCAACTCTAAAGCAGTCTCATATGCCGGATTGACCAGTGTCACATCTGAGCCGATAATCCTTCCAATGGTTGAACGGATCAAAGGATAATGGGTACATCCCATAATCAGGGTATCAATGCCGCTGTCTATCAGTTCGGTCAGGTATCTTCTTGCAATTTCATCCGTCACCGGATCCTGCCAAAGCCCTTCTTCTACAAGCGGCACGAAAAGAGGGCATGCTTTCCCGTAAATCGTGGCATTACTGTTGATTTCCCTTATGTACTGTGTATAAATCTGGCTTCCGATGGTAGCCTCCGTGGCTATGACCCCTATCTTTCCATTTTTAGTAACCTCGGCAGCCACCTTGGCTCCCGGCTTTACCACACCTATAATAGGAATATCAGTCTCTTTCTCCAATTCATCCAAAGCATACGCGCTGGCAGTATTACATGCCACCACAATTGTCTTCACCTGATGTGTTTTCAAAAATCGCACAATCTGCCTGGAAAATCTGGTTACCGTCTCTTTAGACTTACTACCGTAAGGCACTCTGGCAGTATCTCCAAAATAACATATGGATTCGTTGGGAATCTGCCGCATGATTTCTCTTGCAACGGTTAATCCCCCTACACCGGAATCAAACACTCCGATTGGCGCACGACTAATGTCTGCAGGTTTTAATTCCTGATTCATTGCTCCAGCCGCTCCCTTTCTGTTACCACTGCGTCAGCAAACAGGCGCAGCTTTTCTTTTATTCTCCACGAAAGCGTTCCATCAGTTCCGATGCACAATCCCACAATTTACTCCGAAACCTGACTCTGCCGCTTTCCGCATTCAATATTTCCATATAAACTGTATCACCGGATTTCCATTCTACCATGTCTTCACAGCTCTGTACAGTCCCATCCTCCGAAACAATCCGATAGGTATCACGATTCAATGAAAGCTGAGGATATAATACACCCCACCAGCCCATGACCGCCATCAATACCAGACCTGTACAAATCACATTCTGCCAGCAGCTTCCGGCAATGCTTTTCAAAAATTTATCCATGCAATAAACTCCCATTCTCAAGCCGCAAGCATGAAATCTCGTTACTGTTCTGCCTGCATTCTTATTATATGGAAATTATTGCCTGTTTCCTGAACTCTATACTCTTTTTATGTAAAAATTTCATAAAGACAAGTTCTCCGCCTGCTGCAGGGCTGCGAAGAAATTTTCTATAGAACAAAAAATCAGATACGTTTCTCCCGTTCCAGACGAAGCTGCTTCATAATGGCTTTCTCCTGGTTGTCAATGTGCATCTTGGCAGCCTGGGACGCAGTCTCTTTATCTTTCCTGACAATGCTTTCGTAAATAATACGATGTTCTTCTATCAGACGCGCATGCTGAGAAGCATCCTTGATATATTCATAACGGTAACGATACATCTGCTCCGACAGATTATTAATCAGCTGAATCAGCCGGCTGTTACCGGTAGCCTTTACAATGATGTCATGCAGTTCAACATCTGCCTGAGCAATCTTTTTGGCATCTTTGCTGCGGACAGCACGCTCAAAATTATCACAAGCTGCTTTCAAGTCCATGATTTCCTCATCGCTGATACGTTCGCAGGCAAGTTCCACACACAAAGCGTCCATTGCACGTCTTACCTCCAACACATCGCTCATGCTCTTCTCGGTAATCTGAGCGACCTCTGCCCCACGCCTGGGAATCATAGTTACCAGTCCTTCCAATTCCAGCTTACGAATGGCTTCCCTGATAGGCGTGCGGCTGACACCAAGTCGGTTGGCAAGATGAATCTCCATCAGCCTCTCACCGGGCTTCAGCTCCCCTGTCAGGATTGCCTGTCTGAGCGTATTGAATACCACATCTCTGAGCGGTAAAAATTCGTCCATTTTCACTTGTAAATTATCCTGCATACCTTTCTCTCCTGTATCAATAAAAACCGGTCAGGAAAACCTGACATTCCGGATTCTCCTTCTTCAGTGCCTCAAAAGCCTCTCTTGCAATTCTCTCATCAATAAAGATGCCGAATACCGTGGGGCCGCTTCCGCTCATCAGGCTGTTCAGGGCACCCAGCTCTTTCATCTTATTCTTCAACTCAGCAATAATAGGATATTTTTTCTCCGTAACATTTTCCAGTACATTCCCCATACGGTCCAAGATTCCCTGCAGGCTCTCCTCCCAAATAGCTTCCACCATACCGTCAATGTCCGGATGCTCCTCTATTCCTTCCGCATCCAAGTGCTCATATACATACTTAGTGGACACGTTAATGGGTGGCTTTGCTACCAGCACATAACAGTCCGGCGCAGGATTCAGAGAAGTCAGCTTCTCACCAATCCCTTCTGCAAGAGCCGTTCCTCCCAGCACGCAGTAAGGCACATCCGCACCTACTTTTACACCCAGCTTCATAAGTTCTTCCAGTGTACAATCCAGATCGTATAATCTGTTGATTCCCTTGAATGTAGCAGCCGCGTCTGTACTTCCGCCGGCCATTCCGGCTGCGATTGGAATGTTCTTCTTCAAATGTATGTGAATGCCGCCTTCTATATGATATGTTTCCATCATAATCTTAGCAGCTTTATAAATCAGATTATTATCATCTGTAGGGAGTTCTTCCTTGTCAGTGGTTACTGTGATTCCTTCCTCCGTACGGGTCAGCGTCAACTCGTCGTAAATACCTACAGCCTGCATTACCATTTTCACTTCATGGTATCCGTTCTCCAGTCGTCTGACCACATCAAGTCCAAGATTGATTTTTGCATAAGCTTTTATCTGATAACTGTTCATACTCTTACCTTCCCGGATTGCATTTTGTATACATAGATTGTATTTAATTATATACAATGAGGAATTTTTTGTCAACTATGCCGTATGCCAAGAATATCCCGGCAGACGTTTTAATCTGTCGGGATTTCGCAATGCCATTCTCCAGACTTCACTGTTATTCGCACTATTATGAAATTGGTATCTGTGCTGCTATATAATTACTTATCACGCGCCCTTCACGATCAACAGTTTCTGCCCCACCTTCAGTTCATCACTGTCTAATCGGTTCACACTCCTAAGCGTATCCACCGGCACATAATATTTCCGACCGATATTCCACAGATTATCCCCCGGTCTGACCACATACACCGCCATTCCCGGCAGGCTGGCTAAGACTGCCGTATCCAGATCGCTTATCTGTACATCCCGGATCATATGCATGGGAACATTTCGAAACGCAATGGTAGAAAAGGCAAGGATTGCCTTCACATCCATCTCTTCCCCGTCCAGCATGGTCACCTGCAGCTGCTCTACTTCGCCGCGGACCATGCCCATGTCCTCAGGCGCCATATCAGCCACCTCTAACGTATACTGGAAAGGAATCTGAGTCTGGAAGCTGCCGTAAGGTGCTTCATCATTGCCGGTGATGTACAGGACATGAATCCACACGCTGCCGCTTAATTGAATTCCCCCTTCTACGGCTTGCTGGTCTTCGATAGATACTCTGCCTTCACTGTGAAGCAACTGCAGAATGCCGGAACCACCGCTTCTCGCCCTGACGCGTTCATTCACCCTTGTCTTGCCGCCTACTCTTGCCAAAAGCCTGCGCAGAGTACAAGGGCTGGTCACTGTCTCCACCTCTTTGGTGACTCCGTAGATATCAGTAATGATATCTATGCTTTCTTCTTCGTACATTTTCATAAGAATATTCAGCACAAGGTCTACACCGATATTGCGCTCTTCTCCGTCAAAATCCGGTCTGACCGTAAGGTAAGGTTGGCCATGCTCCTGGGGAGCCAGGGTGGCTCTGATGTCAGCCACCATTCCTTCCCGGCATCCGTGACATTCCACTATACCACTGATGGGAATGGTCTGCTCAAAGGTCCTGACCGGATGTTCTTCCCCTTCTCCCTCATACAGGACAAAGACCCGCACCTCACCGCTCAGGCTGATTTTCTCGTCCAGTACCCGAAAATCCATATCCTCCAGGCTGACGCTGCTCCATAGTATCTGAAAAATATTAGGATAATTGGACGGCAGGCTCAGTTCTTCTTTTACCCGGAAAATATCCTTCTTATTAATTGCAATCTGAGCAAGCGGGAATGGCGCCTTTCGATATTCCACGGCATCTTCTCCGTACATTCCGATGGGTGCTTCTTCGTCATACAGTTCTTCCACCCAGCTGTTCAAGGTTACTACAGCCTGAATGTTCAGTTTTCGGGAGTTAATGATGTTAACACTCAGGTCCTCAATCTGTCCCTCTACCATCACATCATCCGTACTGCGGACACCCTGCATATTGATTTTTTCTTCAAAAGGAATCTTCCCTTGCAGACTGATCAGGCTGCTGCCGCCTTCCTCTGTGTGGTACAGAATGTCGAAGCTAAGCCTTCCCCGTACATTCACCTGATCTGTCCCGGGCCGTATCTCATCGATGATAATTGCCCCGTTTTCAAAGTTCAGAGAGCTGACATCCGGCTTCTGGTCCGGCACATTCAGATCATCCTCCAAAGTAATTTGACTGACCGCTTCACTGCGGATGCGGTCCATATGTATGTTTTTCTTTACTAATTCCATAAAAAATCCCTCCAATCCTGCTTATGGTAATAATATGCAGGATCGGAGGGATTTATGACGGAGATGTTATTACTTGACTGCCCCGATCAGTTCGTTAATATCTTCTATGCTATATTTCTTCATGTAAGCTTCGATTCCCTCTACCACTTCCACAGTCGTGTAAGGATTTACGAAGTTCATAGCACCGATACTTACAGCGCTTGCGCCTGCCAGCAGGAACTCAATGGCATCCTCTGCATTAGCGATGCCGCCCATTCCGATAATGGGAATCTTTACCGCCTGAGCAGTCTGGTAGACCATTCTTACTGCTATTGGTTTGATGGCAGGACCGCTCATACCGCCGGTCTTGTTGGCAATGGCAAAGGTTCTCTTGTGGATATCGATCTTCATACCGGTAATGGTATTGATCAAGGACAGGGCATCTGCACCTGCTGCCTCTGCAGCTCTTGCCATCTCAGTAATATCGGTTACATTTGGGCTCAGTTTCATGATGATGGGCTGCTTTGCATGCTTCTTTAACTCAGAAGTAATATTGTAGAGAGCATCTGCTTTTTGACCAAAAGCAATGGCACCTTCCTTTACATTCGGGCAGGATACATTGATTTCCAGCATGGCTACTGACGGCTCGTCACCCAGTTTTTCCACCACCTCAACATAATCTTCTACTGTTTTTCCACAGACATTCACAATGATTTTGGTATCGTACTGCTTTAAGAAAGGGATATCTCTCTGCATGAATACGTCGATTCCGGGATTCTGCAGCCCGATGGCATTGAGCATGCCGCCGTATACTTCTGCCACTCTGGGTGTAGGGTTACCGGGCCATGGCACATTAGCCACACCTTTGGTCACTACGGCACCAAGACGGTTCAAATCTACAAATTCAGAGTATTCCATTCCGGATCCGAAAGTTCCGGAAGCTGTCATAACGGGATTTTTAAATTCCACACCTGCAATTGTTACTTTTGTATTCATTTTTTCATTCCCCTTTCTATTAAATCTCTACGTCAGCGGCTTCAAATACCGGGCCGTCTGTACAGATTCTTGCGTTGTGTACGTGGGAATGATGGTCCACCTCTTTGGTCTTTACCACACAACCGAGGCAGGCACCTACGCCGCAGGCCATGTGCTCTTCCAGCGAAATATAGGCAGGGATATTCTTGGTTTCTGCATACTTTTTGATTGCACGCAGCATAGGCATGGGACCACAGGCAAAAATCACATCTGCATCCAGATTGTTCTCGTCGATTGCATTCATGACATTTCCCTTTGTTCCGAAACTGCCATCTTCGGTAGCCACATATACGGTACCGTTGTTCTCCAGATCTTCCTTTAAGAACATCTGACTGTCACGATAACCTATCACGATCTGCTTGTCCGCATTCATCTCTTTGGCAAGCTGTAAAATAGGAGGTACGCCGATGCCGCCGCCCATCAGGAACACTTTCTTGCCTTCTCCTTTCTCTACCGGGAAACCGTTACCGAGTGTACCCAGGATTTCAATGGACTCGCCTGCCTGATAGCTTGAAAACTCTGTAGTACCCTGGCCTGCAATACGGTATACGATGCGCAGTGAAGCTTTGTCTTCTGCCACTTCACAGATACTGATCGGTCTTGGTAAAAGTGTGCTCTTGTTCCCGGGGTAGACACAGATGAACTGTCCCGGCAGCGCCTGAGCGGCTAAATCTGTGGCAATCCACATATCAAAAATACTGGGGGCGATTTCTTTCTGGGAAATCACCTTGGCTGTTACTTTCTGTTTCATCTCTTTGTTCCTCTCCTATTTATGATTTTCTTTTTCTGCTTTTGGGGCATTATCTGCCCGTTGTACACTGCTTTCGTTACACTACTTATCATATACTACTTATCATATACTACTTCTCGTACACAACTTCTCCTGCACAAATGGTAGTCTTCACAACACCTTTTAACATCCAACCGGTAAAAGGTGTATTGGATGATTTAGAAGCATATTCACCTACTTCTTCCATTTCAGTCGTGTCAATCAGAATCAAATCTGCCGGGCCGCCCTCTGCCAGATAACCTGCATTCAGATGGTACATGACAGCCGGATTAAAGCTCATTAAAGTCAGCAGCTGCTTCATAGTCATGTAACCGCCATCTACCAGCTTCGTAATTCCCAGGGAAAGTGCAGTTTCCAGACCGATAATACCGCTTGGTGCTTCTGTAATGGGCTTCGCCTTTTCTTCTGCACTGTGAGGAGCATGGTCTGTGGCAATCAGATCAATGGTGCCATCTACAAGTCCGCCGATGATAGCCAATCTGTCAGCTTCTTCTCTAAGCGGCGGATTCATTTTGGCAAGCGTACCGTATTCTATGGCAGCTTCTTCTGTCAGTGTAAAGTGATGCGGAGTAGCCTCTGCATGAATATTGTGTCCCTTTTTCTTGGCCCGGCGCACCAGTTCCACAGCTTCTTTGGTACTGATATGCTGAATATTGATACAGGCACCTGTTTCCAGAGCAATTTCCAGATCACGCTCTACCAGAGAAATTTCAGCCTCTCTCGGAGAACCGCCGATTCCGTAGAATTCGCTTGCCTTGCCGCGGTTGATACCATTATTGGTAATCAGCTTCGGATTCTCTTCATGAAAACTGATAGGCATGTCCAGGGCTGCCGCTTTCTTCATAGCCTCACGTACCATTTCCTCATCCATAATGGGAATTCCGTCATCGGTAAAACCTACTGCGCCTTTTCCTGCAAGTGCTTCCATGGGAGCAAGTGCTGTTCCCTTCATGCCCATGGTAACATTGGCGCAGGTCTCTACATGGATTCCCGTATTCTTTCCTTTTTCCAGAACATAGGAAAGAGTCTCTTCATTATCTACGCAGGGTTTCGTGTTAGCCATCAGAACGACCGTGGTAAAACCACCTTTGGCTGCTGCTTTTGCTCCTGTCTCGATATCCTCCTTGTGGGTAAAGCCCGGATCTCTGAAATGTACATGCACATCTACAAGTCCCGGGGCTACCAGGAGTCCTGATGCATCGATAATTCGCAAGTTATCCTGCATATTTTCTCCTAATTCTTGCCTTAAGCACTTGCCAATCTTTATAATCTGGTTCTTTTCCGTCAAAATATCATATTTTCCTTCACGGCCGGATTTAGGATCTATCATGTAGCCGTTTTCAATAAGTAGCATGAATGTTTCCTCCTTGTATGCTGGTCGCAATTGTTCCGCACTTGATACAGTGTCCGTGTTGCCTATGAGTGAGCTATAACCCTCGCTGCTCGCACAAGTGACAGGCAGAGCAACGAGCTCTGCCCATATATTTATGCCTATCATAACATATTTCCCGGAAAAATAAAAGTCTGAACTATTACTCGAAGATTACAGTCTGGTCCAAAAGCTCTGTCTTTATGACAATATAGGGCCAGGAAGGTTCCTGTTTGCTTTTCTCAGAAGCACCCGGCCCCAGAAGACTGGTATTTATGTAAATGGCATTGTCTGTCAGATACAGTTCATTTACGGCGATACTGTAACCCCCAGTCTGCTGCTGTCCGTAGCCAATGACAATATACAGATTTTCTTTATCACTGTAAGTCAGTTTAAAACTTTCTGCTTTTCTTTCCTCAATCACCTTCAGAAGTTCCTGTGGTATCATTTCCTCGCTGAGAATTGTGAAATCCAAATCCCTCAGTTTAATACGTTCCTCACTGTTCATGGAACAGCCGCACATCAATGCAGCAATCAACAATATACACCAAAGCCAGTTCCTTTTTTTCATACAGTCGCACCTACAATTGTTATTTGTTTATTTTAATTTTATGTACAGATTTTCTTAAATATGTTATACTTAAGGACACAAGTTTGTCTGCCATTATCCAGATACAGCTTACAGCGGCATCACGATGTATGGCTCAATTTTAATTGATTTTCGGAGGGATTTTTATGATACGTTTTCTCTTAGTTGTAATATTTGTTGTGCTTTTCCTGGTACTTTCCATCCCTTTGCTGGTAGCAGAGTGGATCGTCGGTAAATTCAATCAGGATTTGAAGGACAGAAGCTCTCTTGCCATTGTAAACTGGGCTTTCCGCCAGGTCATCCGTATCGCAGGCACCAAGGTCATTGTGTTGGGGGAAGAAAATGTGCCCAAGGATACTGCCGTTCTGTATGTAGGCAACCACCGCAGCTACTTCGACATCCTGCTGACCTATGTCAGGGTACCGAGACCTACCGGTTATGTGGCTAAGAAAGAAATGGCAAAATATCCTTTGCTCTCCAACTGGATGCGTTATCTGCACTGTCTGTTCTTAGACCGTAAGAATGTGAAGGAAGGTCTGAAGACAATCCTTACAGCGATCGACAAAGTTAAGAGCGGCATCTCTATCTGCATCTTCCCGGAAGGAACACGCAATAAGACAGCTGATACTTTTCTGCCATTTCACGAAGGCAGTTTCAAGATTGCAGAAAAGGGCGATGTTCCTATTGTGCCTATGACTCTTGTAAATGCTGCGGATATCTTTGAAGATCATCTGCCAAAGATTAAGAAAACTACCGTTGTCCTTGAGTATGGGAAGCCTATTTATGTGAAAGAGCTGGATAAAGAGACACGCAGGAGTCTGAGCACTTATGTGTCGGGAATTATTGCGGAGACGTATTTTAGAAATAAGGAAAAGTACTTTGGATAATTAAGCAAAAATCAGGCTTGCATCTCAAAAGTTGATATAAGTCGGGGCTGATGTTCAGCACATCAGCCCCTCACGAAAAACCATCAATTAACTCACGTTTAAAATTAGCAGAGTACTGCTCTGTTTTTTTATTTTTGCCACTACAAATTATATTCACCGTAAAGCTTATCACGATAATCTTTATCTTCAATTGCTTTTAATAATTCTTCAGAACGACCTTCATCCAATAAACGCCTGGTCAGAGAAGCAAAACGTGTATTTACCCCTAAACATGGTTCATGGCTGAATCTTGTAGAAGGATTTTTTAGTAAACTTACTCTCCAGTCCTTGAAAGGTATTCGTGTAAAAACGAAAGAGGAACTGGTGGAACGCATATATAAATATTTTGAAGAGGTTAATGCAGCCCCTGTGGTTTATCACTGGAAATACAGACTCGATGAAATAGATCCAAGTGAAGAAATTCAGGTTGATACTTTACCTCTTAAAAGTCGAGTTAATTAATAATGGTTATACTAGATATGTACATTAAAAATACCTAAGATAAAAGGAGTGTCGCTACTATGGAAACTGAGTATTTGTACCAGATAGTTGTTCAGAAGAAATATTTAACTGATGAAGTTCTGGCAGCTTACTACTCAGAACCAATTGTTCTGGAGCCTTGGGATCCTATGGGGTCTCTGGCTTAAGTATGATATTGTAAAACAGAATTCTCCAGCATAATGCACACGGATAGACATTGAAAAACTAAGCGGGGGGCGTCTGATATGCCCCCCTTTTTTACATATTCACAACTTCATTTTCCAGACAAAGTTTATACCCACAGGCAATCAACAACGGCGCATAGGTATAGTGATTTTCATAATCAATATAACCAGCCAGCCGCTGTAATACAATAGGTATCTGCTTGTTAACAGGCCTATGCGGACATATTGCCGCCACGCTTGCGGCCTCTCCTACCTCTCGCAGAGGATAAAAGGCCTTATTCTCCTTCCGTTCGCTTTGCGCCGGATTGTAATATGGATATCCTCCATACTCGCCATGATAAATCATATCGCCGCATTTATTCCACGGCCGATAACGAAAGGAAAATTCTTGTTTATCCCCGGTACAGAGCAGCTCGCCTTTCTGAATCGCAAGCTCCTCAGCGTAATCGGCAAGACGCTTCATCAACTGCAACAGCTGCTCCCTGACAGAACACTCTTCTGTTAAATCATACAGCAGACGTAAGGAATACTGCAACTGCAGCGTAACATAACCGCGATGCTTTTCGGGTGAAAAGGGCGCAGTCTTCTCGATGGCTTCCGACAAATAGCGATGGCACATCACTTTCCAGTGTTCTTCTTTTGTGACGTACCATGCTGCTGCATAGAACATGGGCAGCCGCAGGTACTCATGTGCTCCTATGTCACCGCACATCTGACCGATGATCCCGATCTTCCCGTCAGCACGCAGCATATTGTAATTATTTTCTTCCGTGACGTCTCTTTCACACTTTTGGGCAATCTGCCGTAACACACATCGAATGTCCTGTCGTTGCTTTTCGTCCGACAAATCACAGTCATAAAATCTCACAGCAGCATATACCCAGTGCGTATATTGATCACGGGAGGAATTGAAATAATAGCTTTTCTCATCCTCAGGGGAGACGCTGCGCGCAATAAAGCCGGGTTCTTCGGAGACCTGTGCACAACGCATCAATCCTGCAAAGAGATGATCCGCTGTCTCTTTCAGCATTTTGTTTCCGGTAGCAGCATATTCAGCAACAACGGCATCCAGCGCGCTGCCGCCATTTAAGACGGAATCCTCCATTCCCGTACCCCAGCCGCAGGGATTGGGAATCTGCGCCCGGATCTCAGCCGGAGAAGGAAGTCCAAAAGTAGCCGGATGCTGCCTGTCAACCAAAAAGTCATAGATCAGTTCTGTCTTTTTACAATAAAAGGAGTTAAAAATAAAATTCCATGCAACATCAATCGTATTCATGTGTTCCCCCTTGCCTACCCTTTCACTGATCCGATCATAACACCTTTTACAAAGTACTTCTGCACAAAAGGATAAAATGCAAAAAGCGGTGCCGTAGAAACCACGATCAGGGAATATTTGATCAGATTTCTCATTTCCTGCATCCGTTCTGCCAGATCCGGGTCTATCATGGTGGCAAAATCATTTTGAACCAGTACATTTTTCAGGAAAAGCTGTAGCGGGAACAGATTCTTATCGGACAAGTATAAGAAAGCATTAAAATAAGCATTCCAATGTCCTACCGCATACCACAATCCCAAAACAGCAATTACCGCCTTTGATAAAGGCAGCACAATCCGGAAGAAAAATATGGTATCACGGCAGCCATCCATCTTGGAAGCCTCTAAAAGTTCATCCGGAATATTACTTTGTATGTACGTCCGGGCTACGATCATGTTATATACGCTCATGCAGCCAGGCAAAAGCATAGCCCATACGGTATTCATAAGCTTTAAATTTTTAATCAGGATATAATTGGGAATCATCCCTCCCCCGAAAAGCATTGTAAAGGTAAACAGAAACATGATAGGACCTCTTCCGTGCAGTTTCTTACGCGCTAAGGGATACGCACAGGACATGGTCATAACCAGGTTGATCATAGTTCCTGCAACGGTATAGAATATGGTATTGCGATAACCGATCCACACATCTTTATACTTCAACACTGCCGTATAGCCACTCACTGAAAAATCTACCGGCCATAACCATACCTTTCCTCTGCTGACCGCCTCGGGAGAACTAAAAGAAGCGGATACCACATACACAATAGGATATAACACTAAAATTGTAAGAAGCCCAACCAACAAATAACTAAAGAAATAAAAGATCTTGTCACCATCCACTTTTCTGCTTCTTTCGGCTTTTCCTGCTCTTACTGACAACCTATGATTCATCATTTGCGCCTCCTTTTACCATAAACTGGTGTCGCCGACTTTACGGGCAATACTATTGGTTACGGTGATAATCAACAGATTTACGCAGGAATTGAACATCCCGACCGCAGTAGCAAAAGAGAAATCAGATGTACCCGTTGCAGACAATCCCACCTGATACACATAGGTGGAAATAATATTACTGGTAGTCAGATTCAATCCGTTCTGCATCAGATAAACTTTCTCAAATCCGATACTCATAACGGATCCCATTCTCAAAATCAGATTGATTATGATCGTGGGCAGAATGCAGGGTAAATCAATATGCAGAATTCTCTGAAAACGCGTCGCACCATCAATCTGGGCTGCCTCATGATACTCCGGATCCACACCGGCAAGTGCCGCCGTATAGATCACACTTCCCCAACCAAAGTTCTGCCAGATTCCCGACCAGACGTACAAATGTCGAAATCCATTTGCAGAAGCAAATAAATCGGCAGGATAATTTCCGGTCAGCATTTCTACAACCATGCCATAAAGCCCGGTACGTGAGCTAAGCAGCTGATACAAAATACCCACCATAACTGTAGTGGAAATGAAATGCGGCAGATTCACAACCGATTGGGAGAATTTTTTAAACCGATCTCCTTTTAAACTGTTAAGCATCAGTGCAAAGCAAATTGGAATCGGAAATCCGGCCAAAATCTCATAAAGGGACAGAATGATTGTATTTGCTATGATTCGCCCACTTTGATAGGATTCAAAAAATCTGACAAAATTGTCTAACCCTATCCAGTCACTGCCAAATATTCCTTTTCTTACACTATAATCCTTAAACGCTATAACCAGGCCGCCCATAGGTGCATATGCAAAAATAATGATATATATGACAGGTAACAGCAGGAACAGATACAATTCCCTGTCACGCCAGATTTCTAATCTGAGCTTTTGAAATTTCTTTTTCATTTCACCAATCCTTTCTCAATTTTTTCGGCACTCTCACGCTTTCTTTCAGTACTGCAGATTACCGCACAAGTCTGCGTTTTCGCATTCCTATGCGGTAATCTTATACTGTTCCTAAATTAACTGATTACTTGGTTCTGTCGTATGCAGTCTGGTAAGCTGCCAACAGTTCTTTGTATCCGATTTTTTCCAGCTCTGCCAGGTAATTATTCCATTCACTGTCAATATCCTTTTCCCCGATCAGGAACTGAGAGGTAATCTCATAAAAATAAGTATCCAGGGAAGCCTTAATATCCGAAGCTTTTTGTGTCTCATCCGCAGTCATAGGAAGATTGCTTACCACTTCATCCGGACCATATTTCATACAATCCATAATTGCCGTATTTACTCTGTTCTGGAATTTTACGGCCAACTGCTCCTCTTCTGTAGTAGCAGTTGTTAAAAAGGCCTGGGCATTTAATACGTATGCACCTAACATACCGGGTCCGTTCTGAATATAACTTACATTCTGCTGTGCCTGGCTGCTAAAGAATCCTGCGTCATCATATGCAATAAAGAAATTGTCATATCCCGGGAAAGCTGCTGCATATTTCGATTTATCATCTACCTTTGCCTCATCCCAGTAATCCCAGTTTTCTCCTCGTTTTCCGTAACGACCGGTAATACTCATTTCTTCGCTGCACAGATAGTCACATACCAGGAAAGCTGCTTCAGGATTTTCACAGTCTGCAGTAATTACCGCACCTACTTTGGGAGTAGCGGGCTTGTATTTGGCATTTTTCACGCCTTCAGGTCCTTCCAATGCCGGAATGTGGATATAATTTGCCTTTCTTTCCATATCTGTTCCGCCCATATTATAGAAAGCAAAAGAAAATAACTGCATCTCACTGCTCTTCCACACTGCCTCATACTGAGCATTATCCTGGGTCAGTGTCTCTACAGGAATCAGTCCTTCATCAAAGAACTTCTTAATGTATTTCAGACCCTCTTTCCATTCGTCGGTAGTGTACGCAAATTTGAGCTGACCATCTTCTGCTACTAAGAAATTTGTTCCATGAGCATAAATATATGCCGACATCAGGCATTGAAACCATCCATTGTTTCCACCTGTACTAAATCCAAATCCGGTCAAAGCAACTTCATCATTTTTACCATTACCGTTTAAATCATTTCCAACGATCAGTTTACATACTTCGTAGAACTCTTCTGTTGTCTGAGGAACATCTTTTCCGATTGCCTCCAACCATGGTTCATATACCCATAATTTTGTATTTACTGAGTTGTTATAATTTTCCACATAATAAGGAACATAATAAGCTAATCCATCTGCATTCTTCATCATCGGATACACATCTGTGCCCATTTTCTCACAGGCAGCCAGGAAATTCGCAGACATATCCGGATTCTCATAATATTCATTCAAGCTTATGATAGCACCCTCGTTTGCCCAGCTTAAATACTGGTCTCCCGGATTAAAAATAATATCAGGAAGTTCATCACCACTCATAACCATAACGTTCATCTTGGTCTCATAATCAGCAGATGCATAGGGGATAAATTCCAGATCAACTCCCAGCGCTTCTTCTATAGAAAGAGTCGTAAAATTAGTATTATAATCTGCAATCTGCAAACTATCTTTCACTGCAATAGTCAGCTTGACCCCATCTGTAATCGATTTGGGATCAAAAGCTTCTGCGCCGCTGTCTGCTGCCTGAGAAGATTCGGCTTTGGAAGACTCTGATGCAGAAGTACCTGACGTTGTCTGCTCCGTACTCTTACTTTCCTGACTTGTCCCCTCATTACTGTTTCCGCACCCGGTCATGGCAGCTGCAAGCATACTGCAGGAGAGCAGCAGGGCCATCAATCTTTTCTGTTTCATAAATCTTTACCTCCTTGAGATGTATTTTTCGTAATGGAATTCCATGGCTTTATTGTACAGGACAATTTCCGGCAATGCATCAGGATAAATCAAAATTATACGGAAAACCCGATTTAATTGATTTGATTTGAATGCGGAAAAAACGCTTTTATCATGAAATAACGCTTCCTTTTTCTTTTGAATTGACTCTCGTAATTATAGAATGTTACAATGTGATAGACGCAAAAAGCGTGATAATATGACAAGCAAAAATGAAGGGAGTTACACTTTATGAAAAAAGAGCATTCCATACAAAACCATTCCATATCCCAATGGTTTCTATTGATTTTCACCCTGGCCTCCCTGATCTTTTGCCTGACATTATTTCCGCTCCTTGCCTATCTCCAGTCTACCTTTTCAGAACTTCAGATGGAGAAAGCAAGGCAACAGTTAAGCACCGGAGCCACCGAGCTTGAGGATACTGTAACCGGCCTCCTCAATGTCTCTTCCATACTTTCCTCCGACCCACGCTTTGTGGTTCTTCGTTATAACGAACCGGACTATTCCGCTGTACCTGCCAATATCCGCAACCAACTAAAAAATACCTTTGGAGGGTTACTGTATCCGTTGGAAACCATTTCGGATGCCGCCCTGTTATTTGATCAGAATGTTGCAATCACACAAAATACGATCTTTTTTTATGATGTCACCTGTTATTACCCCGACTTTTTTTGTGTAGATGACTTAAGCTACGAGGAATGGAAACAGCTTCTTTCGGAGAGAAACTCCGGCTTTTTGCCTGCTCACCGTATCAAGACCCACCAGAAGGAATACGATGCCCTGGTATATGTACTCAGATGGGGAAGTTCTGCCTATATTTATGCGTGCCTGGATATCTCCACTATTAAGGAACTGCTTATTGCGGACCCTGATTTGAGCGGCTATTATTTTACCATTACAGATACCAATGGAACTCTTCTCTACAGCGATCTATCTGAAAATCACCAAAACTATCAGACTCTGGGACAGAAAATCTCCACCGGCGGTCTGTCAATCACCATACATATTGCTGACAGTGTATTTTACAACAAAATGAAGCCATTGTATCTTTTCTTTGGCATTTATTGTGGTATTTGTGTAGTCGTGCTGATTCTCGTTATTGTAACCGGCACACACATTTCCTCCAAGCCAATCCTGAATATCCTCCGTACATTGGACCGAAGCGTAAATATCCCTGCTGCGAGTGCTATGAAGGCGGCAAATTCCCGCCAGACAACAGATACCCCACTTATGGAACGGCGCCCTGCCTCGAACCTGCACAGTGGCTTTGACTATATATCAAACCGCATCCTCAGTGCCGACCATACACTGGGACAATACCAAAATATGCTCCACACCCAGCAGAAAATGTTACAGGCCCGTTTTCTGGAAAAAGCCATTAGCGGTCAACTGATCTCTCCCAGGGACATCAGCCTGTTCCACTCCTATTTTCCTGCTTTTCCGGACAGTTACTGCCTGCTGTTTCTCCGTCTGCAGATTGATGAAGACCATGCCGGAACTATTTACACGGATTCCATGTCCCTGCTGCAATCTTTTTTAGGAAGCGAGCTGCCTCATGCCTATCAACAACAGCTCAGCACCTCTGAATTGCTGCTGTTGATTTCAGAAGCAGACTATGAAAGCTACCGAGAGACCCTTGATTTTACAGTAGAGAATATCAACCGTGAAGAACCTTCTTATTATATTCGCTGTGTAGCCGGCAAAATTTTTAAGCATCCGGAAGACCTTCCTGCGGCATATCGCCAGGTGCAGGACATGATCGAGATCCCATTTCCCTGCAGCCGGCAGAGAGTATGTACCATGTCAGACTGCATAGAAAGGCCCTTTGAGGGGCAGCAGAATCTGCCCTTTACCATGACGGACTTAACAACGTTGTACTCCGCCATTAGCTTTGGCAATGAAGAATTGGCTTTGGAAAAATTGCATATGTACTCAGAAGCACTGAACCTTACACGAAACGTCACCGTAAACTGCCATATGCATGAAATGCTTAGTGCCATTTTGACTTTTATTAAGTTAGAGCACCCCCTGCTGCTTATGGACTTACATATTCCTGCCTACCGGATTAATGACAATCAAATTTCG
This sequence comes from Lachnospiraceae bacterium, assembly GCA_017465845.1. Taxonomy (GTDB): domain Bacteria; phylum Bacillota; class Clostridia; order Lachnospirales; family Lachnospiraceae; genus Acetatifactor. The sequence goes on along the minus strand of JAFTVH010000104.1, from coordinate 4,032 downwards.
GACAATACTTTATACGCTCAGTTGGAAGAGCCGGTCCGCAGCTTTTGCAGACTGATCAGGGAAAATCTGCAGGATGAAAGCGATTCTCTTGTCAAAGATCTCATTTCCTACATTGATCAGCATTACACGGACTGCGACTTGTGCTTTACCACTCTGGAAACACAATTTCACTGTTCTTCTTCCACAATACGTAAGGTCTTCAAAAATGCGACCAATGTGACGGTGTCTCATTATATAGAGCAGAAGCGAATGAATCTTGCCTCTGAATTACTGTCTCAAAAGGATAAAACGATTGCCGAAGTGGCTGATGAGTGTGGATATACTAATCCCAATTCTTTCTATAAGGCATATAAACGTGTCTATGGGTGCGCACCTACGCAGGTTACAAAATAAGACTTCTATAATATAAAAGAGCCTCTGCAGATTTTGCCTTATCGTCATTCTGCAATGGCTCTTTCCTTTAATTCTACTTTCTATATTCTTTCACTCTTCTGTAGAACGTAGAACGCGACAGACCTGTGATTCTTAAAGCTTCTTCCAAAGAAATTTTTCCGGTCTGTACCTGACTGTATAGTTCCAAAAGCTGCTGCTTATCGACGGCAAGCCTTTTCCTGCCTTTATACTTTCCTTCCTCTTTCGCATTTTCTATTCCTTGTGCCTGCGCCTCCTTACAGTGCTCTTTCATCTGCTTTAATTGGCAGGATAAAATCGGTACCAAAGTCCGGTAATCTTCCCCTTTAATCTCCATGTTCTGCTCAGATACTCTAAGCTGAATCCCGGTATAACAGAACTGTCTCAGCATATCCGTCATTTTCTGAGAAGATTTTCCCAATACCTCCAGCGAAACAATCGTGACCCTGTCTCCTCTCTGGCAAGTTTTCACAGCTTCCATTGCTTCCTGAGGAGAATGGACCTCCAACTCTATAGTATCATTTCTGGCCCGCTCTACGATCAGATTATCCACCGCTGCCCGCAAGTCTGTGCGAATCAGCCACTCCAGCCTGTCATAATAGGTCAATCCAACACTATCCAATAGCTCCCATAAATCCACACGATTTTTACCAGGTGTCCGTTCTGTAATGAATACCGGCTCCATATTTACCCGATAATAACGCTCCAGGCGAAGCTCCATATCAATGCCCGGAATGCCCTGAAAAATATTTGTCGGTAATGTATCAATAATCTCCCAAAAGGGGGTGATGATATATTGATAGTCTTCCGTATCATAATGCTCGTAATCAATTCTGCCCACTTGAATCTTGTCCTTACCGGCAACCGCTTTGATAATTCCACTGTTACAATAATCCGGTGCTCCTTTCAGTGGTGTTGTATATTCATTTCTCGGTATCCAGCTTCTATTCACTTCCATCTAACTCACCCTTTTGTCAATGCAAGATATGGCTCCCACATGAACTTCCGATATCGGTACTGTAATATTTCTTTATAGAATTTCTTTCTCATATCCGATATATTCTCAATACTATTTATCAAATCTCTGATTGCATCCAGATCAACTTTCGGACACATCCGAACAACTGCATTATTACATTCTCTAAAACGTAAGCTGCTTATTACATCATAATAGGAACTTTTCTTTCCATCCAATTGTATCTGAGACGTAGGAAATTCGTAAATTCTGCGATTCATTTCTTCCTCAGATTCCAGCACGCTCTTTATCTTCTCATCATCATTTAATCTGGGAAACAAGGAAGAACCGTTATCAAACACCGGCGCCATTCGATATTTATTATTCTTTTTCAAAAATCCCCAGTTGGCTCCGTGCCTGTCAAAATTTCCTATAAGGGCATCCACTATATACATATCCCAGAATCTTTGCACCGTTTCTTCTACATTGGTCAGTTTTCTGTTCTCACTTAACATTCGGCAGATATCTTCATAGCTGTAACGATATAATTCTTTATTTTGCTCCAACGAACTGTCTCCTACATCATTAAACGGCACAAAAGTCTCGTTTTCTCCTATGAAATCTTTCATCACCACAACAGGCTTACCCTGCCATGTCCCAAGCAATGTATCCTGAGTAGGGATACCCAGCATAGAAAAGATGTGAGAGCCCAAAAACTCCGACACATGGCTGTAAGTCAATCCCTGTGGTGAATCCTTTGCAAATTTTACAATGTATGGCTGTCCTTCAATTAAGATGCCTGTCTTTCGTTCAGCCCCCGAGTAAAATCTGCCGCTTGATGGGTATTTTGCATAATCCATGAGCATGTCCTCCTGTTACTGTATTATCTCCCATGCATCGACAAATGTCAATAGAGTATCTTTTATTTTTGAGAATATATATAAACCTCGATCAAGGGCAACCGTGAATACCAAAGTAAAATGGACATTTTCAATTCAAGAAAAATGCTGGCGTTCACCTACACTTGAACGCCAGCACATATCCTATTTACTATTCTATTTTTCCAATGCTTCCACTATCTTCTCAAATTCCATCCCATGAGAGGCCTTGATCAGAATCGTACTGTTTGCCGGAAGCAGTTCGTCCTTTTCCTCCTGCCATTCCTGCAGAAACGTTTCTCTATCCTCATAATAAAGCACGTCTCCTGCTCCGGCCTTCACAGCACCATCGAACATATGCCTGGAACTGGGCCCAATACAGATAATCCGGTCGATCTTTGCCGACCCGGCATATTCACCTGTCTGCTCATGCATTTTATCGGAATCTGCTCCCAATTCGAACATATCTCCTAAAATCGCGATCTTCCGGTTATCAGCTATAGCTAACAGATCGATTGCAGCTTTCATGGACACCGGATTAGCATTATAGCAGTCATCAATCAGCGTATATTGGGGCAAAGAAATCAAGTTGCTGCGTCCGCTAACCGGTACTACCGAGCGGATTCCTTCTGCAATCTGCTCATCGGAAAGTCCAAGAAGGCTTCCCACACAGGCTGCTGCGGCGGCATTGGTGACCATATGGATGCCCGGAATGGTGACATGAACAGGTAACGTCCGGTCAAGCATATGCAATACCGCGTCACTGCCGAACAATCCTTTGCTTACGATATCTGTTGCACACACCTCTTCTTTTGGGTTGCTTCCCAGACCGAAGAAATGCACTGCCTTTCCATTTACCTGTGTCACTGTGGCAAGCTTATCATCCTCCCCATTCAAACACACTTCCCCATTCGGATCCATATAATCAAATATCTCCGATTTCGCTTTCAGGATACCGTCTCTTGTCTTTAAGTTCTCCAAGTGACACTGACCGATATTAGTAATAACGCAGATATTTGGGCGTGCCATTTTGCTGAGACGGTGCATCTCCCCAAAATCACTGATCCCCATTTCAATCACTGCTGCCTCATGCTCCTCCCTGATGCGAAGCAGCGTCAGCGGCACACCGATTTCATTATTAAAATTGCCTTCTGTTTTGAGCACTTGGTATTTCTGAGAAAGTACCCCTGCAATATACTCTTTGGTGCTGGTCTTTCCCACACTGCCGGTAATACCTACAATGGGAATGGTGAGCGTCGAACGATAGAATTCCGCTATGTCCTTTAGTGCCTGCAAGGTATTTTCTACCAAAATATAAGGTCCCCATGCTTCTTTAGGTACGCCATGCTCTTCTTCAACCTGGCTTGGCTCTTTCTGCGTTACCACACAGCAGGCCCCTTTTTCATATACAGAGCCAATGAACCGATGACCGTCCACCCGCTCTCCTATCGTAGCAAAGAACAACGCCCCCTCCGTTACCTGGCGGGAATCCAGTACAGCAGACGTAATTTCTATATCATCAGCTGCTCCAACCAACACTCCATTGCAGGCTCTTGCAATATTCGATAAAGTCATCTGTTTCATATCTCTTATTCTCCTTCATCAAAAGCGCCTGCATTCCCAAGCGGCCCATGAAACTATCCCGGAAAAGCAGGCGCTTATCAATTACTCCTTATTTTACTGCATACTCCAGAATCTTCTCGCACAGCTGCTCAAAACTAATTCCAAGAACAGCTGCTTCCTGAGGAAGCAAAGAAGTAGGTGTCATGCCCGGCAGCGTATTGGCTT
>JAFTVH010000018.1 GCA_017465845.1 Lachnospiraceae bacterium | reverse complement strand
GCCATTTCCAAGTTACCATTCGCGCCAACAGCAGTTGTGATACCTGTTACTTCAGGTGCTGTAGACAGAGTGAACCATGCATATGTACTGGTAACCATCATCAGGGAAGATACCAACAACATGCTGATTGCAGCCATCAGCTTGGTTTTTAAGTCCTGCTGACGCTTTAAAGTTTTCTTGTTCATTTCCTTTTTTTCATTCCTTTCTTTATTTCTACTTGTTTGTAATCATTCAGATTTCAAAGGATAGATTTCTGAATAGTTACACATATTTAAAAGTGTCCACGTGTTTTAGTTCCCGCCGGAACTATATATTCACCGGAAGGCAGCAAAGTACAACTGCCCGCCGGAAACACATACATTTTATGTAGTTCCTCCTGCCTCTGTAGAGGGAGTGGCAGGTGTTACGATACTATCCACGTAGTCCTCACCCTCGGCTTTAATCTGGAAGTCCATACCGATAAAGCCGTCCATCAATTCATTTTGACACTGGGGATCATCACCCTCCAACCAGATGACAACAGTGTATTTGTGGTACTCTTCATTGCGATTATCGACCCAGGGAAGAACCTGTTCACGTTTTCGCTCCACCACCAGTTCATCCGAAACGAATTGCTCCGCGATTACCTGATAGTAGTTGTAGTTATCCGAAGCACCAACGATCTTGTACCGTTCACGCCAGTTTTCTGTGCGAAGCATCAGTCTGGTCAGATGCTGAATACCTTCCTTGTCAAAGTATGCCTCAATCTTTTCACTGATGCTGTCTGCCTGGTTTCCATATTTGGATTCCAGATCACAGATATCATCCACCGTCAGATCAGGGTGGATCTTGGCAAGCCCCTTATTGATATATTCAATGGATCGGTCCATATAAGCAATCCGCTGAGTCTCTAAAACATGCTGGGTAGGAAGCATCTGAGGAATCAATTCACCGTTTTCATTTACTTCCGATTTAGCACAGAGAATCACCTCATCATCCTGAATTACCATAACCCATACAGCATCAGAAACCTTTACCTGACCTTCCGGGACTTCTCCACCTTCCAACATTTCCGCTTCACCGGACTGTGGATTGGTAGTGGTATTCAAACCTTCGGTGTGAATACGGATACCCCAGTCATAATTAACCGCATATTGATCCAGATCTCCGGACATATCTCTCTCCGCATTTTTGTTAATATAGCGGCAATAGAAAGTGTAGGTCAGGTATTCCTTGACAGTATTGTTATCCAATTCGTCTACATAGTGAGGAATCTGGGCAATAGAGATACAAGGGATCTTCGTAACCGGAATTGCAAAAAGTGCCTGTTTTGAGTCATTCTCCGCATTGAAACTGGGATCATCAAAGGGCTTTTCACTCAATTCAAACCCAGTCTTCAGCATTTTGTCTGAAAGACTGATGGTAAATCTGTCCTTATCCAGAAACTCCGTAAGATATTCCGTGATATATTCCGTCAGATATTCCGTCTTGTACTCGGTAACATATTCTGTAAGATACTCTGTCACATACTCGGTTATATACTCTGTAATATACTCCGTTATATACTCTGTCGCTGTCAGTACAGTAGTCAGCACTGTGGTGGTCGCCAGAATCTTCAGCGCTGTGTTGCCTTTGCTGAACCATAGGATCAAAGGCCAGAGCAAACCTTTACGATCAAAATAAAGCCCCAGGCTGGTCGCCATCTGGTCGAAGTCATTTAAGCGCTTGATTCCGCGCTCTTTCATCTCCCTTCGAAGCACCCGACGTCCACGTTTGATGGCAGTCACCTGCTCACGGGTCAGAATTGTTTTACTGCGCTTTCTCCTGAAGATCGGTCTAAGCTGCCTTTTTCCCACAGGGTTGTCGGCAGCCAGCATATATACTTCCAGTCGATCCAGTGGTTGCCTAAAGGCAAATTTTCTCTTCTTTTCCATGGGATCACCGCTCTCTATTCAAGCCATCACGGATCAGTTCATCTTCTTCCACCACAACACCGGTGATGGTACCGCTCATAAAAGCAACGCCGCAGGCACTCAACCACTCCAATATCTCCTGACTGTCAGCACCTCCACCTAAGACGGTAAAGTCTGCCTCCTGCAACTTAATGATCATATTGGCAGTTTCCTGCTTCTGATACAATTCCGGTGCCAGGCGCAAATAGGTAAATCCCATGGCCTTAAGCTGTTCCGGAGAGAGTTTTTCTCCATGTTTTTCAGGATCATATCCATCCAAAACCAACTGGATTCCATTGCGCAGATATCGCTCTATCTGCTCTATATTCTTCTTATTGGATGTAAACACAGTCTGCGCCGGCACAGTCAACAGCAGCTTTTCTCTTGGGATCGGCTGATCCTTGAACAACTGGTTAAATTGCTGCAACTGGGTATTGAGCTGGTAAAAGCTTGGCAACATCTGCAGCAGCACCGCCTGAATCTGCAGTTTACAGTTTTCGATACGAAGAACCGTATCCGCCGCCTCATAAAGGAAATATGATGAGATATCCTCCACCAGCTTCTTGCGCACCAGCATGGCCTCTAATTCTGAGGCATCCTCCGTCTCCCCCGGTCTGCCTTGAATACCGCCAAACCATGGAATCGCTTCATATGCCACCACCGTACCTTGGGTATCGCTTACCATCGGGCGATATCTCAGACCCATGGGGCGTTCCTTTCTCTTCTCTACCAAATGAATGGTCTTTGGAAGTGTCATGGTATAGTGAATATGCTTGGTATAGACAGCCCGACATTTTGATCGGCAAGTCTTAAGTATGTCAATCAATTCCGGATTCCACAGGGTACCTGATTGTCCGACGAGAGTTTGAAAAGCTTCTGCAAAGGGATCCTCAGATTTTGTTTCTGAAGCCAGTCTGTCCAGTTCTTTGGCAAGACCTACAATCTGTGCAATGGGGCTGATATCATCCCCCTCCAGCTGCAGCGGATAACCGCTGCCATCCCAGCGCTCCATATGTTGCTCACAGCTTTCTCTTATCATCAGCCAGGGAATATTTCTTGTTGGCTGTTCTACTCCTTCCCCTTTTCGTCTTAGCCAAGCACGTTCACTGCGCGCCTGCAAGTTTGCCACTAAAGTTCGACCATCGGTGGTGTATTTTTTATACACTGCCTGCTCTTCCTCGGTAAAGTCTCTTACCCAGATCTGATACTCATGCGGAACAAGCGCCTTACCCAGCTGGTGATACAATCCACATTTATATGCCAAATCAGCATATTTGCCTTGCATACGCTCCGTACCCACCTTGGTATACATGCAGAATTTCACAGCACAGGCCTGCACATACAATACCTGCGTATAGGCAGCGACACGAACAGATTGCTGTCTGATCATCGGAGCTAAACCATGAAAGGCTTCATCCCAGGTTTCATACTCCGTTCGCTTCCATTTATTCTCTATTTCTGCCATTTATTTCCATCACCTCCATAAAAACCTTACGCCCAACCGATTCCAGGATCAGTCAGGCTTATCTATACATCTATAAAGTTACATCATCCTCAATGTCATAATTGACCAAAGGTGTATTATCCGTAGTGTTGCGTTTCTTAAGCAATACATAACTAAGCGCTGCAAACAACAGCACATTCAGTGCTGCACTGACTGCAAATAATACCGGCCAGGTACGATGCCCCGGAATATTGCAAAAATCTGAGGTAGGCGGTACTTCCACCTTCACCTCCTGCACAATAACCTCCGGTTCTACGGTGCCATCATCATATGCAGAAAGTTCATCCATGATTTCATTCAGGAGTCCTGCCATTTCATTGACAGCTTCCTGATCTCCACTGACCAACAAGGGTCTTGCTTTATCTACGGCCTTGTCCAAACGGTACCACACATCGTGCAATTCCGGATTCTCGTCAATTTTAGCATACACCATATCCAATGCTTTTAACAAGGGACTATAGTCCATTTTTACAAGATTTTCGATGGCATACTGAATATCTTCCGCAGCTGCATCCAATTTGCTCTGATCCTCAGCATCAGCCATTCGTTTATTGCCGGCCTCCACCATACTGCTGAGTACTTCCCAGCTTTCCTTTGTATAATCATAGTACTCCAGACCATTGGCAATTCCAATCTGCCGTTCCAGTTCGGAATAATCCCGGCCGCGACTGTCTGCTTCTGCAGCCTGCACCGTAGGCATCGTGCCGACTGTCAAGCACATCAGCACCAGCACCGGCACAGCCAAAAGCTTCCTCCAAATCTTCAAAATAATTTCCTCCTTATAACAGACATCTTACGCAGGAGCCACTAAATTCATCATTTGTGGCATGTATAAGAAAAATCCGTTACATCTTCATTCAATAGATACGGTCCGTAAATCGCTCTTGTTACGACCGCGTACTCTGTCTCAGTTACCTCTGCCGCATTCAAAAGGTCCACATCGCACAGCGCATCCTTTCCATAAACAAGCTCTTTCAGCTCATCAGGAAATTCCTCTGACAACATTCGGTTCAACAGAACCTCGACCAATGCTTGCTGACATTCTGTACACTCAGTCAACACTTGCTGACATACCGCGCACTCATCCTCACCAAGAACACAAACCGCACGGGCCAGTAATTGCTTCTCAGCATAGGTCAGTTCCAGAGTCTCATAACGCGCCCCTGCCGAATCCCCGCCAGACACCACATCCCAATGGGTATCCACCACCGGAGATTCCGTCTCTTGCCCGGTCAAAAACAAGTTTTCCGGGAATTCCTTTACGAAATCCATTGTTGTTCCATCATAAAGGTCAATGAGAACAGTATTCCGCTCGTCCGAACGCTCAACCATACCTGTATTGGCGGCAACTACACACAACACTGCACACTGCAGAATAACCACAAAAGCTATCGCTCCCACAGCTGCTTTCTTCCATTTGTTCACCTGCTTCTCACCCTCACCTTTTCTGTTCTGCAAAATCCATATAGAATCCCTTTTGCATCCACATTATACATCACTCGTCGCTTCAATGCAAGGAAATCTTGCCTTTTCGCAGAATTCCCCCTTCTTTCAACATACCTTGATTTCTTCAATTTTCATTCCCGCTATTTCCAGCCTGTAATCACACAATTTTACAGCAGCCGGCCTGTGTGTCACCATGATACATGTACGGTTCTTTAAGCTTTTAATTCTGGTCAATACCTTTTGCTCTGTCGCTTCATCCAGCGCAGAGGTAGCCTCATCCAACAGCAGTACAGGCGCTCCGCTTAAGATTGCTCTGGCTATGGAAAGCCTCTGTGCCTGACCTTCGGAAAGCCCACCTGCATTTTCTTTGAGCACGGTATCTAATCCCTGAGGCAACTCTGCCACATATTCTACCATATCACTTACCCACAGCGCATTTTCAATCTCTTCTTTCGTAGCTTCCGGATTGGTCAGCAGCAGATTTTCTTTCAAAGTACCGCTCAACAATAGATTTCCCTGCGGAACATAAGCAAAAAGTTTTCGCAGATTTTTAGTCAACTTAATACATTCTTGTTCAGCTGCGCCTTTTCGCCGGAAATACAACATACCTTCATCCGGTTGATAGATTCCCATCAGCAATTTCAGCAAGGTACTTTTTCCGATTCCGGAATTGCCGGTCACCACACTAAAGGAGCCCTTAGGCAGCTGAAAAGAGGCATGATCCAGTACCTGATTCCTTCCGTAAGTGTAAGATATCTTCTCTGCCCCCAGGCAGGTCATCTCTTCATATAGCCCCTTTAAGTTGCTGCTCTTATACTCAGTTATATCCGTGAAGTTCGCATTTATCTCATTTTCGGCTTTCAGATCTTCATTCGCCTTCAAATCGAACAACTCCTTCAAGCGTTCTGCAGCAGCTGTTAAAGCGGCATATTGGGGATAGAAGCTTGACAGTTGCACCACCGGTCCCTGAAGCTGAGATACCAACTGCGTCAGTGCTGTCAATTCACCAAAAGAGATTGTTCCATACAACAATCCCGCAGCTGCATATACCAACGTTCCAAAACTCGCTGCGTATGACAGGATGCTGACAGCAGTGTTGGCAAACAGGCTCACATTCTTGCGCCGCATCTGTACCCGAAAACGCTGTTCCATCAGCTTATCAGCGCGCCGTTCCACCTCACGGCTTACATCCAGTGCCTGAACTATCAGCAATTTCTCCAATACCTCCTGAATCATCCCTGATACATGTCCATCTGCCTGACTAACTTCCTTATTCAGGATCTTGATACGTTGTCTCATCAATCCGATGACTAGCATTACCACACTGCCTGCTGCCAGAATCACTGCACCGAAAAGTGGTTCCAGACCAATCAATACTACAGAGGCAGCAATCAACTTTGTCAGCATAGCAGACAGATTCGGTACGATGGATACAATGCCCTCATCCAAAATACGGACATCATTGGTCATACGGTTGATCAACTCACCACTATGATAAGCAGATACATCTGCATAATCACCGCATAGCAGATTATGAAGTAATTCCTTTTTCCAGTCTCTGTCCAGTTGTGCCAGTATCTTTTCGCGCAGGATTCTGGTCATTGATACGCAGAAGAGCATTCCAGCAATAAGCAGAATCTGGAGAATACAAGCATATAGGAAAAGCTGCCGGTCTCCTGTAACAGCCCGGTCAATCAGCTGCCTGCTATTTAACGCAAACAGCACCCCCAGCAGGGATGAACCCACATTTGCCAAAGCCATGACAATAATCGAGCCTATCCTGTTTCTTATTTTCCCGAGTACCCAATAAATAATACTTTTTCTCATAAAAAATGTCTCCTAAGCCAGCCCTTTGCCCGTCTCCAAAAATGTCTGATCGGCCTGCTGTAATGCCAAAAACGACAGTAAAATTGATAACTCCATTCAGAAACTCTGTGCTCTTTTTCTCCTCTGGTAAAGGCGCTGACAACCGCGATCACCTGATCATGTCTTACTCCCTGCTCTTTTTCAAACTGATTGTCCCCAATACAAGTATAGGTCTCGTCCACCTTGACAATTCTATGAAGGATAAACTTTCCATCATCCCGCCGGTAGAAGGGAATATCATATTTATGAAGCTTTTCCGGAACCGGTGATAATATCACGCAATCTACTCCCTGTCTAAGCATAGGCAGCATGCTGATTCCCCGCGGTGAGAATCTGACCGTCCGGCCGGCAGCAAAACATTCTTTCATCAAGGGTAACAGTTCCTTTAATTCAATTTCTTTTCTCTGATTCATATTCATCTTATCATTCTTTCTCTTTGTTTGCCGGAAAACTCCATTAGAAAATAGTAGCTTTCTTTACGCAAACCGTGTATAATAAAATATCAGTTACCAGTGTTAAGGCTATAAAAAAGGAGTGTTCATGAATACCACTAAAAGATTCATTTCTACAGGAAATCCTGTTTACGATACTATGTTTGCTCTGCTGCGCACCGCTCTGTGGGGAGAGCAGCGCTTTCCGATGCTGCAGTTCTCCCCTGATGCCATTGACTGGGCAGCACTCTACAAAGAGCTTCGCTACCAGACGGTCCAGAACCTTCCACTGGATCTTCTTTGCCATGCTGATCCACAGCACAAAACTGCTTATATGCAGTCTGCAGTACCCAACCTAAAGCATTATTATCAGATTCTGAAAGAACAGCAGACCGTGTATCAGCTGCTTCAATCTGCCCGGATTCCCTGTGTTATCTTAAAAGGAACCTCCGCAGCCCGCTATTACCCCACCCCATCCTATCGTTGCATGGGCGATGTGGATCTTATTGTACGCCCTGATGACTTCCAACGCACCTTTGATCTGTTGTGTGAGAACGGCTATGAATATGACGGCGTGGAAGATCTCCGTCATATTCATTTAAAACATCACGGTGTCCTGTTCGAACTGCACCGTTATTTCGCCCTGCTTAACAACAGGGAGCAGGCAGCAATGCTCGATAACCGTATTTTCGAAGGGCTTGCGCATGCACAGGTGATCACTCTGGATGGTTATTCCTTCCCCTCTCTGCCCGTGGTGGAGAATGGTCTTGTCTTCCTGGATCATATCTGCCAGCATATCGAAGGCGGCATCGGCTTACGCCAGATCATTGATTGGATGATGTACGCAGACCGGGAACTAAATGACGAATTCTGGACCACCGGCTTTCAGCCGATAGTCCAGGCGCTTGGCCTTGAAACCCTGGCCGTTACAGTAACCAGAATGTGCCAACTCTATCTTGGCCTGCGGGAAGATATCACCTGGTGCAGCCATGCAGACGAATCTCTGTGCGAAGAGCTGATCACTCTGCTCATGGAGAGCGGTAATTGGGGTCGTAAACGCGGAAAGCACGTGCAGAAATCCATTGATACACTGATCGTAGCAAAAAATGCATTCGCCTTTTTCCGATATCTCCAGCAGCGTGGCATCAGCAATTGGGCCTTATTGCAAAGATACCCTTGGCTGAAACCCTTTGCCTGGCTGTATCAGCTCTGCCGTTATATTCGCAAAGGCTTTTCCGGAGAACATCCCATCCGCAGCTTCCTATGCAATCTGAAGAAGATCAAAAAAACAGACTCTCTTCTGGATCGCCTCGAAATCTCCCGCCGGAGCAAGGGACAGTGATATCACCATTTATTCATTATCCTAAGCAGCTTTCGCTTGATTTTTAGTCGGATACCTCCATATGATGTATATTTTTTTAGAAGACATTCAAAACTCAACTTTTGATAATCTCGCCAAAAACGCTCTTTTTGCTTTGGTACTACCGCCGGATTTTCCAATTGTGGTTGTGTATACGATGGCAGTTCTATGACATCCAGATAACTCATTGCCCTCTCAAATAGCTTTTCCCCCTTTTTCGTTTGTATCAGTGCCACAGAAATCCCTGTCTCATCATTCCATAATTCCGGATGTATTTTCTCAATTCCCCAGCAATCGCCAATTGTAATATCCGACGGACGGTTAATCGTTGTATATTTACAGGTTTGACAACACATTCGTTGTGCTAGATTCGAGTAAAACAATTCACCAAACAATGTACCCTGATATACAGTATTATTATCAAACACCAGTTTTTCAATAGGATTATGCCATGATGCAGCAGCTTTATCCCGTAAATTTACCCTTTCTAACTTGCCCTGATATTTTGCTTCCATTAATTTCAAATATTGCTCAAAAATGCCTGGGCTCGGTACTCCATGGCAGATTATGTCACAGCTATAAAATTTATCTTTTGAAACTCTTTTCTGCTCTAAATATGCTTCAATACCTGCACACTGACACGGCGTACCTGAAAACAATACTTCCTTACCGGCTTTTAAGTTCTGTTCAATCTGTCGATAGCAATTCCTCATATCGCTTTGAACATATTTTGAACCTCGCATTTTTTGCAATTCTTCCATGGTGGCTGCTACTGTATGTCCTACATGAAAATTCTCCAGATAAGCGCAGCCATAAACCAGCCCACCACTTTGGATGATCATTGATGCCAATGCATAAAACAACCCACCCGATTGACTTCGCATGCGTTCTGTTTCATCACACAGTCTCGCCGCATAATAATGAATTGGCGGCTCTTTATGTGTTTCTTCCTCCATATGATGGTCCAATTTTTGAACAACCAGGTTACACGCACCACAATAGATACATTTCATTTCATCCACAGATGGATATAAAAACCCCTGCTCATTATATTTCATCTCTATAGCATCCACAGGACAAATCGCCATGCATGCCGTGCATCCTGTACATTCTGTAGATTTACACAATATAGACATTTTTTTCATGTTATACTATCTCCAATATTAATCTATATAATTGGGGGCATTCATTTTTTGAATACATTCAAAAGTCTATTTTTGCAGCGAACAAGTTGCTTTCTTCTGAAAATCAATGAAAATACAAGCAAACTCGCAATTGCAACACAACATATGATTATACTATTTATAATCCAATCCATTACCGAATGTGTAACCAATGGCAACTGCAACCCAATGGTGCAAGTAATGAAAGCACAGCCAAATGATACACCAATATTTTTTAAACTGCTCGCCATCGGCAAACCTGTAACATGTTTTGGAATAAAAAACAGCAGATCTATATCACGGTATAAATTAGAAATACACATTCCCATCATAATACCTGCTATTCCATATTTCCTACCTAATAATGCACCCATTATAATTGCTAATGCAGCCTGTGTTATAGTTTGCTTTTTCGTTTCCTTATACATACCCGCCGAAATAACCAACATTCCCTGCGGTGTTTTCAGGTTATATAGATATCCGTTTATTACAAACAATACACCCAGTAAAGGCTGATTATAATTAATATCATCCATACCTTGTGTATATAAATTTATAAAAGGCATAATTTGTACCATCGTCACAGAATAGACAAAAGATAAAAGCAAATAGTATAAAAATTCAAACTCCCCATATGCATTTTGCAAGGCCTTCTTTTCTTTTCTCGCTATTAAATCACCAAAACCTGATCCTAATCCTGTTGTAAAAATCCCCAAAACACTGTTTATTCCATTCATCACCATGTTATAAATAGAGTACACACTAACATCTTTTAATGATACAAGCACCGTGGCTAAAACAACAGGTGCACCAGTATGAACGACACCAAGAATCTGAAGGAGCAATGCATCCCATCGTTTGTCCAGTGCCTTTATAATAGGAGGCTGATTATAATCCAAATACCCATAATGCTTTTTACAGTAAATCGCTAAAATCCCGGACCTGAATAGGATCGCTGCTACAGCAGCTAATCTGGCAATTACGATATTGAATCCGCAAAAAGCAAATATGGCAATAAGCGCTGTATTCAATATACAATACCCTAGCGATCCTAAAGATATCATATACTGCTTTTGATCGGCAGTTAATAGTGCCCGATATTTTCCAAGCACAAAAAAGTCAATCGTTCCATTTATGCCTATGATTGAAACAAGAAAAACCACGTCCAAATAGGACAATCGTTCTGCTGTCACAAACATTGGGTATATAAATGCCAGAATAATCACAAATACAGAAAAAATAGTGCCGGAAATATTATAAAACTTTTTCGTGGCCACAACGATTCCGCTAATGGTTTTATAATCATTTTCTGCCAAAGGCTTATATAATGCATAAATTGCAGCACCGGACAACCCCGCTTCCACCAGGGTAAAGTAATTTATGAACTGCGTAACAGAAGTCACCAATCCATTCACTTCAGATCCATAAAAAGACAGGATTATCTTTGGAAGTATAAAGCCGGAAAGCATCAGCACAATTTGATAAAGGGCTGTTGCAAATGTATTCTTAATAAATTTTTTTGTTCTGTTCATCAATTTTCACCAACACTTTATGATCATCAATACTTTCACAGTAAACTCCTCTTCGTTCAGCCAAATTGATTATAATACCCAAAATTAAAAACATCGGACAAACTGCCGGATTAAAAAATGCCGATTCACCAACAGAACAAATAATTTCATAAATTAAAATTGAAATGCCCGCCCACATCAAATAAATGCTGACTTTCTGTAGATTTAGTACTATTTTTAAATAATTAGCCAAAATCAAAATGAATAAAATACAACCAATCCATCCACATTGCGCAATAATAATGGGCCAAAACGAGTCTGAAAGAAATGCATTATAGCTATAATTATAGATATTATAGAGTTTTGACCAATGCTCAGCTGCCACATTAGATGCAAATGTACCAAATCCGGAACCCAACGGAAAATACGCTTTAGCTATACTAAAAGAGTCTATTAATAATCTTTCTCTAATAAAATTTAAATTATATTTTGAATTTCCACCAAAATAAAATACTAATTGATCATATCCTATATAAAAAGCAATCCCAAATGCTGACAATCCAATAACAACCTTATTTTTCAATTTCAATGCAACAAAGTAAATATAAAACAATAAAATACATAATGCTCCTGCAATAGCTTTACTTCTTAAAGTCATAGCAGCTACCAATAAACCCAAAACAATTAGCAAAATGTCTTTTTTATTTTCATTATATGAATTTTTTGCAATTATAACACAAACACAAAAAATAGCCGAAATAGCTAAATATGTTGGATGTGGGTAGAACAACCTTATACTATACATAAAGTATCTAAAATCAGCTTTCGGGAAAATAGGTAATACTATGTTAACCATACTTAATAAAAAAAGTATAATCGTATAACTTTTCGCGAATTTATATAATTTATTAAGTATTTTTTTATTTGATTCATAATCATATAAATACTGCCTTATACCTAAATAACACAAAGAAAATTTTATGCATGTATAAAAATCTATAAATATCCAAAAGACAGACTCTTGAAAATCATTTTGAAGATTTGATAAAAGACCGAGTATTGCAAAAATTAATGTCAAAAAAGCAATCGTTGAATCCGTTTTATTAAATTTTATTTTTCCTTTATTTTTCGATAAACTTATAATCCAGAGAAAAACAACATAAAATTCATCAAAATAGCTTATTAATGCATTAATAATCCCACTCGTATAATTCAACAAGGCTTGTTGCAAAACCAAAAAAATTATTGGTATCACAACAAAAACAGGCTGGTTTTTTTTCATCGATATACCATTTAATTTCTTTTCAGCCATTTTATTTTCTCCTCTTATTCTCGTAATACTTCTCAATCCCTGCCACATACTGTCCAAAAAGAAAGACAATCCTCTCATTTTGTACTTCCAGACAAACACTTTTTTAGATACGCATCTGCTGTCACTTGCGCTTTTTCTTGATAATGCATCATTCTGGTATACTCTATAGTGTTCCCTAACACGCTTTCTGCCTCTTCCCCCGTATAAAGAATTCTTTCCTTTAATCCTGCGTTTTCCATAAATTCTTCCAGTCGTTCCATGTTACTTTCATGGCACGGTAAAACAACACATTGTTTTTTATAGATAGAAGATAATACTGTGCAGTGAAAAGAATTGGTTATCACATATTCAGCATGATGAATCAAATATAACCATTCACCCGGAAATAAATTGGGCATTGCAGTAATTCCTTTCCTCCCCAAAAATCTATTAGGAGATGCATCAATCACAGAAAGATGGCATATATTTTTTAACAGTTTGACCAAAGCTTTCCCTGGTTCAACTGCATTTTCCTTTGACAACAAATAAACAAATACATAGGGTTCCTCTATTTTTACAGTTTTTTCCATTTTCAAATATTCATCCGCTGAAAGTAATAATGTTGGATCCGGACAAATACATACTTCCTTACCTGATTGCTTCTCAATAATTTTTTGATTCTTTTTCTCCCGTAAAGATAGATAATCTATATTTCCCAATAGGTTTGTCAGGGTCACATCATCCTTATTTTGAATATTGCAGGCACTAACTGCATAAGCAGCACGTTTTACATTCGGTTTTCCAAAGGCCAAAAAATATGCGGGGTCATAAATCCCTCCGGTAAGAGAGGCATTCCATAATTGGTCACTACCGCAAAAATAAGCATCAAAATCCGGAGGATTTTCCTGTAGTTCACCCAATGATGCATATCGGCATGTCATAGAAAGATACTTATTCCGAAAATCTTCAAAACCACGCTTTTTTCTACTAATTCCAGTAACCTTTTTTAAATCCAATATACAGCGCACAAATCTGAGAGTAGCACGAAACAGCTTATATGCACACTTTCGCCCCTCTAAATCTCTAAATAATGCAACAGACTCTCGTATTGGATTTCGAACTAATCTTTCAACTCTATCCGCAGGTTGGTAATCAATTACCTGCACCTCGCACCCCATACTTTCCAATTTTCGGTACAACGCCGTACACTGCAATATTGCTCCATAATTCCATGCTGCATGGAATGTGATGATTCCCACCTTTTGTTTCATTTTGAATCCAACCTTCCTATCTGCTCCAACAACGGCATCAATTCTTTACGTTTGTTTCCAAATAATTTCCTTACACCTTTTTATAAATGCACGCACCCCCTTTGTTTTCAGCAAAACAAAGCCATCATATATCCGCAATCCCCTTTTTCCTAAGTATGTATATACCAACCGTCTTTTTTGAACACCTTTCTTTTCTACATCCGATGTCCACGTTCCCGCGTAATGATGAATCGAAATTGTTTTATTCGTTATTTCTGCACTACCATCGCTTAAAAGCATTGGACAAAAATACTCTGACGAGAATATTTTTATGTCTTCAATTATCTGCATTTCATCTCTTCGCTTGAATCCATATTGTACAAGTATCGCAGTAGTGACCTGCGGACATGGTATTAAATTCAGTTCACCATTGTCCTTTACAAATTTCATCTGACTGTAGGCATCTAAGTTTTCCCCAATCAGCTTATGTCCTGCCCGTGCACCAAAACCAAGCCCTGTATTCACCAAACGCCCTCTTTCAATCCCCATAAACGCTTGTTCTTTTAAAAGAAAATCAATTGGTTTTACCAGTTCCACATCAGTATCCAGGTAGATTCCTCCATATTGATACACAACATCCAATCGTGCAACGTCCGAAACAAACGCCCATTTTTTTCGTTCATAGGCTTCCTTGGCAAAGGTATATTTCGCATAATCGTAATTTGATTCATCCCATCTTATGATTTGGTAATCCGGGCAATATTTTTCCCAACTTTTTATACATCTTTTTACTTCCTCCGTAGGCTCTGTTCCGCCAAACCAACAATAATGAATTATACGAGGTATCTCTAATGATTTTCCTTTCATTTTTGGGCCTCCTTGCTCATTACCCATTTATAATAATCTTCTATTTGGCTTGTCATAATCCTCTCGTTACATGACTCCTGCAGACACTTTGCAGCTCTTACACCGATCTCTCGCCTCATATTTGAATCCTTCAACAGCATGTTCATTTTATTTGCCAAGTCATCAACATTTTGGGGGTCGTACAATATAGCAGTACTCATATCTTCTATATAATCAACCAAACTGGGTACCTTTGCCGTCACTACACATTTTTCCAAAGCCATTTGCTGCATCAAGGTCATCTGCCCATATGAATAATTAAAGGATTCTAACGGGAGTACACAAAAAAGAGCATTATGAATCTGATCAATCATTTCTTTTATGGGAACGAAAGGAATCTGTTCCACTCCTTCAATTCCTTTAAATTGTTCGTCGACGTGACCAACTATGCGCAATTTTATTGATGTATCTAATCTTTTATATGCTTCTACAACAGTATGCCAATCTCTCTTAGAATAACCTACACAAATAATATAACTATCCTTATCTATTGAATCGCTTAATGAATCAACATTAAAAAATTCCAAATCGGTTCCAAATTTAATAAACTTACATTTATCGACAATCCAAGGAAAATATTTCTGATAATATGCAATCTGACTACTTGTATGATAAATGATCCCATCTATAGACTTACTAGCAAATTGCATCAACTTTAATGCAAATCCACTTTCAGAAGCACTATTAAATGAGCCAATGTCAAAAACAATATGTTTTGCCTTTGTTTTGAAAATTCTCCTCCACAGACTCAAAACCACACCACTCTGCATACCATGAGAAACAATCAAATCATATTTTCTTATTTTAGTCAATACTTTTAATGTCTGCCATATATAAAATCTAATTTTATTTTTCTCAAACTTTTCTAACCACTCAAATGATGATATATCTACGATATCTACTTCTGGTTTTTCATCAAAGTATCGATAGAACCAATAAGGTTGACCTTTTACAAAATAGTCCGGTGGTTGCTTGTCCATTGGAGCCTTATCACAATAATCTATTTTCCAATTTACAAGCATTAAAATTTTCATTATCACGTATACTTACCCCTTCATCTGCTCAGCAATATCTGCATCCACTATCTCTTCCCCAGTCCTACCAACCAGTTGAGCCTTGCTTGCTTCACTCAGACCATCATTGACTGTTGCACACATATCACAGGTACTGCACTTATCCAGCTCTTCCTTAGTAACCTTGCCATCACGGTAATCACGAACAATCTTGCTCTCATACATAGAGTACGGTTTCTTCATGAACAATGCCTTAAATTTGTGCCATACAACCCACATCCCCGGAATCCAGATATACTTGTGCATTGCCGGAGATACGGATCCAATCATCCAGCAGTCACGATCACAGCAACGAACCTTCTTACGGATACTCTCAGCTTCAGGGCTGCTCCACAGCTCATCCCAGCTCTGATGATTCAGGTTACCCATAACTTCCTTATCCTTAGTACCATTACAAGGCATAACATCACCATATGGATCAATAAAGAAGGTATCAAAGCTCATGTCGCAAGGCAACAGACGTTTCTGTCCATAAATGTAGTTAATGAGACCGTGATTGAAGTATGCACGCATCCACTTTTTAGGGCTGTTTGACTTCAGCAGTTTGTTGACCAGATTCTCAAAATTCTGTGCAACCATAGGACGATCCTTAATAATATTCTTTGCTTCAACAAAGTAGAAGCTGTTGTGTAAAGATGCAGTCGCAAACTCCATGCCCATTTCATTAGAGATTTCGTACAGAGGCACCAAATCAGGAGCATTCTTGTCCTGAACAGTCATACCAAAGCCGACATCCTTCATGCCCATCTCACGCAGTTTTTTCAGAGTAGTATAGCCACGGTTGTAGCCATCCTGCAAGCCACGGATTTCATTGTTGGTCTGCTCCAGACCCTCGATGGAAATACGGATACCTATATTGGGAAACTCCTTACATAGAGCTACAATACGATCGGTAAAAAAACCGTTAGTAGAGATGACGATACGATCACTCTTCTTGTAAAGCTCACGAACGATTTCAGGAAGGTCAGTACGAATAAATGGCTCACCACCAGTAATGTTAGTAAAGTACATCTTAGGCAGCTTACGGATAGTATCAATAGAAATCTCTTCTTCCGGCTTGGACGGAGCTTTATAACGATTGCACATAGAACAACGTGCGTTGCAACGGTAGGTAACGATAACGGTACCATTTAATTTCTTTTCAGCCATGATAATAATGTCCTCTATTCAACAAATACTTATTTATAAATCTTCATCAGCTTTTCGACATATTCTTCAATCGTGTCGAAT
This sequence comes from Lachnospiraceae bacterium, assembly GCA_017465845.1. Lineage (GTDB taxonomy): Bacteria > Bacillota > Clostridia > Lachnospirales > Lachnospiraceae > Acetatifactor. The sequence continues at coordinate 27,105 of JAFTVH010000018.1, read as the reverse complement.
GTGATGCTCTTACAGTTTGTGCTATATTGGGCGGTCTTTTCACGATTCTCCCAAAGGTCCTTAATTTTTGCTTTAAGATTGTCGGCATTACCACTTGTGAACAACTCACCAGTTTTTCCTTCTTCAATCAGTTCAGGAATACCTCCGATTCTTGCACCGAGCACTGGAGTGCCGTACATCTGAGATTCCATAACAGAGAATGGACAGTTTTCATACCACTCAGAAGGATAAATGCTGAATTGTGCTTCCCTGATTAGTTTTTCCAGTGCTTCACCCTTCTGGAATCCTACATTTTTAATGTTTGAAATACCATTAATAGTTTCTTCCAAAGGGCCTGTTCCCGCAAAAACGAACTGCACTTGAGGCAAAAATTTACAAACCTCGATCAAAGTACCAATACCCTTTTCTTCAGAAAAACGACCAAAGTACAATACATAATCCTTTTTTTCTGTCTGCTTCCATTCTACACGATTAACAAAGTTATGAAGAGCAATTGTCTTAGTTGCAAACAAAGGATTAATATCCATCTTTGTCTTAAGGAACTGGGAGCAACAAATCATCTTATCAATGTATTTGTATGCCCCATTTATTTTCCAAAAATATGCTTCCATCATGCCAATCACAGATTTTGCAATAGAGCCGTGGATGCATTTGCCTTTGATACAGTTAGTAAACTTACCACCAAGGCACTTCTCACAATTCTGATGAGTATTCGGATTATTCATCATGTGATTCGGACAGATAAGCTGATAGTCATGTGCGGTAAATACAATCTTACACTGTTTACCGGTCTGTTTGCGCCACTTCACAATTTCCAGAATCATACTGGGAGTCAACTGATAATTGAAATTGTTCAAATGGCAAACATCTGGCTGAAAATCATCCAGCACCTTGCGCAACTGTGTACGTGCTTCCAGAGAATAAATCGTCTTCAACGGATATGTCAGTTTTGCGAACTTGCTGCCACCATGGAAATCCATATCGGAAGTGTATGCATTTACTCTATTTCCAACACAACGCCCCTTATGTTCCATACCGAAGTATTCAACTTCATGACCTAAAATCTTTAAATAATCACCTAATTTAAATATATATGTTTCTGAACCGCCGTTAGCGTACAGGAACTTATTTATCATTAAAACTTTCACTTATTAATCACCTTTATAATTCAGAAGATTTTAATAATTCACTTTGTTCTTCTCCATTATCTTTACACCGCAGATACATTTGCATAGTCTGTACTACCACACTATCCCAATTGTATTTTCCGCAAATATAATTAGCAGCTTTAGCTTTATAGTTCTGAACCGTTCTTTCGTCATCACAAAGCATCTGTAATTTTTCCTTTAAATCCTCCACACTGCCCTTCCTAAAGGTGAGTGCATAATCCCCTACTACATCTGCACATTCTTCAATATCAGATGTTAGGCAACAATTACCGTAACTCATTCCCTCAAGTAAACTGAGTGGCATTCCCTCCAAATCACTGGGCAACGTGTAAATGTATGCATTACTGTACAACTCCTCCAGCAACTGTCCCTGTACAAATCCGGTGAAGATGATTCTTTCATCATTATTTGCCATATTTTTAAGCTCTGTCATGAAATCATCAGTATCGCTGCTTCCACCGGCGATTACAAGCTTTTTATCTGTTCTAACGTTATTGTACGCTTCAATCAAATAACGTAAGCCCTTTTCCGGCACAATCCTTCCCAAAAATAAAATATAACTGTCCTTTTCCAGACCATAATTTTTACTTATCAAATCAACACCTCGGCCTTTCGGACGATTTACACCATTAGGAATAAATACTGTTTCTCTACCATAGGTCTGTTTAAAATAATCTTGAACCCCTCTACTCAACACTATAATCTCGTCAGCAAATCGAACTGCACATTTTTCTCCAATCAAAATGAATTTAGCACCCAATCCCCCCTGCCACTTTTCACGTCTATGGTCAATTCCATGTACTGTCAAGACAATTTTCTTTCCAAATAATTTCGGTATCCAGCAAAAAGCTGCTGGTCCCTCAGCATGAATATGTACTACATCATATTTTCCAAAGGCTATGGCTATTGAAGCAAAAAAAGATGATGTAACAGCTGCCAATCCCTTTTTCTCAATAGTAAAAACATTCTTTATTTGAATACCCTTATAGTTTGCAGCAATGATATTTTGATCATATTCAGCACCACTAACATGATGTCCTTTTCGGTTATAACAACAGACATTGTGTCCTGCCTTCACCATTCTTGTACAAAGTTCTTCAACTACAACTTCAATACCGCCCTCACGAGAAGGCACCCGTTTATGACCAAACATCGCTATATTTAATTTCTGGCTCACTTGAACACCTCCCATGTATTCTTATGCCAACCAAATTTTTTTAGTTACTAAAATTTGTCAGCACCATTCAATGAACAGTCCCTGCTCAATCAACACTGATGACAAATTAATCTACGATAAAAAGCCTGTGACAGATCCGCAGATACTGTTTGCAGGCTTAACCTTTGATCGTCTAAATAAGTACAGGTTTTCCGGTTACACTGCGCCACTCTTCTTCACTACTGTTAACACAGTCTTCGCAATTATCTTCACATCTAACCCCAAACTCCACTCACTGATATACTTTGTATCCAACCGTACCACTTCCTCAAAATCTGTGATGCTGCTTCTACCGCTCACCTGCCACATACCGGTAAGCCCCGGTCGAAACGCCAATCGTGCTCTATGATGCAGCTCATATTTTTCCCACTCGTCCACGGTCGGTGGTCTGGTACCCACCAAGCTCATGTCCCCACGCAAAATATTGAACATCTGAGGGAATTCATCCAGACTATATTCTCGCAGAAAGCTGCCGATTCCCTTTTTTATAGTTCCATCGGGAAGTTTTTTATTCCCGATAATACGAGGATCATAGTCCAGCTTGAACATCTTTTCATCGCCCAGCTTGTTGTACTGCATCAGTTCTTTTTTGCGTTCCTCTGCATCCATATACATGGTACGAATTTTATAGATTTTAAATTTTCGTCCATTTCTCCCCACCCTGGTCTGGGTAAAGATGATCGGTCCCGGAGACTGCATGTAAATAATAGGACCAAAGAGTATACAAATGATACCTGTTAAGATACATCCCACCAAACCACCGATGATATCCATCGCTCTCTTTAGAAACAGTTCCTCAGAGGACGCATAATTCATACTGGTAGTCAACACTGTGTAGTTACCGATTCGCTCTACAATCTGTTTGCAATCAGAATCATTATATTTGCTGGCAATTGCTCTATGTACTACAATCCCCATCTTCTGGAATTTTTCGATCAATTCCTTGGGATAGGGAACCTCGACAGGCAGTACGATCATAGCTGCATCCACCCATTCATTCAGGCAATACTCTGCCACATCTGCGCTACCGGCTATTACCGGCACGTTCAGAATTTCTTTAATTTGACCATTCTCCTCACCCGGTTCCTTCATTAATACTACACCTTTTAGAAGAAAATGCTCATATGGATTATTTTGCAATTCTGTAATACTTTCTTCCGCCTGCTTCATAGTGGTCACTAATAATAATGAACGAATCTTATGAAGCTTTACATTTTTCTTCAGATAATTCTTCCACAGATATCTGCTTACCGTAGTCAGCAATAGATAAATGACCGGGAAAATATAAAATACAATACGGGAATAATCTGTCCCCTTCTGCATGGTAAACACATAAAAAATAGTGATACACTCCACCAGACATACGTGCTTAAATGCAGCTGTAAATTCTATAAAATATCCCCGCTTCAGTACGTTCTTGAAAGAAGAAAACAATATTGCCACTAACACGTCTATGACACTCATGATAATCACAATCTGACGATAATTTTGCTCCTGATACATCCCCCACACCTTGTGGCGGAATAAATACGCCAGAAAGAATGCTATATGCAGGCAGATTACATCTACCACCATAAAATCCAAATGCTTGTGCCAATCCGACACATTTTTCTTGTGCATATTTATACTCCAATCATTAGGTACTAAATGTATTAATCATCCTTAGAGCATGTCTTGCTTTTACTCTCCATAATTGCCATAGTATTGACCATAATACGATCCATAATATTTTCCATAGTAGCTCTTACCGGACAGATCCACCTTATTCAGTACGCAGCCTAAAATGCGACATTCGGCCACCTCCAACTGTTCCTTTATTTTACGGGCAAAGCGGTAGCTAACATTACCCGCAGCGATTACAATCACTGCACCGTCACAGCATTTTGAAATCACTGCAGCATCAATCACGCTGCCCAAAGGCGGGGTATCAATGATGACCATATCGTATTCTTCACGAGCTTTCTCAATCATCTCTGTAAATCTTTTATTGCTCAGAAGTTCGCTGGGGTTAGGAGGCACCGGACCGGAAAAAATCATATACAGATTCTTTTCATCCGTACTGCAAAGAGCTTCCTCGAATTCGCATTTGCCTACCAGAAAATTTACTAATCCCAAACGTACTTTTCCTTTCTTATGACGCTGACGCATCACAGATTTACGTAAGTCAGCGTCCACCAGCAGAACCTTTTTCCCCAATTGCGCGTAGGATTTTGCCACTTCAAAGGAAATATTACTTTTACCTTCATTGGGAGTACAGCTGGTAATGCAGATGACTTTCAGATCACCACCGGTAAATTCAATGTTGGTACGAAGCATCTTAAAGGCCTCTTTACTTCTATAATCCAGAAGTCTCTCTTTTAATTCAATGTTCTGCATCTATTTCCCCTCCTCCGTGTCAGATTCCTTCAAATCTTCCACTTCAACCTTATGCTGAGGCTTATTATCTTCAGATTCTAAATCCACCGCATTATATGTGCGCTGTCTGCTATTTTTACGTTTCTTTGAGGCACTTACCTCATCCTCCATGACAGGAATCATAGCCAAAGTGCTGAGACCCAGATATTTTTCTACATCTTCACTGGTTTTTATGGTATCATCCAACAGGTATTTCAGCAGAATCACACCAACACATGCACACATACCCAACGCTAATCCCAGAACTGTCCATTTTACCACACTGGGACTGGCAGGATTCTCCGGAAGATTAGCTTCCTCTACCACATTTACAGCTTCAATATCCATTACCTGCTTGATATGCTTCGCTGCCACTTTACGAACCTCGTCTGCCAGGTACCGGGCAGTCTCAGGATCGGGATCCTCTACAGTGATAGCAATAATGCGAGTATCAGAAATAGGTTCCACCAACACACGCCCGGCCAAACTGCCATACTTCTCGTCCAGCTTGCAATTTTCTATTACGGTTTCCAATACATTACGGCTCTTGATCAATTCCTTGTAGTCCTTGGTCAGAATCGTCCCCATCTGCAAATCGCTGTAAGTCACATTGTCACCGTTCTGGTTATTGAGAATATATACTTTGGTAGTAGACTGATACTGGGGCGTGATCAGAAAGGAACTATAGCAAAAGCTAATAACTCCGGTCACGATACCGCAGAGCATAATCAGCCACAATTTATTCAATAAAACAACAAATATTTCTTTTAAGTCAATTTCAATTATATCGTCTGTGTTCTGCATAATTTGTAATCTCCTATAATGTGATATTTATGTACTATTCTTTGAGCACCCGGCCTATGGCACTGCATACTATTTACTTGCCAGCAGTCGAGTTGCTGCATTTTGAAACAATATCTCGTCCACATAATCCCGGTTGTATTTTCTATATAACATTTCTGCGCATTTTTTTATTACCGGCCGTCGTTTATCGATATCATGAGCATCAGTACCAATATAGTCCACAAGCTCCTCACGGAGTAATTTGTGCACAAATCGTTTGCACCTAAATCCCGTTTCACCCATAGCACTTGCAGCATTTACCTGCAAATCGCAGCCGCTTTTTTTTAGATCTCGGGCACGCTCTATGTTTTTTTCAATGCACTGAATACGTTCGACATGGGCTATAATCGGAATATATCCGATACTGAACAATTGATCAATAGCACTTCGAATGTACATAAAATCTTCCATCGGAGAAAATTCCACCAGTACATATTCTGTATTGTTCATGGTACTTAAAACACCGGATTCCAATTTCTCTTCCAGCTCACTGTGATAATAAATTTCGTTGCCGGGATACAGATTTACTTGGATTCCCTCTGCTTTCATCAAGTCCCGTATCTCTGCGAGCACCTTATCTATTTGTCTGCGTTCTCCCTTGTAGTGCCCCTTTCTATAATGCGGTGTCACTATAATATCTGATATGCCTTCGCTCTCGGCAAGCCGTAACATCGCAAGACTCATCTTAGCATCCCTTGCCCCATCATCCATATAAGGCAGGATATGTGAATGAATATCTATATATTTCATTTTGAATCTCCCACTCATCCCCACTCGGCAGCACCGCAGCGGTGAAACTCATCAAGTACAATGACCAACCGATTCCTGTAAAAATAATCTCTATATTGCGACCAACTATATGACTTTATCATAATACAACATTTTTCTTTTGGGGTCAAGGCTTCCCAGATGTTTACAGTTGGATCCTTATACTGTTCACTCTACCTTCCTGAATCACAAAAAACCTACGAGCATTGCGCTCATAGGTCATTTCCCGATTTACTTATAAATTCTCTGCAGTACCGGAGGCACTGTCCATCATCGGCAGTTCCAGCAGGAAAACATGGCAGGATGTTTTCTCTGCTTGTACCTGCCTTAAGAAGCCCAACTTACGGGCCAGTCTTATAGAAGGCAGATTATTTTCATGAATAAGCGCCTGCACTCGCTCAAAGCCCAGCTCTTCTTTTGCAAAAGTAAGGGCAGCCCTGCACACCTCCTGTGCCAGCCCCCGTCCCTGCCAGGGCAGCGCGATCATATAACCCAGGGCAGGAATCTCTTCCTGTCCAAAGCCGACTCTGCCAATCACTTCTCCCGTTTCTTTCCACACTACAGTCCAGACTCCGTAGCCGTAAAAGTCGTATACTTTTTCTATATATTCTTTCACATATTCCCGTTCCATGCACACTTCCGTACAAAAAGGGTCCATGTACCGGGTAATGGCCGGTTCTTCATAGATTTTGGCAAAAGCCTCCGCATCCTCCACCGTGGTCTCCCTGATGAGGCACCGGACAGTCTCTGCAATATCCCAGGGGATGCCGGCATATCTGCGGTAGATTCTTTCAAAAAAGTCTGCATCCAGTTCCTGAGGTTCCTCCACCGCATAACGGATATTCTGAAAGCTGCTCCGGCGGTTCCCTTCGTGCAGCCAAGCAATAACAGGGAGCTGTAACGCTGCAAGTTTCTCGGCAAAATGTTCACTGTCAGTCAGCCATAATATGCCTTTCATAGAAAGAGACTTGCAAATTTCTTCGGGCACTTCAACTTCTGCGCTCCGTATCTGCATTCCGGCTGCCACCTGCACCGCAATGCCCTGCTGCTTTAAGGAACCGACTATCTGCTCTGCCCTCTCCATCATAACGCTGTCCGCTGTTTCCAGCCGGATATTAAGCTGCCTGATATATCTGTTACTCATAAAAGTTGCTTTTTCCTACCCTTTGTCACACAGTTCCTTTTACTACCTTACATTGTTTCTTATAACACGCAATCCCATATTTCAAAATTGTCTTCATACCATTATTCCGCAGCACTTCTTCATAATCGTTTTTCTCAATCTGCTTCAGTGCCTCGTCGCATCCTTTATCCAGATTCCCGTCACCCGGATATTTCAGTTCAATAATAATTCCCATTCTTTCCCTGCCGGCTTCAACGATGATATCACTATACCCCTCCCCGGATTCGCGATTGGAGGAAACTGCCCAGTTTTCCTTGTACCGCAGCAATCCAAGCAGAATCCCATGGTAAAAGTTTTCCTTTTTGCCCTTTACAAACGTGTCCCTAATGCTGATGGTATTCCAAAGATAAGCATTCAGCTGTTTTTCAACCCCGGCAGCATCTCCGTTTTGAAATGCCTCGCAGAAAGCACTCAGTGTCGTGCCGTCTGCTTCTGCGGTCTCCTGAAACCAGGTATAAATCTGTCGGATAAATATCTTTCGAATCCCAAGATTTGGAATCCTCAAACGAAATACATCTTCTTTCGCTTCCCCTTCCTGTGTCAGATAACCGGTGGTAAACAAAACACTCCAAAGATTATTTATGCTGTTATCCAACTCTCTGTAAGTCAGTTCCTGGTGTATTTCCTTCCGGACGCTCTCCCCTGCGATCAACTGCTCAATCTCACGCTTTGTGGTAGCCGACTCTGACTTTTGCAGGAATCTTCAATACCAATCGGTAATTTCATCCATTCTGCCACGAGCTCACCTGCTTTCTTTTTACACCCATTTGTGACTGTTACTGCTTAAAGTTTATCATAGTCAGGTGCTTTTCGCAAGAGAAAGGACCGGCATCATCTCAGTTCTTATCTTCCCAGATATCCGCCATCTACCGGAATCACCGCACCGCTCAAATAATCGCTTGCTTTCGATGCAAGGAAAATAACGATGCCCTTCATATCCTGTTCGTTCCCCCATCTTCCCATGGGAATTCGGGCCAGAATTTCCGTATTTCTCTTCGGGTCTTCAATTAACTTCGTGTTCATCTGGGTTGCCATGTAGCCCGGAGCAATTGCATTTACACAGATGCCCTTGGATGCCCACTCATTTGCCAGAGCCTTTGTAAGCTGTGCCACACCGCCCTTTGCTGCTGCATAAGCAGGTACGGTATAACCGCCAAAGTAGCTGAGCATGGAAGCCAGGTTGATAATCTTACCGCCGCCGTTAGCAAGCATATTTCTGCCTGCCAGCTGGCACAATTGAAATACTGCTCTTAAATTCACACTGATGACATCGTCCCAGTCGCTCATGAGAAAGTCTTCACTGGGATTTCTTCTCTGAATCCCTGCATTATTTACCAGAATATCCAGCTTACCGTCAAAATGTTCCACAACCTGTGCAAAAGCCTTTTTGATTTCTTCTTCGTTTCCCAGATCACAGCGGACACCGATCACATCATATCCCTTATCGCAGAATTCCTTTGCAGCTTCAAAAACGCTTTCACTGGATCCCATGATTGCAACCCTTGCGCCTGCTTCACACAAGCCTTCTGCCATGCCTTTTCCAAGGCCCTTATTGCCGCCTGTTACCAGCGCGGTCTTCCCTGTTAAATCAAATAAATTCATGTCCTGCCTCCGTCCCCTTAAAACTCAAACATTACCTTTACTGCACCTGTGCCGCCTGTCAAAAGCAGATCAAAGCCTTTCTGTGCTTCATCAGCAGGCAGTACATGAGTAATGATTTTTTCAAATAACGGCTCTTTTTCTGCCATTTGGGCAGCAATCGCAAAATCCTTCTGTCTGTAAACTCTTACAAAATTGATGGAAACTTCCTTTGCCATACCCTTAAAGAACGGCATCTGAGGCGGCTTCTTGTAGGAAGCTACGATCACGATCTGTCCTCTTACCTTTACAACGTCTAAAAGCATGGCAGCAACAGCGTTTGCTCCTGCGCAGTCATATACTCTGTCGAATCCGTTGCCGTTTGTATGCTGTGCCACTACGTCGTCCAGATTTACTTCCATGGGATTGACTGCCTCGAAACCAAGTTCTTTTGCAAGAGCCAGTCTGGAAGCATCCGTTTCCACCAGAAGCAGATCGCCGACACCGAACTGTTTTAAAGTCAACGCAAGACAAAGACCAATGGTACCGCAGCCGAAAACGATTGCGTTATCACCGGGAACAAAGCCTGTTTCACGCAAAGTATGTACGGTAACAGCAATCGGCTCGATAAATGCGCCCACCTTAAAGGAAACATTCTCAGGAAGCGGAATCAGCTGGTCCTGAGGGATTGCCACGTATTCTGCCATACCGCCTGCTGTGTCGATGCCATACAGACCAAGTGTGTTGCAGACATGCTTATTTCCTGAAGTGCAAGGCTCACACTTGCCGCAGGAAATCAGCGGATATACCGTTACACGTGTACCTGCAGGGAATCTTTCACAATCCTGTGCCACCACACCGGAAAATTCATGGCCCATGGTTAAAGGAGCCTTTGCACGAGGGTGTGTGCCTGCATAAATATTTAAATCTGTACCGCATATGCCGGCATGGGAAACTTTAATCAATGCCCAGCCTTCCGGCACTTCGGGAAGTGCTACATCGCATACTTCAATATGATCTGCACCTAAAAATTGTATTGCTTTCATGATGCTTCTCCTTCTTACTTTTTAAGATTTACCGGATAATGTACCGGTTCGTTTTTCATAAATCTGACAGCTTCCTCTGCTACTTTTCTGTTCAACTCTTCAGCAGACTCCTCGGAATACCATGCGGTGTGAGGGCTGACGATAAAGTTGTCGTATTTCAGCAGCGGATGATCTGCTGTTAGCGGCTCGTGCTCTACTACATCCAGTCCCGCTCCGGCAATTTCCTTATTGGCAAGAGCCCACTCAAGTGCCTCCTCGTCGATAATGCCGCCGCGGGCTACGTTTACGATATATGCAGAATTCTTCATTGCCTTGAACTGCTCTTTGCCAAATACATGGTAAGTGTCCGGCCTTAACGGGCAATGAATCGAAATGATATCGGACTGTGCGATCAGCTCTTCCTCAGACACAAATTCCACAAAATCCGGGAAGGTTCTGTTCTTATTGCCCGCTTCAATGTCGTACGCAATGACCTTACAACCCATAGCATTCACTCTCTTCGCAAACTCGCTGCCGATCCTGCCGATACCGTAAATACCTACTGTCATGACGCTCATTCTGTAAATCGGGATCTCCTTTCGGTAATCCCACACACCCTTTCGAATCAGAGAATTGGTAAATGCCACTTTTCTGGTCAGGCACATCATCAGCGCCAGAGCCTGGTCTGCCACCTCGCGGGTGCCGTAGTCCGGAACATTACAGGCCTGTACACCAAATTCATCTGCATCATCCAGATTAATATTGTCCACGCCGACACCGTAACGAACCACACATTTTAACTTGGGCAGTGCTTCAAAGATCTTGCGGTCCATTCTTACGTACTGGTTCATCAGTACTACTGCGTCTTTGCAATTTTCAATGACCTCTTCCTGAGTCTTGCAGTGAAGCCAGTCAAAATCAAAGCCAGCTTTTTCAAGCACCGCTCTCTCCGTTTCCACATCCTCATGATCAAGATCACAAATTACGATTTTTTTGTTACTCAAAATTTCTTCCTCCTCATTGGCTTTACAAACTGTCTTAAAGGATACGCCCCTGAATCTCAACCTCTGTAACGCCATTACGATAAGCCTCTGTAAAAGCAAGCATCATACAGCCATAGGAATGAACTTCATCCTTCTGAGGTATTTTTTCTGTCAAATAAGCTTTTACAGTACCCTTTTCATCACCTTCTCCGGGACATAAGCAGCCCGGGCAGGAGCGCCAGGTGGCAAAATCATCCGTCAGGCAATATGTTCCCAATGCCTGAATTCCCTTCTCAAAAGCATTTCTGTATACGTCCCCTTTCAGAAGCCCTGTACGCATGCCGATACCCATACAATATAAGATCAGGCCGGTACCGGAAGACTCCTCCCAGGCCAGTGGCTCTATGATTTCCTGGCGCCACAGTCCTCTGGCAGTCTGGTATGGCAGCAGAGAATCTATCATATCCAAGAAATAAGTTTCTGCTTTCTCTCTGTGTTTTGAGTCCTCGGGCAGATAGCGTACCAGCTCGGCAAGACCTACCAGGCCCCAGCCGTTACCACGGCTCCAATGGTCCTTGGATATACGCTTTGGATTGGCCAGAAAGCCTTTGCCCTGATGCAAAAGGCCACATGTCTCATCCAGAAACAGCTCGTACATTTTAAAGCATTGATCAGCTGCAAAATCAATATACTTTTCTTCTTTCAGTGCCAGACCTGCATAAAGCATGAATGGTGTGGTACAAGTCACTACATCAATCCAGATACGAGGCACAGCTTTCCCTGCATCCTGAGGCTTACACATAATACCGTTTGGGTCTGCAGGTGCATGATAGGTTATTTCTGCATACTCACGGATTTCTTCTTCCCATTCCGGTGCAGCGCCTTTAAAAAATAACCACGCCTTACCGTTACCGCCTACTCTGTAAGATTCAAAATTGTAGGGTGGATGCTCGAAATGATCCGGATATTGTGCAAGATATTCCTTACATTTCTGCAGATATTTCTTGTTATCTCCTGCCACTGCTGCCTGTGCAAGACCATAGTATGCAAGAAGACCAAAATAGTGGTGCACGCGATCATGCTGTGTCTCATAGCGTTCCAATAATTTGCCGGCCAACTCCAGACATTCAATCTTTTTCATGATTTTTCCTTTCTTTGTGAGTCCATTTTCGTCATCAAGAGGATATTCGCAATCCGCGAAATTCAACTCCGTTGAACTTCGCTACTTGCTTGATTCGGTTAAAATCTTGCAGAGCTCTCAAAATAAATATCATGAATCTGAACTCTGGGGCTGGAAGTCAGTGCAAATAAAATAATTTCCACTACGTCCTCAGCCTGCATCAGCTTGCTCTTATCAACTGTTCTTGTTCCCCAGAAAGGTGTGTCGGTTCCGCCGGGATTAATAGTAGTTACGCGGATATCCTGAGAGCCCATCTGTAACAGCATGCCCTGTGAAAGCATATTAACTGCTGCTTTTGCGGTACAGTAAAGAGGCGCATTTGCATTTGCTGTCTTAGCGGCAGTGCTGCCGATATTTACGATAATGGCAGGCTTTGCAGCATTTTTAGCAAAATACTTTCCTGCAAGGAAGGTTCCTTTTACGTTAACGTCCATGATCGTTTCATATACGTTCACATCCGTCTCGGGAATTTTACTTGGAATAGACAGACCTGCCAGATTTGCCATGGCATGGAACTCTCCGTTCTTTTCATATGCTTCTGCAAAGAAAGCAGCCACCTCTTCTTCATTAGTAATATCCACAGCCTTCGCAAAGACCTGTGTTACCTTGCCAAGTTCCTCTGCCTGTGCAGTCAGTGCTTTTTCATCATTGGAACACAGGGATAATTTTGCACCCTGCTCAGCCAGTTTTTTACATAAAATAAGACCCATTCCACCGCTGGCACCTGTTACGATTACGTTCTTACCATTATAATTGATCATGATTCCTCCATTCTGCCTTTCCTAAGGCCAATAAAAATTTAGAAGTAGCCGCCGTTTTCCACAACCTCAGTCGGTTTCATGCCGCTGCCTACCATCTCTTTGATCTCCACTTCATTGTCACGAATCTGTTCTGCCTTTAACAGTACTTCATACGCAATTTCGCGAGGGATTGCAATACAGCCATCGATATCCCCCATGACCACATCACCCGGATAAACATGCACTTTTCCCATTACAACAGGAATCTGGTAACCGATCAGACGAAAGCGGCCCAACATACCATTGGAGCTTCTGTATTTGCAAAATACCGGGAAGTTCTGCTCCAGCACCTTGTTCGTATCGCGCACACCGCCATCTACAATGGCACCGCGGCAGCCCTGACGAATGGAAGCCATGGTCATAATTTCGCCCCACTGTGCAGACTCGTCATCCTCACAGGTGTCCCAAACGCATACGCTGTTTTGGGGAATCGCCTCCAGCATCTTGGCACGCTCTACCATTTCATCCTCCAGGCTTAAGTTCTTGGAACCCTTGATAGTAAACGCGATACCTACTACCTTCATTTCATCACGAAGGGGCATGATATTGTTCGGGAAGGTCTGATAAAGCAGTCCTTTTTCCCGCAAAACATCATTTACCATGGGAGTGGTAACCTTTTCGAAGCGGTCGCACAACTCCTTTTCACTGATAGGGAATTCAAACGTTTTCTTTCGGGTTCTTTCCTGAATCAAATTGTCTAAGTTCATTTCGCTGATACCTCCTGTAACATCTATCAATTTACGTATTCTTACAATATTTCACCGCTTACCATGTGAAACGTCATACTTTTATCAGGCTGCGTTTTATCAATGATTTTAATAATCGGTAATTGCAGCTCCAGTTGCCAATATTCTGACTGATCTTTAGGATAGGTCCAAAAAGCTTTCTTATCGGGATCACCGTAGAAATGCCACGGTTTAATACCATCCAGCGTGTTGATACAATAGCCAAAGCATGTAAAATGTTCCTTACCAAAATTATATAAGCCTTCATACATGGAATATCCGATTCCCAGATCAGAATCAATCACATACGGCATCAATAATCCTGCAGTGTCCATTACTTCCTTGTCATCCATTACAGAATGCAGTCTGAAATGTTTCATTGCGTTTACATCATTTCGTATTACCAATCTGTGTTTGTCAGCTACGTTGCACCAGGTTTTTGCATCTTTATTTTCCAGCCGAAAATTAGTATGTACACAGACCTCATCTTTTGTCATGATCTTATCCAGTACGAAGCCCACCTTCTCGCCTGCTTCTATATGAACACGTGTTATAGAACCCATGATGTCACAGATTTCATACTGGTAACGCGTCAGCCTGATATCCTCTTTCTGACAGACAGAAGTATCTAATAATTTCAGCTTCCCTTCTGCCCAGGAACCATCTCTTTTCTTAAATCGCCACAGCTTTGTTAAATCAATCATCTGCCAAGTACCTCCTATAGTCTTAGCATAATGTAAAATACCTCATGTAACAATTTACAAAAGGATTATTATTTGTATAAATCGCTACAAAACCATTGCATTTTCAAGCGACTCCGTGTAAACTGAAAAAGAGGTGCAAAAAATGGAGAATTTAGATTTTAACATTACAGAGATCGTGCGTATTGTGGAACGCCCTGTCAGTAAGGGCTGGCACATTGAAAATATGTGCTATAATGAAGAATATGTGATGGTTATCGTCTTAAACGGAGAAACAGAATATACAATTCACGACAGGAAATATATTGCCAGGAAAAATGATTTTATGATCTTTTCTCCTAAGATCATGCGCTCCGGCAAGACCAGCCCGTTAAATCCCTGGAGCTTTATTTCGATTATTTTTCGCATGGATATGAACGAAGAAGCTAAGACTTTTTTTAATAAATCAATTTTTATCCGACATGATGCCAACGACATGATGAGGAAGCTCTTTATAGCGGCGTCGAAGGCCTGGACCGGTAAGGACTCTCTGTATCAGGTAAACTGCCGCATTCTGGCTTCCCAAATTTTGTACAAAGCTGTTCTGGCTGAAATGCCCTATCATAAAGTGCCTCATATTAAAAAGCTTGAAAAAGCAAGACTTGAGATTCAGGATCATTTCCGGGAGAATATTTCTGTAGAAGCGCTGGCCGATTCTATTGATATGAGCGTCTCCTATTTCAGACGCCTGTTCAATGAAGCATACGGTTATTCACCGATGCAGTATATTATGAATTTAAGAATTGAAAATGCACGCGACCTCTTACAGTCAGGGGAAGTGAATGTAACTGAGGCCGCGCGCTTGAGCGGCTTTGAAGATATTTATTATTTCAGTACTTTATTTAAGAGGAAAACGGGGAGCACTCCGACGGAGGTGCTGCGGAAAAGCTGAGGCTTTACTTCACAATAACCGAGAAAATATTCACCCCATCACTGCCGTGTGTAGAAAGAGGTGTCATTCTGATGCCCCGGCACTCTCGTCCGATTGCCGCAGTCACAATGCGCTGATGGTTCTCCAGAACCTCGGCTGCTGTCTCGTATTCTTCATTCTCATCCAACACTTCGATTCTCATATCCTTCACCAGCGTTTCCGGAACATGCACCGGTTGAAGGTTCGCAGGCACATTCGCAATCGTAGCCTTCTCCGGCAGATAATTTCCGCCGCCAATCGTCTTACGGTCGAGGTCCGAATCCAGCACGATTCTCACCTGTTCGACCCACTGACTTTGATCGAATCGAATCTCTATGTAATCACCGGCTTTTCCTCTCCAGCAATTGGTCTCCTCTCCAATCTGCCGCTCATGGCCGTTGATCAGAAGCTCTGCATGCTCGCCGTTTGTCATAATCTGCGCATTTTTCATGAGTTCAGGCAACTGCAAAGTATTTCCGGGCAGATAGCATCCGTCCTCCATAAGAAGCTGCTTCAGTTCCCCGATCCGCTCTTTATACACGCCTCTGGGAGAGAGCCCATACTTTACTGCAAGGGACGCCGCAGTACCTACCGCCTGACCTATGGTGGCGCAGGTCGCCATTACTCTGGTAGCGCTCATGGCACAGTGAGTCACGCTGATATTCCTTCCGGCAAAGAACAGATTTTGGATATTTTTAGAATACAGGCTTCTGTAAGGGATGCCAAAGGGAGATGGTGCCGGATGATGAATATTAGGCCGTTCTCTTGTGCCTATACCTTCCGGATCATGGTCATCCATGGTCCAGCCGCCAAAGGCCACCAGATCGTCAAACTTGCCGCAGGCCCGGACATCATTCTCGGTCATAACGTAATCACCGATGTACCTTCTGCTCTCGCGTTTGCCGGGCAGGAAGCCCACGAAATCAAGCTCCCAGTTATCTGCATTGCATTCACCGCTGTTCTTAATATAATCCCACATTCCGTAAGCAATTTTGATGAGCTCATCACGTATCTCTTCCGTATCTGCAATGGTATCCCTTGTTCCGCCCAGCTCAAGATACCAGAAATTCTCTTGAGGTCTGTCTATTTTCCCATCAAAACGGTGCGCAAAATCTTCTTTGGTAAACTTGTGTGCCCACTTGGGCGGAATAAAGGTGCGTTTTTCCTTCATTTCACGAGCCTGTATCAGGCAGGAAAGGCCCATGGTCTTCTTGTCGGCAGTTTGAGGAGCAATGCTCTCTCCATACTGTTCTCTGCCCTCTCTTCCTGCCGTGTATTCTGCACCGGTCAGAGGGGCAAGGATACTGTCACCGGAGCAGTCCGCAAAGAATTTCGCACATACAGTGTGGAAGGTATAGGTGGTCATCTGCCATCCCACGATTTCCCTGATAGTATCACCGTCCATGACACAGTCAAAACATGAGCAGTTCAAAAGGGAAGTGATATTTTCCTCCTGTTTGACAAATTCATACAGGATACTGTCCCATACAGGCCATGTCCTATATGGATTCCGGTAGAGATTTTCCAAGCAGATTTCTTCCATGATACCTGTCTCTCTGTTATTGGAACCATGGGCTCCACACACCCACATCCTGATTTCACCGGATGCATTGCCGCCAAATACAGGCCTATCCTGCATGATCACGACCTTTAGTCCATGCCTTGCTGCGGCTATCGCGGTGCACATCCCCGCAAAGCCTCCTCCTATGACACACAGGTCAGCTTCATGATGCATATTTTTTAAGTTTTCGTTCATTTTTCGAAACACCTCCATACGTTTTATGTTGCATTTTATATTGCTTTTTGATATCACTTATTATATGATATGCTTATATAAAGTGCCTTAAAAATTCAATGTAAAAACTTTGAAATCCTGCACAGAGGTATCCCATGATAGACGATATTCTGAATTACATCAGATTCCTGGAAGAACAATACGATTTCAGCATCAGCATCCACGCGAAGGAACGTGGCCATTGTAAAGTCATTGACCGGCTCATCCCCTACAATATCCACCGCAATCCCTACTGCCTGTTCATCACCTCCGATAAACAGCGCCACTCGCAGTGTGTGGACGTTCAGCAGAAGATTCGTGAGAACTGCCAATGTGAGATTTTCTACATGAATTGTATGTGCGGCGTGGGGCAATATGTGCTTCCGGTAAAATATGGTTCTGACCTGCTGGGCTTTATCTGCGTAAGCGGCTATGGAAATGCTCCTGAAAAATGCTTAAGCTATGCCGGACAGGCCAATCTTTCCGCTGACATGTTAGCCGAAAGATACCATCTGCATTTGAAACCGGAGATACCGGCCAAAGAGCTGGTCCGCCTTTTGGTAAAGCCTCTGGCATCCATGCTGACTGTCTTTTTCCTGCAACATCCGGAGGAAAACAATAAGCCTGATGCAGACAGTGCCCTGTACCATCATATTCTTTCTGTGATTCATGCCAACCTTGACAGGAAACTGACAATTGAAGACATTGCTGCCGCCTGCTATTGCAGTCCCTCCATGGTAAGCCACCTTTTTAAGAAGAAATCAGGGACTACGATCAACAGATATCTGAACAGTCTGCGCATGGAAAAGGCAAGGCAATTGCTTACCGATACGAACTTAAGTATTACGGAGATTGCCTATACCTGCGGCTTTTGTGATGCAAATTATTTCATATCTGTGTTCAGTAAGGCGGCCGGCATGCCACCGCTGCAATTTCGGAAATGTGCAGTTTCCTCTTTACCTTTGAATCAATTTGGGATAAAATAATAAGGTATTAGTCCATAAGCAGGTTGATCAAGTATATTCGGAGAAATCCAAACGGTCGGATTTCTTTGGACATATACACTGAGCGACGGTTCTTTCTTGACTATGGGTATACGGGACATTGATTTGTGGGTTGAATAAAGTCTTGAAGCGGACAGAAACTGGAAAAATGATATTTTTATCCGATGACATTTCTTTAAATTGGGCATTTTCAGCGGATAAAACCAGAAAAAATGAAGTTTTTATCCGTTGGTATTGCTGCAAAGTGGTGATTTTCGTCGGACGAAACTGGAAAAAACAGAGTTTTTATCCGTTGGTATCGCTTTAAAATGGTGATTTTCATCAGATGAAACTGGGGAAAATAGCGTTTTTATCCGTTGGTATCGCTTTAAAATGGTGATTTTCATCAGATGAAACTGGGGAAAATAGCGTTTTTATCCGTTGGTATCGCTTTAAAATGGTGATTTTCATCAGATGAAACTCAAATAAATGTTATTATCCGCCAGCATCACTATAAGGGGTAATATGGACATTCTGGGTATGAAAAAATATCCGTAATTTAACGTCTCGTACACCCATATTTCAGAAAGAACCCATATTTTGATGCAATATGTCCATTTTGCATTGCATTTCGGTAAAAACAACCCATTTAGTGACTAATGCCAGTCAACGCCCCCTCGCAGCAAACTGCAGGGTATTGACCCTCGCGGCATAGGCGTTACAAGTAATCGCCGCCAAATGGATGCTCACGCATCCACTCGGTTCATTGCTCGCGGGAATAAAAAATAATAGAAAGGAATTTATTATGAGTCAGAATCCTATCGTAACGATTACCATGGAAAACGGCGGCATTATCAAAGCCGAGTTGTATCCTGAGGTTGCTCCTATTTCCGTCAACAATTTCATCAGCCTGATCAACAAGAAGTTCTACGATGGCCTGATCTTCCATCGTGTCATCAAAGGCTTCATGATCCAGGGCGGCTGCCCCGATGGCAACGGTATGGGCGGCCCCGGCTACTCCATCAAGGGTGAATTTGCCCAGAACGGCGTTCCCAACGACTTAAAGCACACAGAAGGCGTCCTGTCCATGGCCCGCGCCATGAACCCCAACTCCGCCGGCTCTCAGTTCTTTATCATGCACAAGACCTCTCCTCATCTTGACGGAAGCTACGCTGCTTTCGGTAAAGTAACGGAAGGTATGGATGTGGTTAATAAGATCGCAGAGACCAGAACCAATTACATGGACCGTCCTTTGGAGAACCAGGTTATCAAGTCTATGACTGTTGAAACTTTCGGTGTTGACTATCCGGAACCCGAAAAGATGTAAGAGCGCGACTGAACTGTTTTTGAACGTGCAAAAGCTTGTGAGATAAGTCTTACGCAATCTTTTGTACGTTCATATTTTGTTTACAAATCATTCAATGTTTTTTTAATTCCTCATCACGAATTATCCATTTCTCTGCCCTATACTATAACCATAAGATACAGAGAACACAAGAAGTACTAAATAAGGCCACAACAGTTTATTGTTTTCATAAATAACTTTTTCATAATAAATGCCAGGGAAGAGCAACTTCTCTGGCATCCTCCCTTTTCAGGGATAATAATAAAAATGACAAAAATTCAGGGCAGGGAACATCCCCGCCCTATTAGTTTGCCCTTTACTGCGCCAACAAAATTTCACACAATTCTCCCAGCAAGGAAGCATCCAGATCCATATTTTGCAAAGATAAAATGGATGCTTTACCCATTTTCTCAATATTTGAGAAGACAGCGGCTTTCAGATTGTATTTTGCCTGTGCCTTTTCCAGCCTGTCACGGCAGCGGCCCAGTATATCTGCATTCGCAATCTGTAAGCCCTCCGTAAACATTACAGAAATTTCCTCTTCTACAGGCACATCGGAAATCTCCAGAATGAGCTGTGATACTTCCGGATGATACTGCTTGCTGATTTCAAGCTCCTTGTCCCCTGCCATCACTTTGACTGCAGCGTCTTCAACTGCATAGAAAACAAGCTTCCAGCTGCGCTTTTTTGGTATAACACTTACATTCCCAACAGCCTTTTCAATGGTAAATGCAGGACATTCTCCTTTTGTAAAGGATAATCTTGTGGACACCCAATTATCATCCATATCTTCCGGTGTATCTCCTTCATCTTCCCATAATACAAAAGAACCTTCTTCTGCAGGGAAAATGCGGATTTCCATTTTTTCGGGATTCTCTACGGAATTATCAAAAGTGTCCATATTTTTCATGGGAACAATTGCTCCGGCTTTCATGAAAACAGGAATGTTCTGCAATTCCCTGTAAACACGCAGCATTCTTCCTCCGCGATAAACAAGACCCGTGAAGAAATCTACCCACAGACCTTCCGGAAGCCATACACTTGTATCAGCAGTCTTGCTGACACCATCCAGCTTTCTGGTAATGGGTGCGGCTATCATTTCAGAGCCGAAATAATACTCATTGGGAACCTGGTAGGTACTTTCCTCATCCGGCTCCATATAGTACATTGGCAAGATCAGTGGAATCCCTTCTCTGCTGGCCCTTCTGTTCATACTATATAAGTATGGAACCATCGCATAGCGGAGTCTGAGATAATCCGAAAGAATATCACAAACCGGCGCATCAAATTTCCAGGGTTCCTTAGAAATGAACGGATTATTGGTACTGTGAAGGCGCATGATAGGAGAAAATACGCCAAACTGAACCCAACGTACCACCATTTCATCATCTCTGATACCGCCTACATGACCGCCGATATCATGGCTCCACCATCCATAGCCTGCGTTGCTTGCAGTACTGGTAAAGTACGGCTCAAACTGAAGCGTTTGCCATAAAATAAAGGCATCTCCGGAAAATCCTATCGGGTATCTGTGGCTGCCCAGTCCCGCATACCTGGAAAAGGTGATCGGACGCCTGTTTTTCCACTTACTGTCCAGATAGTGCAGATGATTCAATATCCACAGCGGATCCAGACCGGGAATCTTGCTGACACTTCCCTGCTGCCAGTCTAACCACCAGAAATCAACACCTTCTTCTTCCATAGGATGAAGAACCTCATTAAAATACGTTTTTACAAATTCAGGATCCGTAAAGTCGAACTCAACAGGTATTTCGCTCTCAGGGTCTATCCCCATTTTCTCAGCAATTCTCGGATAACATTCCTCGTACGCACGGATACCGTCTGCCGGATGGAGATTCAAAGAAACTTTCAGTCCCTTTTTATGAAGTTTATCCAGGAATCCAACCGGGTCAGGGAACAATTCTCTGTTCCAGGTATATCCTGTCCAACCGCTTCCGTATTTGGGATCCACAGAATCTACAAGATGCCAGTCCATATCGATAACTGCTACGGAAAAAGGTATTTTTTCCTTTTCAAAACGGTCGAACAGCTCTATGTATTCCTTTTCATCATAACGGTAATATCTGCTCCACCAGTTTCCCAAAGCATATCTGGGCAACAGCGGTGTTTTCCCGCATAAATAGTAAAAATCTTTTAAGCACTCCAAATACTTGTGGCCATACCCAAAGAAATACAGATCGATACTGTCTTTCTCTCTGGGCGCCATCCACCCATCATCACAAATTACCGTAGAATGGCTGTCATCAATCACAGAATAGCCTCTCTTGCCAATGATACCATTCTCAAGAGGAATTTTTCCCTGTGCTCCGTCAAGTGTCCGTGCCGTTCCTCCAAGATTCGCAATCGGTTTCTGCCCATAATACCAGGTATAGGATAAACCGTTTCCTGCCTTCACTTTAACATACAGTCCGTTGGCAGAAAACTCTTTTTTATCATAATGAATCTCCAGCATATCCGTGTAAACCGTTAATTCCGTATTGCTGTCATCTTTCTGAAATTCCGGTACCGGAAAGTCTCTGTTCAACACCATCTGGGTCGCACGATCTTCAAACTTTCCGTCTTTATTATATTCTAATCGTATTAATGATGTTGTCAGCACTGTAATTCTATATTTATCCCCCTGAATAATTGCTTCTGCATTACTTTTGGGAGATGCTTCCAACCTATACATATTCATTTCCATATTTTCACCCCTTTTTGGTGTATTCCCCCCTTTAAAGTACTACGCTTCCCCTTCCTGTTTTCGGCTGCCGCGCAGGTTCTTGCGGTACTCCGACGGAGCCAGCCCTGTGATCTGTCTGAATCTTCTGCTGAAGCTTCTCGCATTGTAGTATCCTACCTCAAGACCGATTTCAGCTGCCGCAATGTCTGTATTTTCCAATAAATACTTCGCGCGGTTTATCTTTAATTCCGTTACATAGTCATTGATAGGCATGCCATTCTTTTCATGAAAATATTTACTCAGCGCAGGGAGACTCATACCATATGCTTCTGCCATCTCCTGGAAAGAAAAATTGGGATCATTATAGCGTTCGGCCAGATACTGTTTCATCTTTTCTATCACTGGCAGATTACTGTTTTCCTGCTTACTTAAGTTTGCTCCCTCCCTTGCCAGAAAATCTGAAATTTCCCGAAGATAGCCATCATAAAAGTTTCTGTCCCGACTCTTAAGCAACAGTAAAATATCTGCTTTCTCTGCCGGATTCATCTGATATTCTCTTACATCTGATAAAGTGTATGCCATCCACATGCATACGTACTGGCTCCAATATACTTCTTTCTCATGCGCCAGTTTCAGTAAACTGTCCAGATAATCTTTGGCATTACTCCAGTTTCTTTCTTTGATCTGTTCCTGAATATATCTGCATTCAGCCACCGGAAGCAAGCTTTCATTTTCGCTGTCAAACCAGAGGATTCCCTTCTGTTCAGTCATTTCATCCAAAATAGCAGCACGGATAAATGACAGTGGCACCTGCCCAATTTCATAGCATCTTTCACTGCAGGAAATCTTACCGATTCCTCCTGTCCTCAGGATCGCATCCAACTGGGTATGAATCAGCTTCACAGAAGTTCTGTCTACATTCCATATCACGACAAAGCGCCTGCCATACTCCAGTTCATTTAGTATGAAATGAATCGATTTCAGTTTGCAGCTCACCAGATACTCAGACAGTTCCTCTTCGGAATAATCATAATTCATGGTTATGATGCTTACATATAAGATACTTTCATGAATATCAAAATCAAGCATATTGTAAACGAGATTTCGCTCTTCCGTCGTACGCAGTTCGCCCCGCAGCATCTTTGTCAGCAGGTATCTTCGGTAATTTTTCATCTGCTCCTGCAGGACCAGACTTTTCTCCTCCAGATATTCCAGCGAGCCGCTGATGATGTCATACACACCCTTTTCCTGCTTTTCGCTCTTTACATAGACCTTCTCAGCCTTTTCTTTGATTCGGTTGATTGGTCTGTAGAACAGCGTGCTCAGATACAGGATACATCCAATCCCGGAAAAGAAGAGGAGAACAATCAATACCATCCACAATATATTCTGAGATTTTACCTGCTGCGACAGACTGTCTCCGCTGGTTATCATGATGAATTTATAGTTGCTTAAAGCGGAAGTTTCCTGTGAAACCACATAATTAGTCCCTTTGCGGGATACGATCGCGCTGTTCTTTGCAGTATCATCGGACCATTTTTTTCCGGCTTCTTCTAAAATATCCGTATAGAATTCCTCCTCAAATTCCCGGTCATTACTCTCAAATGCAAAAACATTTCCCTCCGGATCCTCAATGCAGAACATGCCTGTACCGTCTCTCATTTGTTCCCTTATGACAGCTTCAAACTTGTCCATATCTACTACAAATATAGCGTTGGTATAGTATCTGAATGATCGTCTCACTCTGCTGAAAAATTTGTAATTTCCATTATTCATCACCGCATCCAACGCCCGATCAGAACCATTTTTCAGATAATCATTAAATTCTTCCCGGGTCACATCCTGCATTCGATATAGATTGCAAAAAATATCTTTTAAATAGGAGCTGTTTGAAGAAATCAGATAATCACTTCCACCCTGATAGATAACGATCTCCGTTATATATTTCTGATTCAGCGTCAACATATCGAGTTTTGATTTAACCCTGTTGACTTCCACAAAATCTTCCGGAACAAGTGTTTGGCTGAAATCAGAATCCATAAAAATACTGTTAGCAGCAGCCTCCATATTTTCAAAGAGCAGATTCAGCTCTGTGACCACTACATTCAGCCTGTTTTGGGATGAATTCATGATATAGCTGTCTATCTGTTTCATATAGACATTCTGAACAAAGACGATCAGCAGCAGGCATGGAAACAGCAAGATACAGAAATAAGAAATAAATAATGTTCGAAATCCCTGTAACCATTTCCTTAATTTTGTTCTCATCGTCTTCCTCTCCCTTCTCTATACCACCAGCCCTTTACGGGCGCAATCATCCTTTCACTGATCCTATCATCATACCTTTCACAAAGTGTTTCTGGAGCAACGGATATATGATCAGGACAGGGATACTGGATACAATAATCATTACATATTTTATGGAATTTTGCAACTCAGCCAAAGCTGTCATCAATTCCGGATCCGTAATATCATCCAGTGAAAACTGATTCTGCAGTAAGATCTCCCTTAATATTACCTGCAATGGGAATTTTTCTCTATCCTGAATATACATCAGTGCATTAAAATAGGCATTCCAATGACCGACACCAAAGAACAATGTCAACATGGCAATCAATGTACCGGACAAAGGCAGAACTACCTTTCTGAAGAAAGTTAATCTGCCGCAGCCATCCATTTCTGCCGCTTCATACAGTTCTCTCGGAATATTACTCTCTATGAAGGATCTTGCAACCATCAGGTGATATGCACTGGCTGCACCCGGTAAAATCATGGACCAGAAGTTGTTAAGAAGCCCCAGATCCCTGACAAGAAAGTATTTTGGAATCATACCACCGCCAAAATACATGGTAAAGGTAATCAGGAACATGATCACCCTTCGGCCATACAGCTCTTTTACAGACAATGCATATGCAGCAGTCATGGTCAAGGCCAGATTGACGCAGGTGCCCACAACTGTATAACAGATTGTATTTCTGTATCCGATAAACAAATTCTGATTAGCAAAGGTTCTGTCATATCCCAGGAAGTTAAAGCCCTTTGGAATCAGTCTGACTTTTCCCTGTGCCAACAGGACGGGATCGCTGAAGGAAGCGATGATAATGAAATAAAGGGGATATGCTACTATCAGCAGGATTACCGCCAGAATCACTGTGGTTATAATGTGATAAATCCTGTCCTCTTTTGACAGCTTAATTTTTTTCTTACCCATATCGCCACCTCACTAAAAAATAGAATTATCCGAAACCTTTTTTGAAATCGTGTTCACGATAACCAATATCGTAAAATTGATCACAGAGTTAAAAAGGTCTACGGCTGATGAGAAACTGTATTGCGCCTGCTGCATACCCATTTTATAAGTATATGTAGAAATAACCTCTGCTGTAGAGGAATTCAGGGAATTGGACATCAAAAATACTTTTTCAAATCCAACACCGAGCACATGTCCCGCATTCATGATCAGAAGAATAATAACGGTAGGCAGGATACCCGGAATATCCACATGTCTGATTCTCTGTATGATGGTCGCTCCATCTACGATAGCAGCTTCGTGCAGCTCCGGGTTGATGCTTGTCAGCGCCCCGATATATATAATGGAATTCCAGCCAAGGCCCTGCCAGATACCGGTCCAGACGTACAAATGAGGAAAGGCTTCCGGTGATCCCATAAAATTGAATGTGTCTCCTGTCACCGCTTTGACGAACACATTCACAATACCACTTTGCGGCGAGAAAAACATATTGATCATAGCAACCATAACTACAGTTGATATAAAGTGCGGCGCGTAGGATACCGTCTGCAATATCTTTGCAAAGCGTGTGCTTCTGCAGTGATTCAACAATAATGCAAACAGAATGGGAAACGGCGTTCCCACAAGCAGGGAATAAATACTGAGCGTCAGAGTATTCTTCAATATCTGCCCAAAATAAGGTCCGTTAATGAACCGGCTGAAATGCTTAAGTCCTACCCATTCGCTTCCCCAGATACCCTTCGTTATTTTAAAATCACGAAATGCAATCTGGGCACCATACATAGGGTAGTAACAAAATATAGCGAAGAATAAAAGCGTAGGAAGCAACAGCAAATACAATTCCCAGTTCTTCCTGAAAATAATCTTTGCTTTTTTAAAGCGCTGACTGTTCTGTCCCGCCGTCAGGCATCTTGTTTTTTTTGACATTCTAATCCTCCTTAAAGCCTATGGAACAGAGGGAGTCAATGCCTTAAGGCATTGACTCCTCTCCTGTTACTGACTGTTAGCTACATAACGATCATATGCCTGCTGATAAATCTCAATAAATCTTTCGTGATCAAATGTTTTCATGGTCGAGATATATTCATCCCAATCAGCGTCTATATCACCCTGACCACTGATCCAACGGCAAATGGTTTCCTGCGAATATTTATTAATATCTGTTGCCAGAAGAGCAATCTCAGATTCCTCATCTGCAGTCATGATAACCTTTGGATAGGCAGGTACCAACGCACCGTCTTCCTCATACATGATATCCTGGGCATCCTTGTCGTTACCGACTACTTCTTTCTGAAGGAAGAAATTATCACTTACAGTCGGAACGATATGAGGCACTCTGTCATAATGTACCGTTGTGATATAATCACTCCAGTTTATGCTGTACCCGATAGGATCATGTATTTCATACAGTCCGCCTTCTGTAATTGTCATAGTAACACCTACAGGACCCTTGTTTACTTCCGCACTGGTTTCCATATCATATAATGTGTCTACCCATCTTGCAAGGACTTCCGGGTACTCACATGCATTGGTTACTACCATATAGTTACTGATTT
>JAFTVH010000017.1 GCA_017465845.1 Lachnospiraceae bacterium | reverse complement strand
TTTCTCTCGCGTTTTTCTTTCTTTCGCATAAAAAAACAGCTCCATTGCGTAAAATATTTTCTTCTATTTTACTATAACAGAGCTGTATCATGGTTAAAATCTTATATTTTTATTGCGAAAAATTTTTATTCTTCAAAGCTGCACATCTGTGAATTCCCGCAAGCCAGATAAGATCCTTCACTTTGTCTTTTCCCAGATACCAGTATTTATTCATTTCTCTGTCAAACACGCTGGTAAGACCAGCATAAACTGTTTTGGGATTGTTGCACATCACCCCGATCGCATCGTTAAAAAACGCATAACCACCCACATGTTCCATGCAGATTTTCAATTTAGGGAATTTATATGCCACCTCATCATAAAGAAGTGTATTATAGCTGGATATTCTGTGCCAGTGTACGCCTGTGTGGAATGAAATGGGCAGACCATATTTCTCTGCCACGCTGTAAACCTCGCACGCCCTGTCCTCATCTACTTTGAATTTCTGATGCGCGGGATGCAGCTTGATTCCGGCAAAGCCAAGCCGGTGGATTTCCTCCGCCTGCTCTTTTAAATTATCCTTGGTAAAATCAATGGTACCGAATGCTAGAAACCGGTCATTATTTTTAATCTGTTCATATAGCCATCTGTTGGGACTTTCACCATTGCTCCTAAAATAATCTGCAAACGGTGCAAAGCACACTGCTCTGTCAATAGAGCACTGATCCATCACATTCTCAAGGGCCTGTATGGAACCTTCTTTTCTGACCTCTTCCTGAAAAACATGTGCATGGTTTACCGTGATTTTCATCTGTTTTCCTCCCTACTATATAAAACGAGAACGGAAAAATCCTTTTTTCTGCTCATTAACAGCCCCCTGAGGCACTGCTTCTGCCGCCGAAATCTCTGCCGCCAAAATCTCTGCCGCCGAAATCTCTGCAATATGCATCGTTTCTTCTTCCTGCACAGCACTATCGGTCTCTTTTACCGGACCATCCTCCTGCACCTCGCCAGGTTCTTCGTCATGCACTGCCTTTAAAATCGTCCCCGAAAACGGAGGCAATGTAATTTCAATCTTACCCCCATGAATCGTATACTCCGTTGCCTCCAGGCTATAGCCTTCCTGAGTCGTCTGAATCAGGCTGACCATCTTGTCCTCTTTGGCCACACCGGCTTCCCAAACGGTGACAGTCTTGGTAATTTCATGGTCATTATTGTTAATCAGGATAATACTCTGACCTTTCTTGTGGAATCTTGCATATGCCAGATAATTATAATCCACATCGATACTCTTTAAGGAACCGCGGCGCAGCTCGTCATTTTCCCGGCGCAGACGGATGATGGCTTTATGGAAAGCAATCAGCTCGTGGTCTTCATGGCCCCAGGGATAAGTCCTGCGGTTGTCGGGGTCGGTGAAGCCGCACAGTCCTGCCTCATCACCATAGTAGATGGTGGGCGCACCTATCCAGGTCATCTGCATCACGACAGCTTCCCGGAATACGCCTTTATTGACGCCTTCATTGGCAGCTTCGGGTCCAAGGGTGTTGGTACGGCCTACCTTGTGGTTGGTTCTGGTAAGGAACCGGGAGTGGTCGTGGTTGGAAAGTTCGTTCATGGCTACCTGCCAGCTTGGCATGGCAAAGCTGGAGGAATGGTGGCGCATAGCACCCCAGAAGCTGTCAGCGTTGCCGAGAAGATCGGCTCTGTAGTCATCGCTGTGTTTTTCCATACCTGTCAGGAACCAGGTCAGAGGCTCCATGAAAGCATCGTAGTTCATAACGGTATCCCACTCATCGCCCTGGAGCCATTCTCTGGTGCTGCCGTAGTGCTCAGCCAGGATGATGGCTTCCGGATTGGCTTCTTTCACGGCCTTTCGAAATTCTTTCCAGAAATGGTGGTTAAATTCGGGGCTGTGACCTAAGTCTGCTGCCACGTCCAGTCTCCAGCCATCGGCGTTATACGGCGGGGAAACCCACTTTCTGCCGATATGGAGCACGTATTCCATCAGTTCTCTGGAACCCTCATAATTCAGCTTTGGCAAAGTATCATGTCCCCACCAGCCATCGTAGGTATGGTTATAGGGCCACTCGTTGTCTCTGTGAAAAGCAAAATAATTATGATACGGGCTGTCAGCGGACACATAAGCGCCTTTTTCGTAGCCCGGTGCATTCTCATAGATTCTTTCCCTGTCCAGCCACTTGTTGAAGGAGCCGCAGTGGTTGAATACACCGTCCAGGATAACGCGCATGCCTCTGCGATGTGCTTCCTCCACTACTTTAATAAACAGTTGGTTGCTGGCCTCCAGATTTTTCTTATTGGTCACACGGTTGATATACCTGGTGGAAAAACGATTTTCCTTCTGATCAGGCGGCAGCATCTCTCCTTCATCAGACACGATTTTGCCGAAATGAGGGTCAATATAGTCGTAGTCCTGAATGTCATATTTGTGATTAGAGGGGGACACGAATAAGGGGTTAAAGTAGATGACCTCTACCCCCAGATCTTTCAGATAATCCATCTTATCAAGCACACCCTGCAGGTCGCCGCCGTAGAACGTACGCACGTCCATGGATGCAGGATACTGATTCCAGTCGTCCGCCTTGCGGACAGACTCTCCGATGTAGCAGTACTCGTTGGTCTCCACATCGTTAGTGGGGTCTCCGTTACAGAAGCGGTCCACGTAAATCTGATACATGACAGCTCCCTTAGCCCACTCAGGTGTCTTAAAGCCCGGAATAATAGCGAAATCATAATATTCGTTGGGTTCTTTGACAAGTCCTCTGGTATCATAAAATGCAGAAATCTTTCCGGTCTCTATAATAAAATAATAGGAGACCTTTTCATTTTCCATCTGATGTTCGTGCTCGTAATAGTCGAACTCCTCATCAGACTCTACTTTATTCATCAGATGCTTCTGCCCCTGATGTACCAAAAACACACGGTCTACATTGTTAACCGCGGTACGAAAACGTATTTTTACCAGGTCATATGGCGCCGGCTCCGCCGGTGTCACGTAATGCTCTGATGTATCTGTAAACAAGCCCCTGCGATTGAACACAGGACGCATGGATGAAATATACATCTGATTGTACTCTACCCGTTTCAAATGCTCGATGTCCATCTTAGTTACCTTTCACAGTTCAGCCATAGCCTGTATGACATGCTCAATCATGCTTGCATGATTGAGCATGTGGTACAGGCTATGAACTGAGCGCCCGATTATGAGCAAAGTTAGCTGCGAAGCAGCAAGAAAGCGCCGTAGGCGCCTTTGCGAATGGCGCGGGCTGAACTGAAACCTTTTTCAATCTCTTTACATTCTTCCTCATTTTAACGGAAACAAACTTATCCTGCAAGACTTTTTCCCAAAAATACTTCACTTTGTGTACTCTGTCACACTAAAGTGACTTTTTTCGCGAAAAATACAGTAAAAAAGACAGCTTTTTACGGCTGTCCTTTTTAGAGAAGGTATTTCTTTCTTATGGGGTATAGCAAAAAACTATATAATGTATTGGGGGGGTTACGAGTATTATAATACCATGCCCCACCCAATTTGAAAAGTCTCAATTTTCACAAATATTACAAATTGGTGCATCTGTTTTTGGTACTTTTTAACAACATGTCGTTGTGACAAAGCGCCAAAACAGAGCTGCCGTTTTTGACATTCACGCTTTTTATGCATTTTCTGCGAACAATGCTTCGAATTCTTCTCTGCCGATTTTTTCTTTCTCAAGAAGAAGTTCAGCACATTTGTGAAGTACATCTTCATGCTCCAGAATAATCTTCTTAGCCTTGGCGTAGCAGTCATCGATAATGGATTTCACTTCGCGGTCGATCTCGCCTGCCACTATTTCACTGTGGGACTTGGCATGGGCAAGGTCGCGTCCGATAAATACTTCATCGTCATCATCATCGTAACAGATGACACCTACATTTTCCGTCATACCATAACGGGTAACCATTCTGCGGGCCACTTTGGTAGCCTTCTTGATATCACTGGAAGCTCCTGTGGTAATGTCGCCGAAGATGATTTCTTCTGCAATCCGACCGCCAAGGGATACCATGATATTCTGCAGCATGCGGCCTTTGGTCAGGAACATTTCATCTTTTTCAGGCAAAGGCATGGTATAGCCTGCGGCACCGTTGCTGGTAGGAATGATGGATACGGTGTAAACAGGGCCTTCATCCGGCAGTACGTGGAAAAGAATCGCATGGCCTGCCTCATGGTAAGCAGTGATCTTCTTTTCCTTATCGGAAATGATGCGGCTCTTCTTCTCGGTACCGATACCTACTTTAATAAAGGCAGTTCTGATATCTTCTGCGGAAATATACGGGTTACCTGATTTGGCTGCAATGATAGCAGATTCGTTCATCAGGTTCTCCAGATCAGCTCCGGTAAAGCCTGCAGTCGTCTGTGCCACTTGCTTTAAGTCCACGTCATCTCTGAGGGGCTTATTTTTGGAATGCACACGAAGAATCTCTTCTCTACCGCCCACGTCAGGAGTTCCTACAGATACTTTACGGTCAAATCGTCCGGGACGTAAGATAGCCGGATCCAGGATATCCACTCTGTTGGTGGCTGCCATTACAATGATACCCTCATTGGCACCGAAGCCGTCCATCTCTACCAGCAGCTGGTTCAGCGTCTGCTCTCTTTCATCATGTCCCCCACCCATACCGGTACCACGGCGTCTTGCCACTGCATCGATTTCATCGATAAATACGATACAAGGCGCATGCTTCTTGGCATCATCAAACAGGTCTCTGACGCGGGAAGCACCTACACCTACGAACATCTCCACAAAATCAGAACCGGAGATACTGAAGAAAGGTACATTTGCTTCTCCTGCAACTGCTTTGGCAAGCAGCGTTTTACCGGTTCCGGGAGGCCCCTCCAGCAGTACGCCCTTGGGAATTCTGGCACCTACTTTGGTATATTTTCCGGGATCTTTCAGAAAGTCTACGATTTCCTCAAGTTCTTCTTTCTCCTCCTGCAATCCGGCTACTACTTTAAAGTTGACTTTGTTGTCTCCAAGAGACATCTTGGCCCGGCTCTTACCGAAATTCATCATCTTGCCGTTAGCCCCGCCGGAAGCGTTCTGAGCATTCAGCATCATGAACAGGAAAATTCCCACAACCAGAACAATCAACATGGGAACAACTGTCTTCAATCCCCATTCATCACGCTTTACATCATTGACCTGAGGGTCGAAACCATACGCGCGGACCAGCTTTTCCGCCTCTGCCACATCCGTAACATACAGTTTCTTATCACCGGTTCTGCGGTCAACGTTCAGATAACCTGTGGGTGATTCCGGATTGGGTTGAATCGTCACATCCAGCACCAGTCCGTCTTCAATATCATTGATAAATTGTTCTCTGGTGTAATCCTCCGTAGGATCTTTCATATAACTCAACATCAAAAAAACAATCACTAACATGAGTCCAATCATAAAAAACGGACTCGAACTTCTTGGTTTTTGTCTCAAAATTATGCCTCCTATTTATGCACTGCCTCAAGTGCTCTTCCATCAATCGAACTCCACAATTCCGATATAAGGAAGATTACGGTATCTCTGGTCATAGTCCAGACCGTAGCCAACAACAAATTCATCGGGAATTTCAAAACCGGTGTAATCAACTTTTACATCGATGACACGTCTTTCCGGTTTATCCAATAAAGTACACAAGCTTAAGGAACGTGGTCCTCTGTCACGAAGCATCTCCAACAGATAGCTTAAAGTTCTGCCGGAGTCCACGATATCTTCTACCACGATAACATCCTTATCCTTAATCGACTCATCGAGATCTTTCACAATTTTAACCACACCGCTGGACTTGGTATCGCTTCCGTAACTGGATACGGACATGAAATCCAAAGATACAGGAACTGTGATTCTCTTTGCCAGCTCGCACATAAAAAAGCTGCCGCCCTTCAATACACATACCAGATGTACTTGCTTCCCTTCATAATCCTTGCTGATCTGATTGCCGATTTCCTGAATTCTCCTGTCTACTTCTTCCTCTGTTAACAGTACTTTAACATGTTCTGCCATTGTTTTCCTCCGTTTCGCTGCTCTTGCAGTCTCCTCTTAATTGTACCTGTAAAATACGTTTTGTATTCTTACTGATCTTATAATATTCGCTGATTCTGTGCCCCACAATCCACAGGACATGGTTTCCCTCCGTTAAAAGTAATATCTTATCCCTGTCCTGCTTTGGAATTTTCTCAGTTACCATATAATCCTTTACCGACTTATGGTTCACCTCTGCGGAAGTTCCGCGGATACTTAAGAAATCTCCTGTTCTGCGCGTCCTGATTATCAGCCGTTCCTTAATTTTATCATAATCAAACCATTTCGTATACCTGTTTTCTGGAATATCTTTATAATTTTTACCGAAAACTATCTGTAAATACAAGGTTTTGGAACCTAGTTCCATGGTAAATGGTCTGCCTGACAACAGATCCTCGTGGTCGATGGTGATGAAAGGACCATCTGCCGACCCGGATATTTCTTCAGTCCAGCGCTTCAGCTGCACCTGATCATATTGGCGCTGTGCCACGATTCCATAGGGCAGATGAATCTGTCGGTTGCCATCCCTTGTGAGAAGTTCCATCACATCCTGTACATGTACATATGTCATGTCCCTGCCGCCGGGACTTAACTCTCGAAGCAGTCGGTAGATAAGACGCTTTCCAATGACGGTATCCACTGCGGAGAAGCTGCGGCAGGAAATACGAAAGCCAATTGCTTCTTGTGCAGAATCATCAGCCTCCGCCTGATGAGCAAACGAATGGGCCGGAATCGTCTGCACTGCCATGTCTCTTGCAACCTGGGTCTGTTGCTCCAGATATGCTTCTGTCTCTGAAAGCATAGCTGCCGTCTGTGCCATGTGGCTCACACATCCCCGGGCAATTTCCTGGTCTGCATAGGGCAGAATATGGTGACGAATGCGATTTCTGGTATAATCATCCTCTTCATTAGTCGCATCCCGGCAGTAAGCAATCTTTTTTTCCTCCAGATACTGCTCAATTTCCTTTCGCTCAAGGCAAAGGATAGGACGGATGACATGATCACGAACAGGCCGGATTCCGCACAGGCCGGACATCCCGCTGCCGCGGAAGAGATGAAATAACATAGTCTCCGCCTGATCGTTGCTGTTATGAGCCACCGCAATTTTATTGGCTCCGACTTCTTTCAGTACCTTCTCAAAGGCCTGATACCGGACCAGGCGTCCCATTTCCTCCTCCGAACGCTTCTCTTTAGCAGCACGCTCCTTCACCTTTTCTTTCACCAACGTAAAAGGAATTCCGAATCGGCTGCACAGCTGTTCCACATAAGCTGCATCTTCTCCCGCTTCCCTGCGGATTCCGTGATTCACATGCACTACATAAAGAGAGAACGGAATCTGTTCTCTTATCTTAAGTAACACAAATAAGAGGCAAACTGAGTCTGCCCCTCCGGAAACACCTGCAACTACCCGATCCCCGGGTTCCAGCATATGGTGCTCGTCCATAAATTTCTTAACTTTCTGTTCTATGGTGTCTGCGTATCTCATACCATTTACTATAGCTGTTTATTCGCGGAAAATCAAGTGGTAACCGCATTTTCCCAAATGCCGAGCACCACTACCGTCATGTCATCCTGAATATGGCCTCCGCAGCAGTGGAGTACGAACTGAAGAATCCTCCTGGCAATTTCCTTTGGATTCTGCTCCCCGATACTTTCAATAATCTGACGCATAGTTTCTTCGTAACGGTTTTGCTTCAGGGCATCCAGTACCCCATCTGTCATCATGATCACATAATCACCGTCCATAAGCTTTCTTTCCAGCTTTTCAGGCTTCGTTTCCCTGAAAATTCCCAGAGGCAGTCCGGGGCTGGTAATCTGCTCTACTCCGTGTTCTCTTTTCAGGAAAGAAGCTGCTGCTCCCATTTTGTAAAATGCACATGTTCCGTCATAGAGGTCCAGGTCACAGATATCCAGGGTGGACATGTTCTGATTCTCAAAACCGGATACCAATGCACTGTTCACCAGTTTCAGCGCGGCATCAAGGGGATACCCTGCCTCCAACATTTTCTCCAACAGGTCCAGGATCAATTCACTGTCGGCAGCTGCTTTTTCACCTGAACCCATTCCATCGGATAAAAGGACTGTCAACTTTCCCTTT
The DNA here is from genome assembly GCA_017465845.1 of Lachnospiraceae bacterium. GTDB lineage: Bacteria > Bacillota > Clostridia > Lachnospirales > Lachnospiraceae > Acetatifactor. The sequence goes on along the minus strand of JAFTVH010000017.1, from coordinate 7,007 downwards.
TCCGATTCAATGATAGCATAGTTATCGCCGGATCTCGATTCTCCCTCTTTCACTGCTCTTGCGGTTCCGGACAGCACTACATAAACGGCTTCCTCCACAAAGGTATAATTGCGGCTTGTCTCATCAATCAGATAAGGACTCGCCACAGAGAGCTCCAGACGTTTATTTAAGAGCACGGAAAGCATGTCCGCCACTCTTTCCCCGGTATAATTGACAGCGCCCCTGGCATACATTGTAATTCCAAGAACGGGACGCTCCCCCGGCCTGTCTATGTAATAAATATCTGAAATAACGATTCCTTCTGCCTTCATGGCATGCACCACCAGCTTACGTGACTTGGCGTCCAAAGGACGAAGGCGAAACACCTCTGAAGCAACTTTATCCATAATCTGTGCCATTTCATTTAGATTATCACACAATACCTGCTGGTTCTCCTGCAGCCTTCTGGCATGCAGCAGCTCATCCCTCTCTTCTGACTCCCGGGGAACCACCAGTCCATCCTCCATACTTTTTGCCAGTTCTCTGAAGGAATCTGCATAGGTCAGAAGCCTGCGCTTACCGTATTCTGACACCTCCATTGACCTGGCATCTTCTATTTGAGTTTTACCCTTCACTTACTACCTCTTTTCTGCACCGAAAGTCTTTTCAACAGTACAAGCCCGGCGCCCTTGTTTTATAGGTAGTATAGTCCTTGTCCAAAATGTTTTTTGTCAAAACGGAGCAGTGTTAAGAGATTTTTATACGACAAAAAAAGCAGATATGATTTCTCACATCTGCTCTCGTATTCTCATCATGTAACAATCCAAAAACCAAACGCTCAATCCTCCTGTTTAAACAGGATCTCGTCCTTGTATACCAGTCCCAGCTTCTCCTTGGCGTATTCTTCCGCAAATTTCTTGGTCTGGGTATACTTTCGGTACTCTTCGATTTCCACCGAACGTACTTCCTCGGCAGCTATCTGTTGCGATAGCTGTTCCTCCTTCGCCGTGTAGGTATCCAGCTTCTCCTGCAGTTCCATGCTTCTTACCGAAACTGCCACCAGTACCAGCAGCACTACAATTGATACCAGAAACATACTAAATCTGTTCTGACGCTGTTTACGATATGCTACTTTTCTCCTGGCCATTACGAGTCCCCTTTCCCACATACACAGTAAATCATTGCTTACATACTACCATTTTAAGCACTTTTCCAAAAGCCGTCAACCTCTTTTTCAAAAAAGTTACAAATCTTTTGCCACGACCTGCTGTCCTTCCCACAGTCTTACTTAAAAAGCCGGTCAAGAGGCGAAACGGCTTAAAAAGAAAGCCGAAAAATTTCTTGATAACAGTCCGAACTTTCCGCAGAAAAAGTGATATATATTTTACAAGAAACCTGCTCAGTGTTTTCAGATAGAGTCCCATGCCCACCATAGCTCCCAGTACAGCAAACCACCTGAGCGTGCCATTACTCACATGATACATGAGCAGGAATACTTCTATCGCACAGAAACACCAGAATATAATATCTTCCAGGGACACCCAGAAAATATTGTGGGGAATCACTCTCCGAAATATCCGCAGTATATCATATACAAAAGTAATGAAGATACCCATGCAAAACGCATACAGCACAAAAATATTTTCATCAGCCATACTGCCTCTCCACCCGCCGCCTGTCTGTGTCAGCGGAATAATCTGGAGAGCAGAGATTCGCTTTTCCCACCGGTACCCGCTACATCAGAGTAAGTGAAGCTGTCTATCTTTCCATCAATGTCCACTTCTCCTTTTTCCAGAGTCAAACGATTCACATGGAGGTCATCTCCCTTGATCATCATCATTCCCTGCTCCGTCTCCAGGAGAATCTCATGTATGTCAAAAGAAAGCACATCATTCACACCATTAATGCTGCATGTCTTTCTGTTCAGCATCGTTACCTTGTGCATGTGTGCTCCCGTATTTTTTAAGTCCTCCATAAGCCCCTCCTTTATACCGCTTTCTCTCTCTTCAATATATGAGGGGCAGGGGAAATTTATGACTGTTATTTTTACTCTGCAGCCCATATTGTTCCGGCTGGGCTGTGCTGTTTTACAGGTAACGGAACAGTTCTTTGGCCTCTTCTTTACGTACCGTTTCCTGGACGTCCAGTACTTCTACTTTTACGTCTTTATTGCCGAAGGAGATGGTGATGATATCGCCTTCTTTTACGTTGGTGGAAGCTTTGGCGGGTTTGTCATTGATCAGGACGCGGCCGCTGTCACAGGCCTCGTTGGCTACGGTTCTTCGTTTGATCAGGCGGGATACTTTCAGGTATTTGTCTAGTCTCATATTGGTTTCTCCATTTTTAAGGGGGTAGGCAAGGCGATTGGTAAAAGGGGGAGGCGCAAGGACGCCGTTCAGCCGCGCCATTCGCTGAGAACCTCCGGTTCTTTGACGCGCCTGCGGCGCTCTCCGCTGCTGCGCAGCTACCTTTGCTCATAGAGTGGCGCTCAGTCCATAGCCTGTAATACGTGCTCATTCATGCAAGCATGATTCGCTCGTATTGCAGGCTATGGCTGAACTGGGGATAATAAAACAGAGAACCTTTACAGGTTCTCTGAAGTAATCATTCTAACGTCAATTATGCGTTCAGCATATCCTTTAAAGCCTTACCAGCTTTGAACTTAGGAGCCTTGGAAGCTGCGATCTTCATAGGTTCGCCGCTCTGAGGATTTCTTCCTTCTCTTTCAGCTCTGGTAGAAACTTCGAAAGTACCGAAGCCAACTAACTGAACCTTTCCGTCTTTCTTTAATTCTTCAGCAACAACATCTGTAAAAGCCTTTAAAGCCTTCTCTGCGTCTTTTTTAGAGATACCAGCCTGCTCAGCCATAGCTGCAACTAATTCTGTTTTGTTCATGTCGAACTCCTCCTGTATTGAGTATACTGTGTATAGTGTATTATAGATGCTTCCGGTCAATGGTGCTTTACTTTCTGCATACAACCACTCCGTTAAAACGTCTATACATATATATATCTGTTTTTCCAGTGTTTGTCAAGGTTTTTCGGGGTTTTTAGCGTATTTTTACATTCCGGAACACCGTATCCAGAAAATCCTGTTTCTGAGCTTCCTGTTCCAGCAATTTATTAAGCTTCTCCATGTTGCGCTCAGGTATCCAGGACTTGCGGGAGTTGTAATAAAAATTCACGATCTTCCAGAACTTCTCCGGATAGGCCAGGCGGTAATAAAGGTCAATCCGGGAGTACGCAGAAATAGGGCGTACCTCTTCATAAGCTGCAATCAGCTCCGTCCCCATGGGAATGGACCAGTTGCTCTTCTCCAACAGTTTGCGAAGCAGCAGGTACAGGTCCCGGATGGGGTTATCCCGGAGAATTTTTTCAAAATTGATTATGTACCATGTTCCGTCACTTTTGATGATGTTATGGTACTGATAGTCACCGTGGCAAAGGCTGCTGCATTCCGGCTGGTCCTTCGACAAATGGCTGTACTGCTGCCACTGCTCTGCGATATCCAGAGCCTGCTCCAGAAAGCCGTCAAAGGCCTGCTGAAGGCTGATTTCAAACCAGCTTTTCTGCCCCTTCTCACGCAGGAATCTGCGCACCTTTTTCAGTTCTCTGTTATGCTTCTCGTACTCTTTTTCAGGGCTGGATACCGGCAGCTGCGCATCACAGGCAGCTTTCTCCATGCTGTTATGAAGCCCGGCAAGGAGCTTCACCGCTTCCACGCACTCCGCTCTGTCATAAATATTACATTCCCGTCCCTCGTACCAGGTCTTCAGCACATAAGACACCCCATCATTGTCCTTCACCAACAGATTGCCTTCTTTATCCGCAAGAATCCGCTCCACTCCTACTTTTCCGTCTTCGCGGATCTGCTCTAACAGTTTGCTCTGAAAAGCAACTCTCTGAGCATTTCCCATATATTCCTTCAAGATCAGGCATCCCTGATCGGTATCGCACAAAATGGCACCTCTGCCTTTTCTTGTTCTCTGCACCTCAATCTCATATTGATCTAATAACCCGACTGCTCTGTCATTCACCGCAAGTCCCTCCCATATTCAGTTTTCGCCCCATAAACCAAGTTATAGTTCACGCCGCGCCTAACCTATCATATGTGAAGAATTGACAAAGTATGTTACAAACTTTGCAGCCACTGAGTCAAATATTCTCTTGTATTATATTCGGGATGGTCCAAAACCAGCTCCAGCATCTCATGAAGCGTCTCCCCGAGGGCTTTGCCCGGCTTCATTCCCAGCGCGATCAAGTCGCTGCCGGTAAGCGCCAGTGTCTTTAATGAAACGCACTCTTTCCGCTCCAGAATCTCTTCATATAACGCCTGCCATTCGGCAAGGCTTTTCAGCTTTTCTTCCTGAAAAGTCTCACTTTGCGCCAGAATGTCCGCTCTTCTCACTGCAAAGAGCATGGGAAAAATATCTTCTCCGATTTTGTTCATGGCCCGTCTGACCATACAACGCGTAGGATCTTCTCCGCCAATAGAATCATGATAAAGCACCAGCTTATATACTGTGTTGGTGGTATCGTTATCGTATCTGAGACGCCGCAGGATTTTTCTTGCAATCTCGGCACTGACCTGAGCATGTCCATAAAAATGGGCAATGCCCTCTTCGTCCACCGTCAGGCACTGCGGCTTACCGATATCATGAAAAAGCATCGTCAGGCGCAGTTCTTTCTTCCTCTCTACCTGCTGCATGGCGCACAATGTGTGTTCTCCTACGCTATAGCAGTGATGAGGATGGTTCTGGGCAGTCTCCATGATCTCCTGAAATTCCGGCAGAATAATTGCTGCCACACCGGTATCGTATACCGTTCTCATAGTCTCCGGGTGGGCAGAATTTACCAGCTTGGTCAGTTCTACCTGGATGCGCTCTGCGCTGATCTGGCGAAGATTGGGGGCCAGCTCGCTGATGGCTTCCCTGGTCTCACCTTCAATCCGGTATCCCAGCTGGGCCGCAAAACGTATGGCGCGCATGATCCGCAGAGCATCCTCTGTAAATCTGGCTCTTGCATCACCTACACAGCGAATGATCCCTGCTTCTATGTCCTGAATTCCGCCAAAGAGGTCCACAAGCCCTGTCTGCTCATTGTATGCCATAGCATTGATGGTAAAATCACGGCGTTTTAAATCCTCTTCCAGATTGGGTGTGAAAGTCACCTCTGTGGGATGTCTGCCGTCCTCGTATTTTCCATCGATACGATAAGTGGTCACCTCAAAGCCTTCCCTGTCCAGCATGACCGTCACGGTACCGTGCTGGATTCCTGTATCTATGGTGCGGCGGAAAAGCCGCTTCACCTGCTGCGGAGTGGCTGAAGTGGTGATATCCCAGTCATCGGGGACTCTGCCCAGGATAGAGTCCCTGATGCAGCCGCCTACGGCATAGGCCTCATAACCGGCTTCTGTTATGCAGTTAATGATCTGTTTTACCTTTTCAGGCAGTTGAATCTTCCTATCTGTCATTGTTAAACTCCATGTTACGCATTCATGATAAAGGTATCGATGACCTGCACCAGACCATCATTGTCGTTGGTACCGGTGATATAATCTGCCACTTCCTTGAGGACCGGCTGGGCATTTCCCATTGCCACACCTATACCTGCATAACGAACCATGGAAATATCGTTAAAGCCGTCACCGCAGCAGATGGTATTTTCACGGGTCTGACCAATGACTTTGAGCATCTGTTCAAGAGATGTCGCCTTGTCTACGTTCTTTGGCATGATTTCGATATAAAACGGCTCGGAACGATACACGCTGACAATGTCTCCATATTTTTCCCGCAATTCCTTTTCATATTCTTCTGCCAGCTCAGGTTCCACTGTAATCAGGCATTTATTGATATCAAAATCTACATATTCTTTAAAATTATCTACCACTTTAATAGGCATGCCGTTTACTCTGTTTTCCAGCAAAACGTATTCATCAGGCTCGTAGGCAGAAATCACGTTGTCACCGAAATACGTGATCAATCCGCATCCGTGTTCTTTCGTAAAACGGTAAATGCCGGGAATGATGCTCAACGGCAGGATACGCTGGTAAATGATTTCGCCGGTGCGGCATTCAATGATTCTGGCACCGTTAAAAGACAGCAGATAGCCGCCGTATTGATCAAGCTTAAGTTCCTGCTCGTAGCGGTGCATTCCCGGGGTGGGGCGGCCGGAGGCCAAAATGACTTTGTGGCCTTTCTGTAAGATAGTCCGGATAGCCTGCTTAGTGGCGGGAGTAATTTCTTTTTGGGTGTTGGTCAGGGTGCCGTCGATGTCCAGCACCAGTACTTTTTCTGTCATATTGGGGCTCCTTTATGCTTTTTCCTTTTTTACAATCTGCAGTTCGTAACCAAGCGTATCCAGTAATCCGCAAAATGTTTTTAGAGTTGGACTGTTTTCCCGTTTTTCAATTCTGGAGATTACCTGCTGCTTATTACCTGTCATCACTGCAAGTTCGGTTTGGGTTAATTTCTGCTCTTTTCTAAGCCTCACAAGTTCAGCAAGCAACTTGTATTCTGCTCTGCTGCAATTCCATGACTGTGCAAATTCCGGATTCTTTTGCTTCTCTTCTTCAATTATAGTTTCAATTTTTACTTCGGTAAACGGCATAACATGCACCTCCTATATGAATGACCTTCCGCAAAATTATCTATTTATACCCCATATTGTACAACTTATATGTTGTATTGTCAATTCCTATTCATCAAATAGCGAGCAGGATACTCCTACCTCTACAGGTAGGGGAGGAATGCGTCACGGATTACCCGGATACACATGTCCCCTGCTCTTTCTCCTTTCTTTAGTTTAAAATATCGAACAATTGTTCTGTACAAATTGCACATATTGTGTTATAATAACTCTATAGGGAGGCTTTGATTATGACACAGACACTTACAGCTAAAATCCACATACTGCCATCCAAAGAAGAGAAAAAACTGCTTTCTGAGACAATGAAAGCTTATTCGGATGCCTGTTGCTTTGTGTCTGCCCACATATTCTGCAGTCATGATCTGAAATATTATTCCCTAA
>JAFTVH010000103.1 GCA_017465845.1 Lachnospiraceae bacterium | reverse complement strand
GGAAATCAGGCAGTTTTTAATAGAAAAGATCAGTGTGACTGGCGGACATCTGGGTCCCAACCTGGGCACGGTGGAACTGACTATGGCGCTGCACCTTGTGCTGAATCTGCCGGAAGATAAGATTGTCTGGGATGTAGGCCATCAGTCTTATACTCATAAGATCCTGACCGGGCGTCGGGAAGGCTTCGACCATCTGAGACAGTTCCATGGAATGAGCGGATTTCCAAAGAGAAAGGAAAGCAGCTGCGATGCTTTTGATACAGGGCATAGTTCTACTTCCATATCTGCCGGTCTGGGACTGGTAAAAGCCAGAGACCTGCTGGGAGAGAAGCAGACAATCGTATCTGTGATCGGTGACGGTTCTCTGACGGGCGGTATGGCTTACGAGGCCCTTAACAATGCAGCGAAGCTTGAGACCAACTTTATCATTATTTTGAATGACAACAAGATGTCTATATCGGAAAATGTAGGCGGTGTATCCAAATATTTGAATAATATCAGAACTGCCTCCGGTTATCTGGACTTAAAGGAAGGTATCTATCATACGTTGCAGGGGACCAGGAATGGTGATACGCTGATAACCAAAATCCGGAGAGCCAAGAACAGCTTTAAACAGCTTGTAATTCCCGGTATGTTGTTTGAGGATATGGGAGTTACCTATCTTGGACCGGTGGATGGTCACGATATCAATGGATTAGTCAGGGTCATTCAGGAAGCCAAAAGGGTGAAAGGCGCCGTCATGATTCATGTGATGACCGAAAAGGGCAAGGGATATGGTCCGGCAGAACGTCATCCTGCAAGATTCCATGGTACGGATCCTTTTGATATCGAGACTGGTATTCCTTCTCATCCCAGAACAGTGGCCAATTATACGGATATTTTCTCTACTGTAATGTGTAAGCTGGGGCAGCGTGATGAGAAAGTGGTGGCAATTACGGCCGCTATGCCTGACGGTACAGGGCTTAAGCGGTTCCGTAACATGTATAAAGACAGATTCTTCGATGTGGGAATTGCGGAGCAGCATGCGGTAACCTTTGCGGCAGGGCTGGCAGCAGGAGGCATGAAGCCGGTGGTGGCAGTCTACTCTTCCTTCCTGCAGAGAGCTTATGACCAGATCCTGCACGATGTGTGTATTCAGAATCTGCCGGTTGTATTTGCCATTGACCGTGCAGGGCTGGTGGGCAGCGATGGAGAGACCCACCAGGGAATCTTTGATTTTACCTACCTGACAGGAATTCCCAATATGCATGTCTGCGCGCCCAAGAATAAATGGGAACTGTCGGATATGATGAAATTTGCCGTGAATTTTGGAGCGCCTATTGCAGTGCGTTATCCGAGAGGGACTGCTTATGATGGGCTGAAGGAGTTCAGAGCCCCCATTGAATGCGGAAAAGCGGAGTGGATCTACCGGGAGAAGGAAATCGCGCTTCTGGCTGTGGGCAGTATGGTAAAAGAAGCCGAGAAGGTCAGAGATACGCTGAAAGAAGACGGATACAGCGTCAGTCTGATCAATGCCAGATTTGTAAAACCGATTGACGAAGCAGCTGTTCTGGAGGCATGCGGGAATCATGAACTGATTGTGACCATGGAAGAGAATGTGGCCTGCGGCGGTTATGGCGAGAAAGTACTGGAGTGCATGAACAGCAATGGGTGCACCAATAAATATCTGAATATCTCCATACCGGATGCCTATGTGGAGCACGGTAATGTAGAGCTTCTGAAGAAAGAAATCGGAATTGATGCACAAAGTGTGGTCAGGAGAATTATGGCCAAGCTGGGAGAAGAGGAAGTATGAAGGAACGATTGGATGTAATACTGGTGAATCAGGGACATGCCCCCTCCAGAGAGAAAGCCAAAGCAATCATTATGTCCGGCAACGTATATGTGAACGGCCAGAAAGAAGACAAGGCAGGAAGTAGCTTTGATATCAGCAAGATTCAGCTGGAGGTGCGGGGCAGCGCGTTGAAATATGTAAGCCGTGGCGGTTTAAAGCTGGAAAAGGCTATGAACAGCTGGGAAATCGGGCTGCAGGATAAGGTCTGCATGGATATTGGGGCTTCTACCGGTGGATTTACAGATTGTATGCTGCAAAACGGCGCTGTGAAAGTGTACGCAGTAGATGTAGGACATGGTCAGCTTGCATGGAAATTACGCAATGATGAGCGTGTGGTCTGCATGGAGAAGACCAATTTCCGTTACCTGACAAGGGAAGACATACAGGATGATCTGGATTTTGCCAGTGTGGATGTCTCTTTTATCTCATTGACCAAGATTTTGATTCCTGCCAGGAATCTGTTAAAAGATCAAGGAGAAATGGTCTGCCTGATCAAGCCGCAGTTCGAGGCGGGCAGAGATAAAGTGGGAAAAAAAGGCGTCGTCAGGGAGCGTTCAGTTCATGCGGAAGTTATCCATAAAGTCATAGATTTTGCTTACAGTGTCGGTTTTGATGTGATGCATCTGGAGTATTCACCTATTAAGGGACCGGAAGGAAATATTGAGTATCTGGTTCACATCCGCAAGAATGGTGAACGCAGCATTGCAGTGGCAGAATGGACCGAAAGCGATGGAGAACAGAATCTGGAAAGCCTCACACAGCAGAAGACAGGGGAATCCTGGACTGCCCGGTGGAGTGCACAGATTGAGAATACAGTCGACCGGGCACATGACAGCCTGGATAAACCGGAGACCGGGAGCGAATAAAGCATATGGAACATTTTGTGATTTATACGAATCTGCATAAAGATAAAAAGCTGACAGTGACCAACCGAATCAGGGACTATCTGATTGCACACGGAAGGCAGTGTATTTTGTGGAGCAGTGAAAATTCTGAGGAAGAGTTGAAGGATGCTGAATGCATGATTGTTCTGGGCGGCGATGGCACCATGCTGCAGGCTGCCCGTGACGTGCAGCGGTGGAATATTCCGCTCATCGGCGTCAATCTGGGAACATTAGGGTACATGACGGAAATTGAACTTTCAGCCCTGGAAGAATCTTTGGATATGCTGATGGAAGGGCAGTTCGAAGTGGAAAGCCGCATGATGCTGAGCGGCAGAGTAGAGGGAGAGCAGGTCACGGAAGAGGATATGGCTCTGAACGATATCGTCATTTCCAGAAGCGGTTCTTTACAGATCATCAAATTCAACATTCTGGTCAACGGCCAGTTCCTCAATAATTACAGTGCGGATGGTGTGATTGTTACCACACCTACCGGCTCTACCGGCTACAATCTGTCGGCCGGTGGTCCTATTGTGGAGCCCAAAGCAAGGCTGATCATGATTACCCCCATTTGTCCTCATACATTGAATCAGAGAAGCATCATCCTTTCCCCGGAAGATGTGATTGAAATAGAGATTTCGGAAGGAAGAGAAGGCCGTGAGCAGGTTGTGGAGGCCAGTTTTGACGGTAATCACGTGGTTCCCATGCATACCGGAGACCGCATCAGAATCATACAGTCAGAGAAGACCACAGATATCATCCAGCTGAATAAAGTCAGTTTTCTGGAGGTATTACATAAAAAGTTGAGCGAAAGCTGAGGTGAAAGAAAGCGTCATGAAGAAAGTCAGGCATAAGAAAATACTTGAAATCATAGAAAAGCAGAATGTAGAGACCCAGGAGGAACTGGCGGCGTGTCTGCGTGAAGAGGGCTTTGCAGTGACCCAGGCCACTGTTTCCAGAGATATCAGGGAACTGAAGCTGTCCAAGGTATCGGCAGGAGGAGGCAGACAGAAGTATATAGCTTTAAAACAGAGCGACAGGCCTCTGGGAGATAAATATGTACGTGTGCTCAGGGATGGCTTTCATTCCATGGAAATGGCGCAGAATATTCTGGTAATGAAGACGGTATCCGGTATGGCCATGGCTGTGGCGGCTGCCATTGATTCCCTGCAGTTTCCGGAGGTTGTGGGGTGTATCGCAGGAGATGATACTATCATGATCGCTGTGCGCACTGTAGAGGATACCGAACGTCTGATGGGACGTATCCGGGAAATGATCGACAGGTAAGGGTAGACATAAAGCAGCGCTGCTATTTGGACAAAGTGGCAGCAAGAAGGCACATAGGGGGAAATAGATGTTACAAAGCTTGCATGTGAAGAATCTTGCATTAATTGAAGAAACAGAAGTAGAATTCGGTCAGGGGCTGAATATCCTCACCGGTGAGACCGGTGCAGGTAAATCGGTACTGATCGGTTCTGTGAATCTGGCTCTGGGCAGCAAATTTGACAAGGATATGCTGCGCAGAGGGGCAGATTATTGCCTGGTAGAACTTATATTTCAGACAAAAGATAAAAAAGTATCCGAGAAGATGGCACAGCTTGATATCCCGGAAGAGGAGGACGGAACTGTCATCATCAGCCGCAGGATGCAGCCCGGCCGCAGTGTCTGCAAAATCAACGGAGAAACGGTAACAGCCCGCCAGATCAAGGAACTGGCAGAACTGTTGATCGATATTCACGGTCAGCACGAGCATCAGTCTCTGCTCCATAAAAAGAAACATATGGAAATTCTGGATGATTATTGCGGAGAAGCGTTTAAGGAGCCGGCTGAAAAAGTGGCTTCTCTTTATCATGAATGCAAAGAACTGAGGCAGAAGATAGAAGAAGAGTCCATGGATGAGGAAGCCAAGGCCAGGGAACAGTCCTTGGCGGAATTTGAACTGCAGGAGATTGAAGAAGCAGGTTTGGTTCCCGGGGAAGATGAAGAACTGGAACAGCAATATCGCAGGATGATCAACAGTAAGAAGATTACCGAGAGTCTGGCAGAAAGTTATCAGCTGACAGGTACAGATGCTGATGAAGGTGCAGGAAGTTCTTTGAGCCGTGCACTGCGTGCGCTCAGAAGTGTTACGATGTACGATGATGGTCTTATGCAGTTGGAAGAGCAGCTGAGCGAAATCGACAGTCTGCTTGCTGATTACAATCATGATGTGGCGCAGTATCTGGACGAACTGGAATTTGACGAGGAAGATTATGTCCGTGTGGAAGAGCGACTGAATACGATCAACCATATGAAAGGAAAATACGGTAAAACAATCGAGGATGTCCTTGCCTATGGGGAAAAATGCAGTCTGACTCTTGAAAAACTGGCAGATTACGATGCTTATATGGAAGGGCTGCACAGGCAGCTTAAAAAGAGCGAGGACGCTTTAAACGAAGCCTGCGAAAGCCTCTCGCAAATCAGAAGAGAGAATGCGGCTGAACTTACCATCCGCCTGGAGGAAGCTCTAGTCAATCTGAATTTCTTAAGCGTGGAATTTGATATTGCAGTCAGACCGGGGCAGACGATTACAGCTCTCGGATATGATGATGTGGAATTTATGATTTCCACCAATCCCGGAGAGTCTTTGAAGCCTTTGGCTCAGGTGGCCAGCGGTGGTGAACTGTCCAGAGTCATGTTGGCGATCAAGACCGTGCTGGCAGGGCGTGATTCCATCGATACTTTGATATTTGATGAAATTGATACCGGTATCAGTGGAAGGACTGCCTGGAAAGTTTCGGAGCAGCTGGATATTGCGGCCCATGACCATCAGGTCATCTGCATCACCCATCTTCCGCAGATTGCAGCAATGGCAGATGTACATTTTGTGATTGAAAAGAGCAGCACGGATGAAACTACCATTACTGATATCCGCAGAACGGATGAAGAGGAGAGCCTGAAAGAACTGGCAAGGCTTTTAGGCAGTGATATACTGACAGAGGCTGCGCTGACCAATGCCAGGGAAATGAAAGAAATGGCGTCAGGCCATAAAAATACTTTATGAGGAGTAACGAAAGATGAAAAAGTACAGTAAGAAATGTCTTGGAATGTTGATTGCAGCAATGATGCTGATTTTACAAACTGCATGCGGTATGAATCAAGATGAGGGAGTTGGCAATTCCATTAATTTTGATGAAATAGAGGTTGTTTCACTAGAGGCACAGGTCATTGCAATACCGCAGCCGTTGGAAGCAACTGTTTCAACTGTCACGGATGCTACGGTGTCGGAGATTGCTGTCGACAGCATTGATGCGAAGGCGGCTTCACAGACTGAGGATTCACAAAGCGACGAGGAGTGGCTTGTAGAACTTCCTCAGCAAGGCTATAGCTACTATGACTTGGATAATGTAGTGCTTTATCTGTATCTCTACGAAGAACTGCCGGACAATTATATTACCAAATCCGAGGCTAAGAAGCTTGGCTGGGAAGGCGGTTCGGTAGAAAAGTATCAGAAAGGCGCAGCAATCGGCGGTGACCGCTTTGGCAACAAAGAGGGGCTGTTACCGGAAGCAGACGGCAGAACCTATACAGAGTGTGACATCGATACTGATGGCGAAGACAGTCGCGGTGCCAAGAGGCTGGTATTTTCCAATGACGGACTGTATTTTTATACGGAAGACCACTATGAAAGCTTTGAAGAAGTGACAGTGACGGAAAGGTATGAGGTGGTACGGTGAGCAGGACAATCTATCTGGACGCCAGACGTTTGAAAGAGCGTGAAGAAGCCCACAATTACCTGGCAAAGATGCTTTCTCTGCCGTCCTATTACGGTAAAAATCTGGATGCGCTGTATGACTGCATTACTGAGATGAGCGACTGCAGTATCAGGCTTCTGCATTTGGAGGAAGCAGGACTGGATGGAACATATGGTGACAGAATAGTTAAAGTGCTGGAAGAGGGCGCTGAGCAGAATCAGGGACTTGAGGTAGAGAAGAACTACAGTGTTTCTTAATCTTAACAGAAAATTTGTTTAACATTCAGGTAGTCTTGTGTTATACTGTTATTCGAGTGCGAAATGCAAGTAGCGAAGCGGAATGTGGATGTCCGCTTTACTAAGCAGATACAATGTAAAGAAAGGACCGGAAAATACTTTAATGAGAAAGACAAAAATTATATGTACAATTGGACCTTCATGCTCTGATGAAAAAGTATTGGAAAAGATGTGCCTTGCAGGCATGAATGTGGCAAGACTTAATTTTTCCCATGGTACGCATGAGGAGCATCTTATTCCAATCAACAATATTAAAAAAGTGCGTCAGAAGCTTGGCATGCCTATTGCTATTATGCTGGATACAAAAGGACCTGAATATCGTATCGGCATTTTCAAAAACGGTAAGGAAATCCTGGCGGACGGGGATACCTTTGTTTTTACTACAGAGGACATTGAAGGTGATAAGAACAGGGTTTCAGTAAGTTATAAAAATCTTCCACAGGACTTAGTAGCCGGTGACAGAATTCTTGTTAATAACGGATTGCTTATTTTTGATGTAATTGAAGTCAAAGCGCCTGATATTATTTGTAAAGTCGTAGCCGGGGGCGAGATTTCTAATCGTAAAAGCATGAGTTTCCCTAATAAGGTGTTAAAGCAGGAGTATCTAAGCGAACAGGACAAAAAAGATATCCTCTTTGGTATCGAGAATGATGTAGATTTTATTGCCTGTTCCTTCGTTTCTACTCGTCAGGATCTGATAGATGTAAAGAACTTCTTAAAGGAAAACGGAAATGATGATATCAGTCTGATCGCCAAAATTGAAAATCGTCCCGGAATTGATAACATTGAAGCTATTTGCGAGGAATGTGAAGGCATTATGATAGGCAGAGGAGATATGGGTGTAGAAATCCCGTTTGAAGAACTTCCTGCTATTCAAAAAGAACTGATCACCAAGTGCCGTTTACTTGGGAAACGTGTTATCACTGCAACTGAGATGTTGGAATCAATGATACATAATCCGAGACCGACCAGAGCGGAAATTTCAGATGTAGCAAACGCCGTGTATGACGGAACAAGTGCGATCATGCTCTCTGGTGAAACTGCTGTGGGAAAATATCCTGTGCTTACGGTTCAGACCATGGCAAGAATCGCCGAGCAGACTGAAAAGAATATTGATTATGATAAACAATTTTTATCGAATGATTTTCAAATTAAAGACCAGATAGATGCAATCTCTCATTCTGTCTGCAATATGTCCATTGATCTGTCTGCAAAGGCAATCGTTGTATGCTCCTGGACCGGAACGACTGCCAGAATGGTTTCCAGATTCCGTCCGCCTGTAGACATTATCGGTGTTTCCGTAAAAGAAAAGACCTGGAGACAGCTTGCATTATCATGGGGAATCACGCCGCTTCTTTGCGAAGTATATCCATCTATTGAAGTACTTTTCTATGCAGCGAAGAAAATGGCAAAAGATGCTTTTCATCTGGATGCAGGGGATACCGTTATTATAACCGGTGGAGTCAGAACCGGTGAATCAGGTAATACGAACACGATCCGTATAGAGAGTCTGTAAGGTATAAGTCGGATATTATGAACGTATAGCAGGGAGCGCTAGCGGATTGCGAATGTTCGCTTTGCTTATGGAGTTTCAAAGTGCAGCTCCTCAGCCAGATCGCTGAACACATAGTCAATTTCATTCACATGGCAGAGTGCAAAAAGAGACCGTGTATACAGCTTGCTGCTGTCGCAAAGAAAGACGGAAAGCTCAGAGCTTGCAATCATGATTTTGCGTAAGGTTGTTTCATGTTCATTGCAGCCACTGATGATACCATCGTCAGACAGCGCCATAGAGGAGAAGAATACGATATCAGCACGGATGCTTTTGATATTGTTCTCAGCTAAGAAGCCGGTGAGGACGCAGGAGTTGTTTTCAGAGGTGCCTCCTGTGCAGTAAGTTTTGATTCCTTTCTCAATGGATTTCTGCGCAGTATACATATTATTGGTAAATACGATCGGGTTGTGTAATGACTCAATATAGGGAAGCATATATAAAGCGGTAGAGGAACCGTCAAGGATAATGGACATATCATCCTTGAGCAGGCCCGCCGCTTTTTTTGCAAGTTTATTTTTTTCCACATGATTTTTCTGGATTCTCTTCTCAAACGGAGCAGCGATGTTGCTGTTTTCCCGTAATTTGACTCCACCGTAGATGCGGCTTACTACACCATTGTTTTCAAGCTCCTGTAAATCACGGCGGATGCTGGATTCGCTGGTGTAAGTCATTTTCGAAAGGTCTTTCACACTGATATATCCCTGTTCCGCTATCATTCTCACAATCAATTCTTTTCTGTTGCTTTTCGTCATATCACAGTTCCTCCAATGCTATAATCTCTTTTTTGAAAAAATACTGCGTATTGTTTGCGTCTAAAATGCGTGATTTCCTATAAAATCGCCATATATTGACCAATGTTAATCAAAATGCTATTATAACGATAGATTAGAGAGGTGTCAATCCAGGAAAAAGGAGAAACTATGTGTAAGGATTTAGCAAATGTTTTGATGCAAAAGAAAATTGTAACTATTATGAGAGGTGTAAGCGGTGAAAAAGCGCTTCGCGCAGCAGAGGCCATCGCGAATGGGGGACTTAAGTTTCTGGAGGTTACTTTTGATCCTTCCGGTCGTATTTCTCAGAAAGAAACCGCGGCAACCATAAGTGCATTAAGTAAAGAATTCGGAACCGTATTACATATCGGTGCCGGCACTGTGCTTACTGTGGAACAGGTGGAAGCTGCCCGGGAGGCCGGTGCAGAATATATCATTTCTCCCGATACAGATGCGAGAGTGATCAAAAGAACGAAAGAGTGCGGTATGTTGTCTTTACCGGGTGCATTGACTCCCACAGAAATAAAGTCAGCCCATGAAGCCGGTGCAGATTTTGTGAAACTTTTCCCGGTAGACAATTTGGGGGCCGGATATATAAAAGCTGTCAAGGCATCTTTAAATCATGTAAAATATATTGCTGTGGGCGGTGTCAATCTTGAGAATCTGAAAGAGTTTGAAAATGCCGGAGCCGTTGGATTCGGCATCGGAAGTAATATCCTGAACAAGCAAATGATCGAGGAGAATAACTTTGCCGGTATCACTGATTTGGCGAAACAATATGCAGAACTGGTGGGTGAGAGAAAATGAGAACGTACATTGCAATTGACGGAGGGACAACGAACACCAGGATAAGTCTGGTAAAAAGCGGTCAGGTCCTAGATACCATAAAATTAAATATGGGCGCAAGAAAAGGCATTGATGATGATAAACTTCTGAAGAAATCTGTGAAAGAGGGAATTGAACAGCTCCTTTGCACAAATAATGTGAAGCATGAGGAAGTATACAGGATTCTTGCTTCCGGAATGATTACTTCAGAATTTGGTCTGTGCAATGTGGAGCATACGATTGCACCGGCAGGAATCAAAGAATTACATGAAAGTATGTATGAGACAGTGCTGGAAGAGATTTGCGACATTCCATTTGTATTTATCCGCGGCGTAAAAATAAAGAGCCAAAGCGTGGAAGATACTGATGTGATGAGAGGAGAAGAGACAGAGCTTATGGGTATCATGGAAGATGCAGAATGCGCGTACATCTTACCGGGTTCCCACTCCAAAATCATCAGAACGGATGAAGCAGGACGTATCACATCATTTTCCACCTCCCTTACCGGTGAAATGATAGCATCCCTGTCCGAAGGGACCATTTTAAAGGATGCAGTGAATCTAAGTGTAGAACAGCTTGATAAAGAGTATCTTTTGGAAGGGTATCGCTGCTGTGAAAAGAATGGTATCAATAAGGCACTTTTCAAGGTAAGACTTTTAAAGACACAATTTCAAAAAACAGAAGCGCAGATTTACAGCTTTTTTATGGGAATCGTTCTTCATGACGAGATCGAAGAAGTCATGCAGTATGATGTGAAGAAAATTGTGATTGCAGGGAAGAAACAGATTAAGGAAGCGCTGCGCATTCTCATTCAGAATGTATCGGAGAAAGAGGTTGTCTGTGTTGCTGATGAAGTGGCAGACAATGCCAATATCCGGGGAATGATAACTATTTATGAATATGCAGAAAATGCAGCAGGCTGAGGAACTTGCTTAAGGTGGAGTAAAATCCACCTTATTTTTTGTTTGCGAAAGGCGTGCCTGAACTGTTACAGCCTTTTTGGAAATAAAAGCGAAGTATAATATTGTCCAAAAATCACATACTTAAAATAGCAGTGCGCGTAAACTGTGATGTTTAGGGTACTTAAAATGTATGCAGGGAGTGTGAGAGTATGGACATAAAAGACGACCAGGAACTGATTAAGAAAAAAGCTTCTCAGGATATGGTGATAATACTGGAAGGCTGGAAGCGGAGAAAGAGAAAGCAAAGAATTTACCGATACAGCATCTTGGGAGTGATGACTCTCAGCATTCTCGCGTTATTGGGCATCGGATATCTGCAGCTGGACCAAAAGGTTCCTTCCATCATACGGCTGAAAGCAGGAGTAGAGCAGATACTTGACTGGGAAGTGCCCATGACTGCGGAAGTAGTGGCTGTCAGCGAGCAGGGAGAATCAAATATTTCCGATAAGTCGATCACCATGAATTTGGGAAGTACAGTAAAACTTATCCCCGGAAGTGCCGAAAGCTACCAGATGGATGTGAAGCTGTTTGGCTGGATTCCTTTCAAACAGGTAGATATTCAAGTCATTGAAGAGCAGGAACTGATACCTGTGGGGGTGCCCGTAGGCATCTATGTAGAAACAGATGGAATACTGGTCGTTGGGGTAGGTGAGTTTACCGGAGAAAATGGACAAAACTATTCCCCTGCCAAAAATATTTTACAGTCGGGAGACTACATCAGACAACTGAATGGAAAAGCAGTTGGAGATAAGGATAAATTTATCAAAGATATTGAAGAATCTATGGGGGAAGAAGTGATTCTGACTATAAAAAGGGAAGAAGAAACCATGGATGTGAAGATAAAACCTGAGAAGAACCAGAGCGGAGTGTACAAACTCGGTGTCTGGGTCAGAGATAACGCTCAGGGGGTAGGAACCATGACCTTTATTGATGCAGATGGCAATTTCGGGGCACTGGGCCATGGTATCAATGACATAGACACCAGTACCCTTATGAATATGAATGACGGAACATTGTATCAGACCAAAATTATATCCATCAAAAAGGGAGAAAACGGAGACCCGGGTGAAATGACTGGTATGATCGTCTATTCCTCTGACCGAATCCTGGGTGATATTGATTCCAACAGTATCAAAGGAATCTTCGGTACCTGTAATGAGAAAGCAATGGAGATTGCGACTGAAGATCCCCTGCCTATTGGTCTGAAACAGGAAATTGTGGTGGGTCCTGCCCAGATTCTCTGTACCGTAGAGGATGAACCCGAGTATTTTGACATAGAGATCCTGAAGGTTCACCAGAATCATGACAATATTAACCGTGGTATCGAACTGAAGGTAACAGATCCGGAACTTCTGGAGATAACCGGCGGAATCATTCAGGGCATGTCTGGGTCGCCAGTCATACAAAATGGTAAATTGGTGGGCGCAGTTACCCATGTGTGTGTCAATCTATGATACCTACAGCTATGTAGGTAACCTGATGATACCTACATAGCCTTAAATTTTTGGAAGCCGAGGATAGAGGTCAATTTCTATCTGCCCGTTGGCTTCCTTTTTGTATTAAATCTTCTGTAGGAGTTCTTTGAGTAAGGCGTTCCGTTCCTCGTTAGTCATTTCATCATAGCTGGCTAACAAAGTTTCGGTCTGAGGGATGAGGTTTGCTTTGGCGTTATCGCTCTGCTCCATACGAGCGATTGTGATTTC
>JAFTVH010000102.1 GCA_017465845.1 Lachnospiraceae bacterium | reverse complement strand
TATGAAGACGGCTATGTGAATTATTCTCCTAAAGATGATTTGCAGGAAATTGAGCCGCTGCTGAATGATCAGAATGAGATTGAGATGCAATTTGGCAGACGGGAACTAGGGGCTTTTTATCATAAAGTGTTGCCTTGGCTGAAACAGTATGCAGAAGTCAAAGAAATAGAAGGAGAAAAAATTGCTGAATATCTGCCCCCGGAAGCAGCCTTTGAATTTTATCTGGATATTGAAGATGCAAGTGTCTTGTGTCGTGCGGAAGCGGTGTACGGCGATATCAGATTGAATATGGTACACGAATTAAATTATAAAAGAACGCTGGAGAATTTTAGAGATTTGCTTCGTGAAGAAGAAGTATATAGTCTGCTGCATCGTCTGTTTGGAAGAGTAGATGATGAGCAGGAAGTATTCTGGCACGATGAAGAGGATAAGGCCTATGAAATACTGAACGGTGGTGTTGAACAGCTACAGGCTTTAGGTGAAGTACATGTGACAGATCGTTTTAGCCGAAAGCGTGCAAGACGCCGCCCGCAGTTGTCCGTTGGACTGAAAGTGGAAAGCCAATTACTGGATCTGTCCATATCTTCAGATGATATCTCTCAACAGGAATTATTGGATATTCTGCAAAGTTATCGTGCTAAAAAGAGATATCATCGTCTAAAAAACGGAGATTTTGTGTCCCTGGAAGATGAAAGTCTGGAAGTATTGAGCCAGATGATGGAGGCACTGCATCTTTCGCCTAAGGATATTACCAAGGGGAAAATGCAAATTCCGGTATATCGTGCTTTGTATCTGGATAAGATGCTGGAGCAGTGTGAAGATGTGTATGTGCAGCGCGACCGTGTATTCAAGACTCTGGTAAAAGATTTCAAGACGATCAAAGACTCTGAATATGAAGTACCAACATCCCTTGCTAAAACTCTGCGAAATTACCAGGAAGAGGGGTATCGCTGGCTGCAGACCTTGTCTGCCTATGGTTTGGGTGGGATTTTGGCGGATGACATGGGGTTGGGTAAAACGCTGCAGGTGATTGCACTGCTTCTGGCCAACCAGGGAAAGGGGAAGGCGCTCATTATCACACCGGCTTCACTGGTATATAACTGGGGAGAAGAATTCAAACGATTTGCACCGGAGTTAAAGGTAAGTCTGATTACCGGGACACAGACGGAACGTCAGGAGAAGCTGCAATCTTGTGGGGATATGGACGTGCTGGTAACATCCTACGACTTATTGAAGCGGGATATTAAAGAATATGAAGATATGTCCTTTGAGTATGAAGTGATTGATGAGGCTCAGTATATCAAAAATCAATCCACTGCGGCGGCGAAGGCGGTCAAGGTCATTCGGAGCCGGATTCATTTGGCGCTGACAGGCACTCCCATCGAGAATAGATTAAGTGAGTTGTGGAGTATTTTTGATTATTTGATACCAGGCTATTTGTATTCTTATGAAGCTTTTCGCAAGGAGCTGGAACAGCCCATTGTAAAAAATAAAAAGGAAGAGGTTGCGGAACGATTGCGAAAGATGGTGGCACCTTTTATTTTACGCCGACTTAAAAGCGATGTGCTGAAGGATCTGCCGGATAAGTTGGAAGAAGCCCGTTATGTCCAATTGGAAAAGACACAGCGGAATCTGTACGAGGGTCAGGTTGTACATATGAAGCAGATGGTGGAACAGACCAGTGATGCGGATTTTGAGAGAAATAAATTGCAGATTTTGGCAGAATTGACCAGAATCAGACAGATTTGCTGTGATCCGAAGCTGTGCTTTGAAGAATATGCAGGTGAGTCTGCAAAGAGAGAAGCTTGTATTGAGATGATTCAAAATGCAGTTGATGGAGAACATAAAGTATTGCTGTTTTCTCAATTTACTTCTATGCTGGAATTGTTGGAGACAGATCTGCAAAAAGTTGGAATTCAATATTATAAAATTACCGGCAGCACATCGAAAGAAGAGAGAATGCGGCTGGTACAAGCCTTTAATGTAGATGATACCAGGGTTTTTCTGATTTCGTTGAAGGCTGGTGGAACAGGACTGAATCTGACAGGTGCAGACATCGTCATTCACTATGATCCATGGTGGAATGTGGCAGCACAAAATCAGGCGACAGACCGGGCACATCGAATTGGCCAGACCAAAGTTGTAACGGTATATCAGCTGATCGTTAAGGACTCCATTGAAGAAAAAATCCTTAAAATGCAGCAGGATAAGAAGAACCTGGCGGATAAGATTCTGAGCGGCGAAACCGGACAACTGGGATCTATGAGCAAGGAAGAATTGATGGAACTGCTGTCGGTGTAAAGCCGTGGCAACGAGATTGCGCTGTAAACAGTTGCCATTTTGCAACGGAAAACTGCAAAAAAGCGTTGCCAAGCAACGGAAAATGGCAAAAAACAGTTGCCATGCAACCGAAAACCGAAAAAAACAGTTGCCATGCGGCAACTCAAAATCCACAAAAAAAGCTGCCCACGCACAGAGGGCAGCTTTTTTCATGCATACATTAATATCTGTTGCCGTTGGACATTTCCTGCTCGGCACGCTCGATCATTTTCTTAACCAGAT
>JAFTVH010000016.1 GCA_017465845.1 Lachnospiraceae bacterium | reverse complement strand
TCTTTCACTAATTTCTTTCACATTCTTCTCAAGCAACCGCCTTGCAATCATAATCTGGTGTTCACACCCCAGACATTTCAACCGAAAGTCTGCCCCCACGCGCAGGACCTCCCATTCCCTGCTGCCGCAAGGGTGCGCTTTTTTTAGTTTCAAAACATCACCAACCTGAATATCCATAACTCTGCACTCCTCTTCTATATAATATGTAACATTTATTTTCTATTCATATGACCTTATTCTCGTCCGCGCCCATCTCACAGGTTCCCTACCAGGAAATCCTTAATCACTCCGAAAAATTCCCGCAGCAAGTTATTCGGCACCATCAGCGGATAAGAATCCGCCGCCAATCCGCTCACATTCTCATACCCCATCTTCTGCGCAATCCCCATAGCCCTGAATACATGAAAATTATTAGTGACCAGGACCACCGAATCCTCAGCCGGGTTCAAAAACGCACTGCTGTAATGCAGATTCCCCCAGGTATTCCCTGATTCCTCTTCCATCAAAATCCGCTCCTCATCAATACCTTTTTCTACCAGGTACTCATACATTCCTTGAGCCTCAGACACAGGTTCATTAGCCCCCTGACCACCGGAGACAATTACAGTGGTATACGGATTCTCTTCCAGATACTCAATTGCTGCATCCAGTCTCCTGCGCAGCACATCACTGGGACCATGTGTCTTCATCTGGGCACCCAGAATGATGCAATAGTCAGCTTCGTCCGGTGCCTGCGCCCCAAACTGTGACAGAATCAGGCCTTCCACTGCTACAAAAATCAGAAGACAGACCGATGCTATGATGACTGCACCTGCTTTCAGCCACCCCGGCAGCGCATTCATCCTTTTCTCCTGTCCAATCAACCATCCCAGTGCTGCAAGGCACGCACCGCCGACTCCCCATATCAGGAAAAAGCTGGTGCCGTAGCCCATGAACAGCCCGATGCTGATGCAATACAGAAGACACAAAATCCCCAACGCTATGAAAATAACCGATGCAACCGACATGCATTTCCTCCTGCCTCTTTTCTCCAGATATATCGTTCGATCACTCTGGCTGAAAGGAACCAGTTTCTCGTTCTTTCGCCTTCTCATATTTAATCAGTTCCTTCCCGAACCGCAAAACTCACTGTTGCTCTTTACTTCGCTACCATATTACTATATCAAATTTAAAAGCCTGACTCAATAAGAAATACTCTAATGTTTTCTTAAGTTTTTCTTAGTTTTCGGACAAGCTGTTCTATTTTGCAAATTTTTTTCATATTTATTACAGAGATATCACCCGAAACCTCTTGTTAATTTTGCAAGAAAATGGTAGAATGATATCAATAAAAACTATGCATTATTCCATGTATTTTTTTCCATTCGCTGTTTTGCCCACGGAAAAATGCATAATTTTCATTAACTCATAATAAAAGGAGAATCAATATGGCAAAAGAAATGATCGCAATGATCCTTGCCGGCGGACAGGGTTCCCGCTTATATGCCCTGACACAAAAGCTGGCAAAACCAGCAGTTCCTTTTGGCGGAAAGTATCGTATCATCGACTTCCCCTTATCCAACTGCGTCAATTCCGGAATTGATACCGTAGGCATCCTGACTCAGTATCAGCCTCTGGTACTGAATGAATACATAGGTAATGGACAACCCTGGGATCTGGACCGTCTCCACGGAGGCGTGCATGTATTGCCCCCTTATCAGCAGGCATCCGGCTCCGACTGGTACAAGGGTACCGCTAACGCAATTTATCAGAACCTGTCTTTCATCGAAAGATATGATCCCCAGTATGTCATCATTCTCTCCGGTGACCAGATTTGTAAGCAGGACTACAATGATTTTCTGAAATTCCATAAGGAAAAAGGCGCTGAATTCAGCGTTGCAGTTATGGAAGTTCCTTGGGAAGAGGCATCCCGTTTCGGTTTGATGGTAGCGGATTCGGATTCCCGCATTACCGAGTTCCAGGAAAAGCCCAAGAACCCCAAGTCTAATCTGGCATCCATGGGTATCTATATCTTCAATACTGATGTACTGAAGAAGTATCTGATAGAAGACGAAGCAGATCCCGATTCCGAGAACGACTTCGGTAATAACATTATCCCCAACCTGTTAAAGGATGGCCGCAAGATGTACGCTTATCGTTTCAACGGTTACTGGAAGGATGTAGGAACTATCTCTTCCCTGTGGGAAGCTAATATGGAAGTCATGGATCCGGAGCACAGCGGAATCGACCTGTTCGATAAGAACTGGAAGATTTACAGCCGCAACAGCGGTAAGACCGGTCATAAGGTCGGTGCCGATGCTATGGTAGAGAATTCCATGATTACAGACGGCTGTCGTATCGACGGTACAGTAAAACATTCCATCCTCTTTGCAGGTGTTAAGGTAGAAAAAGGGGCACACGTAGAGGATGCTGTCGTAATGGGCAACACCACTATCAAAGCCGGCGCTACTGTAACCCATTGTATCGTAGCTGAAAATGCAATCATCGGTCAGAATGCAGTGGTTGGTGCTATGCCGACAGATGATGAGAAGGGCGTTGCTACCGTAGGTCCCGGCGTATACATAGGCGATAATGCCAAGGTCGGCCCTAACGCTATGGTTAACAATAATGTAAAGGATGGTGAAGAACAATGGTAAATTCCAACATAGATGCACTGGGCATTATTTTCCCGAACAGCTATGATAATCGAGTTCCCGAATTGGTCAGTGAACGCCTTATGGCTTCCATTCCTTTCGCAAGCCGTTATCGTATGATTGACTTTTTATTATCCAGCATGGTGAACTGTGGTATTGATAACATCTCCGTTATCGTGCGTAAGAATTACCGCTCCCTGATGAGACACTTAGGCTCCGGTCGTACCTGGGACCTTACCCGTAAGAACGGTGGTCTGAATATTGTTCCTCCATATGCCGAGAAAACCGTAAAGGTTTACAGCGGACGTGTAGAAGCACTTGCAAGTATTCTGGAATTTTTGAAAGCTCAGAAAGAGAAATACGTTATTATTGCTGACACTAACATTGCAGCCAATTTTGATTTTAATGCCATGTTCAAATCGCATATTGAGAGTGGCGCCGATGTCACCATCGCATACAAAAAGGAAGAAATCCCTTACGGCTTCATGAACCTGCAGGCTACGACCACCAGTGAACTGTATTACACCCTGAATCTGGAAGAAGGGCGTGTAAAGGAAATACAGATCAATCCTAAGGAATATGGTCCCCAGAACTTCTCCATGAACATTTATCTGATTTCCAGAGAGCTGCTGATTGAGAAGATTGCAGACGCTTATGTTCGCGGATATGCATATTTTGAGCGTGATATTCTGGCTCCTCAGCTGGATACCCTGAAAGTATACGGTTATGAGTTCACCGGCTACAGTGCACGTATCAGTGACATCAAGAATTATTTTGATGAAAATATGAAGCTTCTGGATGACGAGAATCTGGACGCACTGTTTGGTCCCTCTCCTGTTTATACCAAGGTTCGTGACGATAACCCTACCAGATATATCGGTGCTGCCAAGGTTAAAAATGCAATGGTAGCCGACGGCTGTGTGATTGAAGGTGAAGTGGAGAATAGTATCCTCTTCCGTGGTGTTAAGGTGGGCCAGGGTGCTAAAGTCAAGAATTGTATCCTGATGCAGGATACTGTAATTGAAGGAAACGCCGAGGTAGAGTACATGATTACCGATAAGGAAGTAACCATTACCTCCGGCAAATCCCTGAAAGGCTCCGATTCCTTCCCGGTATTCGTAGCTCCTTACAGAACTGTATAAAATCCCTTCTTTGTAACGATAGGGAAAGGCTATAATGATACGAAAACGCTTTTAGTGCCATGGGCCTGAAAGCGTTTTCAGTCTCATCATTTTTTGAAAGGAGATATGTTATGCCTAAATCTATGTCTTATCGGGAATCACTGGCGGAATTTCAAAAGCTTGTAGCTGCAAGTGATAACATTGTCTTCTTCGGTGGCGCCGGTGTGTCCACCGAAAGCGGTATTCCCGATTTCCGCAGTGTAGACGGATTGTACAACCAAGAATATGATTATCCGCCGGAAACGATTCTCAGCCATAGTTTCTACCGACGCAATCCAAAGGAATTTTATCGCTTTTATCGTAATAAGATGCTTTTTCTGGATGCAGCTCCCAACGTGGCTCATAAAAAGTTGGCTGAGTTGGAACAGCAAGGCAAGCTGAAAGCTGTCATCACCCAGAATATCGACGGACTGCATCAGGCAGCCGGCAGTAAGACCGTACTGGAGCTACATGGCTCCGTACTGCGCAATTACTGTGAGCACTGCCATGCTTTCTATGACGTTCACTATATCAAGGATTGCATCGGTGTGCCGAAATGTGAAAAATGCTGCGGACCTGTGAAGCCGGATGTGGTTCTCTATGAAGAAGGGCTGGATCAGAAGACTCTGAATGCTGCGGTTTCTTTTATAGCACATGCTGATATGCTGATTATCGGCGGTACTTCTCTGGCAGTTTATCCTGCTGCAGGGCTGATTGATTATTTTAGTGGCGATAAATTAGTTGTAATCAATAAGTCCCCGACTCCCAGAGACAGCTTTGCTGACCTGGTGATTCAGGGACCTATTGGAGAAGTATTTTCTGTATTATAACACTTTTAACATTCAGGCAGCTGATGAATTATCCATCAGCTGTCTGTTTTCTTTAAAGTACTGTCTTCTGCAATTTCCTCTAACCCATGAAGGATACCGGTTGAAAGCTCTTCCGCCAGAGTCTGCTGATACGATGCACTGTTCAACTTTTTGCACTCCGAATCATTAGTCATGAATCCCATTTCGACCAAAATAGCCGGTGCCTCGGTATGTTCAGTAACGTAATAAGTTTCCTCCCGATAACTGCGGCTTGAAATATCCTTGCACTGCTTGATTACTTCCATGAGATACTTTGCATACTCCTCGCCCCGTTCACTGCCTTCGGGATAATAACATTCCAGTCCTTTTATGGAAGAATCATCTTCGTAAGAATTACAATGAATGCTCACGAACAGATCAGGATCCTCTTCGTTAGCGATATCTACGCGTTCCTGCAGGGACAGGAATACATCCGTATCCCTAGTCATGATTACATTCACGCCCTGCTCTTCCAGAATTTCCTGCATCAGCTTTACGACGATCAGATTGATATCTTTCTCATAGATCTTACCTGCCTCTGTACCGACATCTTTTCCGCCGTGGCCGGCATCCAGTACTACAGTCCAGCCTTCCTCTTTGGTTTCGTCCTTAACGATGTCATTCTTTGTGCCAGCATTCTTTGTGTCCGCTTTCTTTGTGTCCGCTTTCTCTATATCCTTTACAGGAAAGTCCTCTTCTACTACCTCTGCCCCTAAAACATCTGCGGCATTCGAAGCAACCTCCTGTTTACTGATATCCAGAATCTCTATGACGGTGCCGTCCTGATTCTGCAAGTTCTGATTGCTGACCGCCTCCTGCGTATCACCTGACAGGAAATCACGCACATACATAAAACCGCACCCCATAAATACAACAATTCCGGCAAATGCCAACACAATTACTGCCCGGGCAATATATGCAAATGCAATGCGCCGTTTGCTGTGATGTCTATGGTGCCTTCTTTTTCTTCTGTATTCAACCTGTGTCATTGGTTCTGTTCCCCTAACCTATATGTACTTTTTGCTATTATCCCAGATGGTTGTGTCTAATTTGTATCTTTGATATGTAACCCGAAAATTTTTGAATTGTAAAACAACCTCTAAATTTCATTTTACCACATTTAGGGAATTGGTGCAATGTACAAAAACGGTTAGATATTATATTGTTTATTCCTGTTTTAAGTCATTCAGAACCTGTCTGATATTATCATAAATAAATTCCGGCTTCACATCGCTTGCAGCCATGTCCTCCATCGTTCCTTCTCCGCTGAGCACGAAGATAGAACTGATGCCGGCGTTGACACCACAGGCAATATCGGTATAAAGACGGTCTCCCATAACAGCTGTCTCTTCCGGCTTGAATCCGGTCTTCTCCATCGCAAGCAGAGCCATAGTCGGCTCGGGTTTACCAATAAAAATGGGCTTACGCTTTGTGGCATTGAAAAGCATCTGGCTCACAGAACCGCAATCCGGCACATAGCCGTACCAGGTAGGACATACCCAGTCAGGGTTGGTGGCAATGTAATCCACACCTTTATTCAGCAGGATACATGCGTCCTCCAGCTTCTGAAAAGTAAGCTCCGTATCAAAGCCCATGCATAGGCAATCAATATCATCTTCTAATTTATCGGTGATAGGAAGACCTGCGTCCTTAAGCTGCTCCTTGAAAGAAGTAGTACCGAAAGCATAAATCTTATGGTACTGCTTCTTCTCCAGATACAGCACGGTAGCGTTAGTGGATGTCAGGAAATCATCTTCTGTCGTAGCAATCCCCAGCTTACCCAGCTTTTCGATATACTTATCCACACTCTTGGAGGAATTGTTGGTCAGGAAAATATATCTTCCTCCGATTCCCTTCACATACTCCAGAAAGTCCATGGTACCGTCAAACAAATCATCATCGAGATAAATGGTACCGTCCATATCTAATAAAAATAACTTTTTATTTTTTAATGTACTCAACTCTTCTCTTTCCTTCCCCACAATTCCGGTCTGCTGGTGGAAATACCGGAAGCACTGCTGTGAACAGCCTCCTCGATTTCCTTTCTGGTTTCAATAAGTCCGCCTGCGATAATCGGTATGTTCAGGCTTGCTTTCAGGTCCGCAATTACCTTAGTCACAATTCCCGGCATGATTTCGATCATATCCGGCCTGGAAGATTTGATAGCTTCCAATGTCGTATTCACTGAATGGGAATCTACGATAAAGAAACGCTGTACTGTAAAAAGTCCCGCTTCTCTTGCCGCCTTAATAATATTCACTCTGGTGCTGATGACGCCATCCACACCCATTTTCTTCACGTAAACCAGACCGGGCTTATCCTTTCCCAATCCTTCCGCCAGATCCATATGGAGGAAGATTTTCTTGCCGGACGAATGCACCGCCCGTACTGTATCTTCCAGAGTCAGGATATTGGGATTCAGGCAAAATATCAACTTTACCTGAGATCGCCTCGCCGCTTCCAACTCCTGCTCCGTTCTTACCGCTGCTATGATCATGTTTCCTCACATCCTGCCGCGCAGGCGGCATTCGTCATTTTATGCATTCTCAGTTGCAACAACATTGCTTCCGAATACATCTTCTATTATGACATCTCCGATATGAATTGGCAAGTGTGCAGTTGCAGAATTAATCATTTTCATGCACTCGAACATCTTAGCCTTAGGAATCGGACGGTCGGTCTTTACGGAAATAACCCGTCCGTCTTCACAACGTACGGTGCTGGTGATGGTTCTCATAGGATTGCAACACTCATCTTCTGCATACTTTACTCCACGAGGGCAGCTGTTACCGGTCACGCTTACAACTTTGCCATCTTCTATCTCTACTTTCAGTCCGCACCCTCTGGGGCAGATGATACATGTCAGCTCTCGTGTCATCTTAATTTACCTCCAATTCAAAATGCAGTTCTGCGGCATTTTCAAATGCAGCACTCTTCAGTACGATACTTTCCATCTCACCGGGTGCCACTTTCAGTTTCTTTCTGCTGAATACCTTTTCCTGCTTATCATCATATACGTTAATGGTTACATTGTGGTAAATGTCTGCCACGCGGAAGAATACGGAAATATCCTTCTTCTCAGTGATCACCTGAGGTACTGTGTAGCGGATCTTGCCATCGGTCTTTACAGGGATATGTACTTTCTCAGCCTGATTCTGACCTAAAATATATTCCGCTGCGCTCTTACCTGCGATTTCAGACTCTTCAGAAACATAGTCTACCAGGTCATGTACATGAAGTACGTTACCGCATGCAAAGATACCTTCTACGGAGGTCTGTCTGTTCTGATCTACCACTGCACCACTGGTGATGCGGTCCAGGCTTACGCCTGCGGACTTGGAAAGTTCGTTTTCAGGAATCAGACCTACAGACAGAAGCAGTGTATCACAAGGGATATACTCCTCAGTTCCTGCAATAGGCTTACGGCGCTCGTCAACCTTGGCAATGGTAACACCTTCCAGTCTCTCACGTCCGTGAATCTTTACTACAGTGTGACTCAGTTTCAACGGAATATTGAAATCGTTGAGACACTGCTCGATATTTCTTACGAGTCCGCCTGAATAAGGCATCAGTTCGCACACTGCATGTACTTTAGCGCCTTCCAGTGTCATACGTCTTGCCATGATCAGACCGATATCACCGGAACCCAGGATAACGACTTCTTTACCGGGCATATAACCCATACGGTTTACGTACTTCTGAGCAGTACCGGCGCTGTAGATACCTGCCGGACGTGTTCCCGGAATGTTCAGCGCACCCTTGGAACGCTCTCTGCAACCCATAGCCAGGATAACAGCTTTGGCCTGAATCTGGAAAATACCGTCTTCTTCGTTGGTAGCTGTGATCACTTTATCTTCTGTAATATCAAGAACCATAGTGCCCAGTTTTACAGGGATGCCAAGTTCCTGAACCTTCTGCTCATATTTCCACGCATATTCAGGACCGGTTAATTCTTCACCGAATTTGTGCAGACCGAAACCATTGTGAATACACTGCTGCAGGATACCGCCCAGTGCCTTGTCTCTCTCCAGAATCAGGATATCTCTGATACCGTTTTCATATGCTGCCACTGCTGCACTCATACCTGCAGGGCCGCCGCCTATAATTACTAATTCTGTCATGTCTACACCTCCTTTGTCCTGGACACATTCACGTAAGAATTGCGGCCGGACTTCGTTACCTGTTCAATGGGAATATTTCTTTCCTGTGCAATCAGTTCCACGATGTGAGGAGAACAGAAACCACCCTGGCAACGTCCCATCTGTGCTCTTGTTCTTCTCTTCACACCATCCAAATCCCATGCTTTCGGGTTGGTACGCAGTGCTGCCAGAATTTCTCCTTCGGAGATGCCTTCGCAGCGGCATACGATCTTACCGTAGGCTTTATCTTTCTTAATGACTTCCATCTTCTCTTCTATGG
Organism: Lachnospiraceae bacterium; assembly: GCA_017465845.1. Lineage (GTDB taxonomy): Bacteria > Bacillota > Clostridia > Lachnospirales > Lachnospiraceae > Acetatifactor. Next base: position 60,430 of record JAFTVH010000016.1, on the reverse strand, counting down.
AAGCTTCTCTGAAATGATGCATAGGTGCTCTGTAAGGATTGAAATCTGCCTTAGGTACCAATGCAACGCCCTGCTCAGCTACCATGTTTGCCACATATTCTGCGATAGCAGGAGATGCAGACAGACCGGGAGATTCTACACCGGCTACATTAATGAAGCCTTCTACCGGAGCAGTAATGATGAAATCACCGGTGCTTCCTACTGCACGCAGACCGCAGAAAGAAGTAATAGTCTTCCCAAAAGGAACGGTGCTTACATTTTCCAGAGCTTCCTTAATAATCTTGTCAAAGCCTTCCTGTGTGGTGGAAGTATCCTGTTTGTCAGTCATATCTACAGAAGTAGGACCTGTCAGCAGATTGCCGTCAACAGTAGGTGTTACCAGAATACCTTTACCCATCTTGGAAGGTGTTCTGAAGATTGTGTGGGAAACCATGTTGCCGCACTCTTTATCTAAGAGGATGTATTCACCACGTCTGGGATGAACGGTAAAGGAAGTGTCTCCTACCATACCGGCAATCTTGTCGGTATACAGACCTGCTGCATTGATAACTACTTTAGCCTGTACTTTCTGTCCGTCTGCGGCGGTAATCTCATAAGCAGCATCCTTCTTTTCGATATTGCTCACTTCAAAGTTACGCAGAAGTTCTGCACCATTGTCCATAGCGTTTCCTACTGCTGCAATGGTCAGCTCATAAGGGCAGATGATTGCACCTGTAGGAGCATCCAGTGCACACTCTACGTGATCGGAAAGATTGGACTCCATTGCATGAAGTTCTTCCTTTTCTACGATACGCAGACCCTTTACACCGTTAGCCTGCCCTCTCTTTAACAGGGTCTCGATCCCCTTTCTGTCCTCTTCTCCGAAACCGATAACCAAAGAACCGTTCTTTTTGTATTTTACACCCAGTTCTTTTGCTACCTGCTCCATCATCTCAGAACCACGTACGTTCAGTTTCGCTTTCAGAGTTCCCTCCTCTGCGTCAAATCCTGCATGGACAATCGCAGAATTTGCTCTGGTGGCTCCCATCGCTACATCATTTTCTTTTTCCACAATACAGATCTTCAGATCGTATCTGGACAGTTCTCTTGCAATCATACCGCCGATTACACCGGCACCGATTACCGCAACATCAAACATGGCTTTTCTCCTTCCCATTCTCACTATAATTCTTCAATATATTGAACCCCAGGGCGGTTTTCGCTGCGCTGTCAGCCCTGCTTTGTACCCAGAACCCCAATTCATGGCACAAAAAAAGACGCAACAAAACGAAGAGGTCGCCCTCTGGTTTTGATACGTCTCCTAATCTCTGTATCGCGTTCATTATAGCATTGTGATCAAAATTTGTCAACTACCGCGCAGAACAAACTCAAAATTGTTCACTGTTTCACGACTTTACAACGCTTTTTACAACACGCTATCCCATATTTCAGCACTTTCTGCATGCCATCATTCAGAAGAACCTCTTCATAACGCTGCATCTCTATCTGCTCTAATGCCCGGCTGCAGCCTTGCTCCAGTTTACCATCCTCCGCGTATTTGAGTTCAATAATAATTCCAAGCCTTTCTTCGCCGATTTCTATCACAATATCACTGTAGCCTTCACCGCTCTCCCGGTTGGAAGATACCGCCCAGCTTTCCTTATAGCTCAACAGCCCAAGAAGAATGCCATGGTAGAACTTTTCCTTTTTAGCCTTTACAAAAGTATCCCGAATGCTGATAGTATTCCACAGATACTCGTTAAACTGCTTCTCAATACCTGCTGCATCTCCCCTTCGAAATGCCTCACAAAAAGCATCCAGCGTACTGCCGTCCGCCTGTGCAGTCTCTTGAAACCAGGTATAAATCTGTTTCGTAAAAATCTTTCGTATTTCCAGATTGGGAATTTTTAAGCAGAAAATATCGCCATCCGGCTCCCCCTCCTGAGTCAGATATCCCGTCATATACAGAACGCTCCAAAGATTATCTATGGTGCTGTCCACATCCCTGTAAGTCAGTTCCTGGTGAATCTCTTTGTGTATGGTTTCCCCTGCGATCAGCTGTTCAATTTCACGCTTCGTAGTAGTTGTTTTGGCTTTTTGAATGAAACGCCTTACCATATCGTTACTGCTTGTATTCGACCAGTAATCTCTGGGAGCTGCCTGGGGATTCACGCGAAGGGCATCCACATAGTTCATAACATCCCAGGGACAATATACATCCACCATCCCAAACTGATAACCGTCATACCAGTCCTTTATGGTCTCAAATGATTCTTCACAGTCATAATAAGTCAGCAGCGCCTCCACTTCCCGATTTGTAAAACCAAAATACTCATCAAACTGTACATCTGTAATAGAGAAAATCTTCGGATTGTTAAGCCCCGTAAAAATACTCTCCTTAGAAATACGCAGACAGCCTGTCAGCACAGCAAAAAAAAGATTGTCATTGCTCTTTAACGCCTGTGAAAATATGCTCCGCACCAGGTTCACCATAGAATCATAATAGCCATACTGTTTCGCTTTATCCAGTGGGACGTCATATTCATCTATTAATATAATTACTTTCTGCCCAAAATGCTTCCGCAACAGCTCAGACAATGTCAACAGACTATTTACAAGATCCGCTTCTGCCATGGAAAAGCTCTCCTGCTCCACCTTGATCAGCTGTGCATAAAGCTGCTTTTCCACCAAAGTAAGCTCATCGCTGGAAAGTAAAAACTGAAACCGAAGTGCCTCCCTTCCGATTACCGAGCAAAACATGGAACGGGCTGCTTCAAAGGTACTTCCACTGACCCCCTTCAGACTGATGGAGATTACCGGAAACTTCCCCATATATTCCTCACACAGCTTCTCTTCCTGCACAATCTCCAATCCCGCAAAAAGAGAACTATCACTTCCATACTCAAAGAAATATTTCAGCATACTCATATTCAGGGACTTGCCAAATCTTCTTGGGCGCGTGAAAAGATTCACCTTTCCCCAATTATGAAGCAGTTCCTTAATGAGCCCTGTTTTATCAATATAATAAAAATTTTCTGTACGTATCTCTTCAAAATTCTCAATGCCTATAGGAAGTTTTTTTAATACCATAAGTCACACACTCACTTTCAAAGGTATGATTTTCCGTACTTTTATTAAAGTGTACCATAGACATAGGTTTTTATCAAGCACCGGCTCACCCGGCAAAAGAAACAAAAAATTCCTCCGTTTCGCCCGGCAAGAGAACCCTGTGACCGCCCGGTCGGTTAAGTCCGTTTACCTGCCCGCACTGTGGCTCTATGCAAAGAAATCCCTGCTCACCACCGGCATTGAACGTCACCCACTCATCGAAATTCTCAGACACGGTAAACCGAATATTGTCCAGATACGCAGTGTGTCCTGCTGCCGTATAGAAACCTGAAATCCTTTTGCCTTTGGGGCAAGTGCCAATGTGATACTCCTGTTCCTGCGCAGTAAGCTCTGCCATCTCACCGGTGGGAATGTAGTTCTCATTGCAGACAAATCGCCGACCGATTGGCACGCTGAAAACTGCCGGCTCCGCAAATGAAGTATGGTAAGCAAGCGTGTAAGGCATGGCGGTGTCGCCGGTATTTTTAAGGTAAAGTTTGCGGGTAAGGCCCTCCGGTGTAAGGGTATCAGTTATTGTCATTGAAAATGGGAAGGGATAACGTTCTCCTTTGTTTTCATAGATAGCTTCCACCCGGCTCCGGGTCTGCTCAATTAACTTAAAAATAGCATCGAACATCAGGCCATGCAGGTGATTGTCGCGACCCGGCTCATTGATGGGTAAATAATAGCTCTTTTCCTCAAAGGTAAATTCTCCTTTTTCCACACGATTTGCAGGGAAAAGAAGTGGGATGCCGTAAACATACGGCTCTTTCTTCAAGGCATCCATGCTCTGAGGACTGCGCAATATCTGCTTGTCTCCATAAGTGAGACTGATCATGTTCATGCCAAAATCCGGCAGGATTCTTGCCTGCCAGGCTCCTGCCTGCAGTATTACTCCATTTTCCATTTTATACCCACTTCCTCCATTTCACTCTGGCGGTTTTAAAACCCCTGCCATAAGTCGCCTAATATACATAATCCTTAATATAATATCAGGTGAAACAATAAAAATAAATGAACAAGACTTTGCATTTTATGTACTAACCATCGAAAATTCTTGCAAAGTTTTTTATTTGCATATAAAATTATCTTCATAATAAACTTTTTCCAAAAAGCAGTCAATCTGTGTTGAAAAATTTTAGTAAAAGAGGTATCACCGACAATATGAGGCAAACTATTAAAAATATGACTTTATCCGCCATGTTCCTGGCAATCGGCATGCTCCTGCCCTTTTTGACAGGTCAGATAGAGCAGTTTGGCAATATGCTGCTGCCCATGCATATCCCCGTTCTGTTATGCGGACTGATTTGCGGATGGCCTTACGGACTGGCTGTGGGCTTTCTTCTGCCCCTGCTTCGCTCCGTAAGTTTTGGCATGCCGGTTCTTTTCCCAATGGCAATTTCCATGGCATTCGAGTTGGGTACCTACGGTCTGGTGATCGGATTTTTGTACGGTCACTCTCGATGGAAATGCATCATTTCCCTGTACCGTTCTCTGCTTGCAGCTATGGTAACCGGGAGGATTGTGTGGGGCATTGCACAAATGATTTTACTTGGAATCAGCGGAAATACTTTCACCTGGCAGATGTTCCTGGCCGGTGCACTTTTGAATGCAATTCCCGGCATTCTCCTGCAGTTGATTTTGATTCCGGCTATTATGGTAGTCTTGAAGCGCGCGGGAATGGTGCATTTTCATGATGGGCATTTTCATATGAAAACGCATCCCCTGAAGAATTCTCATAACCCATGTGAAAGGGATTGATAAAATGCAGACCACATTTGACACGATTGTATCTGAGATTACATATAGGATAGAAGAACTTGCTTCCAGCAAGCCCTATGTCCTTGTAGCAATAGACGGCAGGTGTGCTTCAGGAAAAACCACACTGGCTACTGCCCTGGCTGAAGGACTGAACGCTGCTTCGGCCGCTGTCCCCAACACTGCTCCCGCATCACAGGTAAACTCACCTGATGCTTCTGCGGCGCTTCGCTGCAACCTTATCCATATGGACCACTTTTTCCTGCGTCCCGAGCAGCGGACACCTGCGCGGCTGGCAGAGCCCGGCGGAAATGTGGACTATGAACGGTTTCTGGAGGAGGTATTGCTGCCGCTTTCTAAGCAGGAGGCTTTTGCGTATCGTCCTTTTGACTGTAAGGCTTTTGAGCTTAAAGATGCAATACCTGTGAATCCAGTTTCTGTTACAATTGTAGAGGGCAGCTATGCCTGCCATCCGCTTCTGCGGGAATATTATGATTTGAAAGTGTTTTTAACAGTGGATGAAGAAGAGCAATTGAGACGTATCCTATGCAGAAATGGGAGTGATGCTGCTGCCGCTTTTCGCGATAAGTGGATTCCTCTTGAGGAAAAATATTTTAGTGCTTGTAATGTGGAAGCATGTTGTGATATAACTCTTGCAAATGCATAAGCCCATGGAACACAAGGAAATCACGGCAATCGACTGCAGATATGTGATGACTTATTATCTATCCTCTCCTTGTGTGCCGTGCATCTGCTTGTTACTATTCGGCCATCAATTTCATTTAGTTTAATGTTCTATCTTGACAATAATGAATAAGCAGTATAACATGTAGTCAGTTTCATTTATTTTGAATCTATGGGGCTCTACAAACATAATTTGTTTGTTCCGGCATCTTCTGCCAAGATACTCAGATGATTGCAATTTAATATTTTCACACTTATAAATGTAGCTACACAATAGCTTTATCCAAGAAATTTAGCAACTAAAAGTAGTTGCACTTAAAGAAGCCGGATGATATACTAAAAAGGGAAGAGGTATTTTGATGGGAAAGAAAGACAAACTGATAAAAAATCTAAAAAGCAGACCAAAAGATTTTACTTTTGAAGAAGCCCAGAACTTATTGGAGTATCTTGAATATGAACGTTCTGATAAAGGAAAAACAAGCGGATCAGGTAAAACAATTATTGGAAATATTAGAACAGGAGGGTCTGATTTGAAAAATACAATGGAATATAAGGGCTATATAGGAAGCGTTGAATTTTCTGAAGCAGACGGAGTTTTCTTTGGTAAAGTAATGGGAATCAAGATTCTGATTTCATACGAAGGAACGAATGCCAAAGAACTCGTAGATGATTTTCATGGTGCAGTCGACGATTATTTAGCCTTGTGTACCGATCAAGGGACAGAACCCGAAAAAGCATACAAAGGAAGCTTTAATATCCGAATTTCTCCGGAATTGCACAAACAGGCAGTTGTTTGCGCTCTTTCTCAACAGATATCTTTAAATAATTTAGTAGAAAATGCTTTGAAGAATTATGTTGCTTCCCATGCATAAATACCTTTTACCAAGGAGGAGACGTTATGAAAGTAAATTATCATTCCCACACCACCCGATGCCACCACGCAGCCGGCACGGAACGTGAATATGTAGAAGCTGCCATTGAAAGCGGCCTGAAAGTCCTCGGATTTTCCGACCATACCCCATATCCTTTTAAAGACGGCTATGTATCCCGTATCCGCATGGGCATGGACGAGCTGGAAGATTATGTTAATACCGTACTGGCCCTCAGAGACGAGTACCGCAATGATATTGAGATTCATCTGGGACTGGAAGTGGAGTATTATCCCGCTGTATTTTCTGATTTAGTAAAAGCAGTGAGCGAATATCCCATAGAATATTTTCTGCTCGCTCAGCATTACCTGGGCAACGAGCAGGGTGATGTCTACAGCGGTACTGCTACTGAGGATCCGGCAACTCTCATCCGCTATTGCCACCAGCTGAAAGATGCTATGGATACCGGCTGCTTCACTTATCTGGCCCACCCGGATCTGATTCGTTTTATGGGTGATCCTGCCCTATATGATACTCATATGCGTCAGCTTTGCCGGAATGCCAACGCATACAAGCTTCCTCTGGAAATCAATTTCCTGGGTCTTTGTGAAAACCGCCATTATCCCAACGAGACCTTCTGGAAAATCGCAGGAGAGGAAAACTGTGACGTGATTTTCGGCATCGATGCGCACAAACCGACTGCCTTTAAGTATGCGGAAACTTTACAGAAAGCGCATGCTCTGGTGAAAAAATATGGGCTTCATCTGTTGGAAGATGTTACGCTGCGCAGACCCTCTCTGTGACAAGTTGTTTATTTATAGTTTAACACATTGTAATGGATAAGATTCGCAAAGGTCTTACCACCAATCATACTGCTTTTGTATATGAAGATGTATGCCGTGAGCGAATGTGGGAATTAAATGCCGAAGAGTACTGGCCTTTCCATTTTACTAAAATAGGTCGCTGGTGGGATGGTCAAAATGAGATTGACATCGCCGCCATCGACCCAGATGGAAATAATATTATTCTGGGGGAATGCAATGTACGTTTCACATCATGAAGCCCACAGTTAAAGACAAAATACTCAAATTCAAGTCTGCCTAAATTTTCAGTTGTCTTTAAATACTCCACCTCTGAAATTTTTCTGTTTCATTTAGTCACAGTCATCATCACCCCAGTAACAGAACAGGTATCAGTTCCGTATTGTGATGGCTCTCATATGTAACTTTAAGAATTAACATATTTTTGGGGGCTACATTTTCTGCTGTTCTGATCACAAACTCTGTCTGAGGCCAGGGACGTACCCAGGTTCCTCCCAGCTTCATGTTCTTTCTTCCTTCAACCGTCCAGCCTTCCGGCAAAATCCACTCGAAAGAAGCCAGCTTCACAGACAAAAATTTATTATGAATTACCACGATTATCTTTTTTTCACTATTCGGCAATACTTCTATACCGCCATCATATTCCACTCTGTAATCGCACAAATCAGATATGGTTTCAAAAGCATACTCCGCTCTGTCGTGCAGGCTTAACTTCTGCCCGTAAAATGAGGCGATCACATCTTCTCCGATTTGCGTTTCGCCACTGGTAAGTTCAATCTCCCGCTTGTACAATGTAACGGGCAGAATCTTCATGATTTTGTCCGTCAGTTCCGTACATGTCTTGGGCATATGGAAATGTGTCTTTTTGTCTATCGTGTAGTAGCTTCTCAAATTTCCTTCATTTAAGCTGATCGTTACAATTTCATCTCCGATATATTCATGCCAGTCCCTGGGGATAATCCTGGTTCCATGCATGATTCCAAGCAAAGAACCTGCCGTTGCACAGGTGCAGTCAGTATCATCACCGCACCGGCATGCAATCAGCAGTGTTTCCTTGAAATCGCCTTCTCCCCACAGTAAACCGATGATCGCATAGCCCACATTTGCAGGTGCCTGCATCCAGCCAAGCTCCGGATCCTGCAAGGTCATATCCGTCAGAATATTTCTTGCTTCCAGCCATGTCATCCCATTGTCATAACATTCCACAGCCTTGCTGATATAAGTGTACATCTTGCATTCTTTCGGAATATTGGATAAACCAATGGTAATCAGTTCCTGCAGATTGTTCACAAAAAAAGCTGCTGCTTCCATTGCAGCCACAAATACTGCCGCATAAGTTCCCTCTCCCATTCCATGATCCACGGAGGCATCTTCAAAAGCATAATGGACCGCCATTTCTACATCGCCCGGATACAGGCAGGCCCAAACTTCCGTTCTGATCCATGCACCATTGGAATGTTTCCACTCATTCATATACTGCCCGGATATGGGAGGTGTTATCCCAAAGCGCATGTTACCTTTGGCAACGCCATATTCTCCCCATGGCGGTGTGATATATTCGTCCCAGTAAGTTCCCAATAGGCTGGCATTTACACGCTGAGGTCCTTCCTCATGAATAGCCATCAGCCATACAAGCTGCAGATCCAGATCATCGTTTGGAAGGGGTTTCCCTTTTTCTATTACAAATCCATCACATTCTACAGTTCCCTTTATACATTCAAAAGGTCCGCCTAAGGTTCCTCCTATATTTTTTCCCAACCAGCAGGCATATATTTTGTCACACAACTCATCTTTATTAAACCTGATCATTCCATTACACTCGCAAATCTTCGTCCTGATAAAAAGGCTGCCTGATTTCTCAGGCAGTCCTGTGTCTATTTATTTTGATGCAAGAAATTCGTCCAATTGTCTCTGTAATTCAGCCTTAACTTCGTCCATACCGGCCGCTTTCAGCTTATTCATATATTCCTCATAACAAGCTTCCCAGCCGTCAACGCCCATAACACCTAAAGGTAAGGTATACTCATATTCTTTCTCAATTGCAGTAATCTGCTCTAACTGGGTTGTAATGGAACTTGTATCCGGTACAAAACCAACAAGAGAAGAGGTAAGAGTATCAGGTGACTCATTCAATTCTTTTGCTACAGGATACTGGTCATCTGTAACGGCCTGGTTTTTATATGCATAGAAGCTATTGCCGAGAACCCATTTCTTACCTGCATAAGAGGTATCAACGCCGCCCTGGCTTCCGTCATATTCAAAAGTTGTAATCCTGTCGTTTGCTTCATCTACAAACTCATAATGTTTGCCTTCAATACCAAATACCAGTGTATTGTAGATTTTCTTACCAATTTCGCTTCCGCAGTTGATAGCTTCCAGGAACTTGGCAGCTTCTTCGGGATGCTCACAGGTAGAGGAAATACCATTACCGCCTGCCGCCCAGGACTGCTGAATATAGTCCTGATACTGTGATTTAATGGCTACAACCTCAAAACCATACTGGTCGGAGAAAGATGCGGCTACGCGTTCTTCCGAACCATAGGATTCCTTTGCGCTGTATACCATGGAGATATCATCCATCATGTGATTATATGCATAGTTTACCGTTGAAGTGGACATACCATCCGGAGCATAGATTCCTTTGTCATACCAGTCTGCATAAATTGCCCATTCTTCTTTATAATAATCCTGTTCATGAGCATGAATGACTTCGTTTGTTCCATCTACGACAATGAACTTATTGACAATCTTGTCGAAAGGAGTGATAAAGGTAAAGCCATAAGAACCGCTGAAATTATCCATTGCAATTTTGCTGCCATATTTCGATCCGCCCTCGCCGGCATCTACGGCTAAAATATATTCCTCCAGGCAAGCAGCTTTTTCTGTCAGTGTCGTATTTTCATCCTGCAAAATTGATTTCATCTTGTCGTAGTCGCCATACTTGTCCATAAACTCCTTCGGGAATAACAGGTACTGGCTGTTAAAAGCATTCTGATAATTAGGAACCATATAGATATGTCCGTCAACGGTTGCTCTTTCCCACAACCAGTCAGGAAGCTCATTTTTTAACTCATCGGAGATATAGCTTTCCATAGGCATCCAGCTTCCAAGACCAACCTGCTCGTAAAAATCAAGGCTGACACTGCATAAAATATCTATCTGTGCCCCTGAAGCCTGAGCCAGAGCAATCTGCTGTGGAATTTCAGAACCTGTAAAGCAATTCAGATTAATGCTTACGTGCTCCAGACCCGGATACTCTTTCAGCAATTCATTTACGGCAGCTTCAACTTCTTCCGTATCGGTCTGCTGACCGTTACCATTATAATACCACTCCAATACTACCGGTTCCTTCGGTTCTTCCGTTTCCGAAGAAACGGTCTGCTGCGTGACGGAATCAGTGCTTTCTTTTGTGGCACTGCTTTCCTGGGAAGCAGTGCCCTGCTGTCCGCATCCTGCGAACATTGTGCACACCATTGCTGTTGTGAGCAGTGTACTTAAAATTTGCCTCTTTTTCATATAGAGTCCTCCTTATTTATAATATTTAACCACATTTGTGGCAATTAACAAAGTTACCCTTTCACTCCACCAAGTGTCATTCCCTTCGTAAAATACTTTTGAAAGAATGGGAAAATAATTAACACAGGCCCTGCTGCTACCAGCGCCATGGCAAAGCGGAGCGTTTCTGTCGGCGGCTGTGTGGAAGCATCCAGTGATCCTACGCCTGCCGCATTCTTCAGGTAATCGATCTCCCGCAGCAGTCTCTGCAGAAGATATTGCAGAGAATACAGGTTCGGATTGCGGATATAGAGCAGGGAAGTCATCCAGTCGTTCCATTTGGCTACCAAAAACAGAAATGCTACAGAAGCCAGGCCAGGCTTAGCCAAAGGAATCATGATTTTAAAACTAATATATAATTCTTTTGCCCCGTCAATTTTAGCTGCCTCTATCAACTCATCCGGAATGGAGCGATAATTGGTTCTTATGATCATAACATTGTAAGCAGATACCAGACCGGGCAGAATGTATACCCAAATTGTGTCATTCAGATGCAGTACATTCGTGATCAACAGGTAGCTGGGCACCATACCTCCTGAAAATAACATCGTAAAATACACAAGGAAATTCAACTGATTCCTCCAGATGAAATTAGGTCTCGCCAAAGGATAGGCCAATAATGCCATTACCAGAGTGGAGAGCAGCGTAGCTGTTAAGGTAAAAATACTTGTCACGATATAAGCCCTGATCATCTGACCGGGATTCTTGAATACCAATTCGTAAGCCAGGGTATCTACCTTCTGCGGAATCAGGCTATATCCGGTCTGATATAGCGTAGTCTCTTCTGTAAAAGAGACGGAAATTACCATAATAAACGGAACGATATATACAATTGCCATCAAGATAAATACACCATTTAATATCAATTGCCCTGTTTTTTCTTTTTTACTTTTGCTCATACAGGTTCCTCCTAAAACAAACTATTCTCAGGACTGATTTTTTTCACGATAGCATTGGTCACTACTACTGTCACAAAGCCGGCTGCTGACTGGGCCAGACCAACTGCGCCGGATCTTGCCAGGTTACCTGACTTTAAAGCACGGAACGTATATGTATTAATAATATCTGTAGTAGGATATAACATACCCTGATCCTTAGGAACCTGATAGAACAATCCAAAATCTCCTGAGAAAAGGTGCCCAATGGAAAGGATCGTCTGGATGATGATAATCGGTATCAAGTGTGGAAGCATTACATGCCAGATCTGCTGTATCTTGTTTGCACCATCCAGCTTTGCAGCCTCCAGCAAACCTTCATCAAGACCCATCAGGGATGCATAATAGATCACGCTTGACATGCCCACAGATGCCCACAGATGAACAATCGTCAATATAAAAGGCCATGCGTTGGGAGCTGCATACCAATCCACAGTTTTTAATCCCAGTGCACTCAGGAACTGATTGATCACGCCATACCGGTAGTGCAGGAATATTTCTGCCAGAAACGCCAGGATAACAGCTGATAAAAACTTGGGAATCAAAACCACGGTATTATAAAATTTCAAAGCCCTGCGGCTTTTCAGGCTGTAAAACATCAGAGCCAATCCTACTGCACAGATAGTTCCCAATATGATCCAGGCGATATTGTAACACATTGTATTGCGAATTGTCCGGACAGCATCCTGTGACGTAAAGAAGAACTTAAAGTTGTCCAGACCGATCCATTTACTTTTCCAGATCCCTTTCAGGGGTTCATACTTTTTAAATGCTATGACAATACCAAACATAGGCGCATAATTGAAGATTAAAAGTAATACGACACCGGGAATTGCCAGCATTCCCATGCTTACGCTTTCCCGCATTGCTTTCCGGGAATACTTTTTCTTAGTAACATTTATCTGCATTTGTGTTCTCCTCCTTTTTCCTTTATTATACAAGCTGGGAAAAGATTTTGAAATCCACGCTTGGTGATATTCTTCACGTTTGATGATATTTTTTGCCGTTAGGGTTGCAATAATTTTTCCCTACCTATATTATTAAATTGTAACAGTTCAAAGCGAAAGAGAAGGTGGTTTGGCATGTATAAGGTGATGATTGTCGACGATGAAGTGATCTCCCAGGAAATTATTCAGGAATTTATTGAAAGCTATTTGCCGGACTATCAGGTTGTCAGTATCTGCAGTAATGGTCAGGAAGCACTGGAAACTTTTCAGCATGCTCCTGCTGATATTGTAATTACGGATATCAGAATGCCTGTCATGGATGGTCTGACATTGATAGAGGAGCTTAATAAACTTTCCAAAAACTATGTACCTATTATAGTCAGCAGCTACAGTGAATTTGAATATGCAAAATCTGCCATGCGTCTGGGTGTCACGTATTTTTTGCTGAAACCACTGGATTTCAAGGAATTGACGCATACGCTGACGGCATCTGCACGTTCACTGGATTTTAAGTATCTGACCAGCAGTTCTCTGACCTGGCTGGATGACGACCGGGAATTATATATGACAAATATTCTGTCAGGAAAATATACTGTTCAGGAAACGGCAATGGAGCATTTTTCTGCACTGGATTTCCCGTTTTCCTACGAGCAGTCCGGCGGAATGTGCGTGCAGATTCATTTTTTTAATACTGATAACTGGATTTACGGCAAGGATACTCTGCTGACAGCGATTGCCAATCTGATGAACCTGCTGTATTCTCCCCGTTTTCTGCTTCCGCTGTTTCGCCAAAAAAGCAAATGTGACTATCTGTTTATGCAAGAAGATCACAGCATGCCGGATTTTCAGCAGCTGAAGGAACAGGTAAAGCAGATTTTGGGAATTACGATATCTGCTCAGCCTTTGTTTCATTTTGCTTCTATAGAACAGCTGCGTATCGGAAATTACAGTCGTATTTTTCCGGAATTCAAGAAAGAAATTTTATTATCTGAGGAAGAGCCTCAGGATATAGACAAGAATACGATTCAGGCCAACATAGAGAATGCAATAGCCTATATGAAAGAACATTATGCAGAAGATCTGTCCAGAGATGATGTGGCGGAAAAAGTATATATGTCCGGAGCACATTTCAGCCGGTGCTTTAAAATGGTCACCCATACTTCTTACAAAGATTATTTGACAGAGATACGTATGCAGAAGGCCATAGAACTGCTAAAGACCAATATGAAGATTCAGGATATCGTACAACAGGTAGGTTATCCGGCTCCGAACAGGTTCAATATTAATTTCAGGCATTATACTTCCTACTCCCCAAGCGAGTATCGTATTCATGTACTGAAGATGATGTAACGCGAAAGGAATAAAATATGCGCAAAGTTTTGAAAGCACTCAAAAGCTCTTTTGTCCGGAAGTGGTTATTCACACTTCTGGCATTTATGACGATTTTGCTTATTTCCTTTATGGTATATACGCATCTGAATTCCTCAAAGGTACTTATTCAGGAATATACTTCGTACAGCGAACTGCAGACAGAACAGATAGCACAGCAGCTGGACTCTGAATTTGAAAGCTACAGCAGAGTGGCTGCCATACTTTCTCTGGATGAACAGATCCGTATTTACTTAGGCACCCAGGATGCATCTTCTTTATTTCCCAATATTCATTCATGGATGTACAGTCAGACATCAGCTTATGTGGAAGGGTTCCCGGCCATTGATTCCATTTATCTCATGCCTTATTATGAGAAAGAGATATTCAGCTCCAAATCTAACACTTTTCTGCCATCCAGGCATTTTGATGATACTACCTGCCTTACTGTGGAAGAAGCCCCGGATGCCATTACACTGGTTCCCAGGGAAAAATATGGAAAGTACCCTTACTTGATGACAATTTATCTTCCGCTGCAGCAGTCTGGTAACAAAAGCCTGATCGTGGTGAATATTGATATTTCGCGCATTCCGATTCTGGACTCGGAAACGGAAGAATCTTTCCAGAAAATTTACATTATCTCTGATGAGGGAGAACTGCTTTATCGTTTCGGGCAACGTGATATGCCGGAGTCCCTGTCAGCAGTTTCACAATTGAAACATTTTAATAATACAATGGATTTTTGCAGTGAGTATATTAATGAGAAGGAAGGGTATATTTATGTGCAGAGCCATTCCGGAAAGTATCCCTGGTATTATGTGACAGTTACCACGCCCCAAAGCTATATGGGAAAAACCTACGATTTTCACAGCACATTGGTTACTTTCCTGCCCTGGCTGGCCTTGTTTGCATTTTTTATCGTAATTTGGCTGGCCATGCTGATCACACATCCGATTTATACAATAACGGAATTTCTGGAGAATCCACAGACAAAGGTACCTGACAATATTTCAGCCCCGGAGACCCAGAAGATCATACGACAGTTGATAAATTATGTGGAATCCAATCAGATGTTGTCCAGGGAACTTCAGCATCAGATGGATATGCAGAACAAGGCAACGTTCTGGGCCTTACAGACCCAGATCAATCCGCATTTTCTGCTCAACACTCTGAATCTTATCCGAAGTATGGAAATTAAGACACTGGGGTATGAACATGAAGCACCTGAGATGACACTATGTCTGAGCAGACTGATGCAGTATGCCCTTGACTCCACCAATCTGGTTTCTTTGACAACAGAATTTTACTATACAAGTTTATATTTGAATATTCTTAATCAACGATACAAAAAGAAACTGCATTTTGATATAAAAAAGGCGGAATCCATATCGGAAGCCAGGATTCCAAAGCTGATCTTGCAGCCTTTGATAGAAAATGCGGTGTTTCATGGCTGTTCTCCTCGTCTGGATACCAGTAATACGATCCTTGTGACGGCGGCAAAAGTTAATAATTCCTGCCGTATTATCGTGCAGGATGACGGCATCGGGATTTCAGAGGAGACTCTGATTCATCTGAGAAATAAGGTGGCTGACATGAAAAACATTCCCAGCAATTCTATCGGTTTGCAGAATGTAGTGCTGAGAATGTATCTTACCTATGGTGAGGACTTTCATATTGAAATTGACAGTGTTCCCGGGGAAGGAACCGGCATCACATTGTCTTTTCCGATTTATTTAGAATAAACGTATAAAGTAGAAGAAGCACATATGAAAAACTCCAACAATCACAATGCTTTTAAGTTCATTGGATTGTTGGAGTTTTTTATGCATACAAGACGCTGATAGACGCCGTGTCCAAATTGCCCAGGGGAAAATATAAAGAAAAATTATCAAATGTTATTTTTGATATCGTGCAGTCTCTGCCGAAAGCAGAAGGATACCCCTATGACGAGCCCTCCGACCTGGAAGAGATTCGTAGCCGCCGCAAGGCCTATGATCTTTCCAAAAAAGAATTAAGCGAAAAAGAACTTTTTGATAAAATACACGGTGCCTGGATGGGTCGGATCTGCGGCTGCATGCTGGGCAAAACGGTAGAGGGGATCAGGACAGACAAACTCCATCCCTTCTTGAAGGAAACCGGAAATTTTCCTATGCATCGGTATATTAAGAGCACCGATGTCACCGACGAAATGTGCGACAAATATACCTTCCGTTTCCGTGCCAGACAGTACGCCGACACCATAGAATTCATGCCCTACGATGATGACACCAACTACACTATTCTGGCTCAGGTGGTCATCGACAAATACGGGCGGGATTTCACCCCCTATGACATGTCACGGGCATGGCTGGATCTGCAGCCGAAAAACGCTTACTGCACTGCAGAACGGGTAGCCTTCCGCAATTTCGTGGCGGGCTTCGTTCCTCCCCTGTCCGCAGAATATAAAAATCCTTACAGAGAGTGGATCGGCGCACAGATCAGAGGCGATTACTTCGGATACATCAATCCCGGCAATCCTGAACTGGCAGCCGAGATGGCATGGCGTGACGCTTCCATCTCCCACATCAAAAACGGTATCTACGGTGAAATGTTCATCGCTGCCATGCTGGCCTGTGCAGCAGTTTCCGACAATATGGAGGCTATCATTCTGGGCGGATTGGCAGAGATCCCCTGTCAGTCCAGACTGTACAAAGAAGTAATGGAGCTTTTGGAAAATTACAAAAACGGCACACCACAGGAAGCATGCTTTGCCGCCATTCACGAAAAATACAACGAGCACTCTGCTCATGACTGGTGCCACACCATCTCCAACGCCCTGATCGTTATGGCTTCCCTGCTCTACGGCAAAGAGGACTACGGCAAATACATCTGCATGGCAGTGGAGACCGGATTTGACACTGACTGTAACGGCGCTACTGTGGGCTCCATCCTGGGCATGAAAAACGGCATCGCCACCATCGGCGAGGAATGGACAGCCCCTATTCACGGCAAGCTGCAGACCACCATCTTTAACATGGGCATCGTGGACTGCGAAGAACTGGTGAAACACACCATGAAGCATCTTCCGAAGCAGTAACTAAGGCGTTACTAATATTTGCATCAATCATAACATAGCTACACAATTCCGAAAAGCGTGTATATTAAAAGTGCGAATCCCGTAAAAAGGCGAAGTGCTTATCGTAACACTTCGCCGAAGGCCTAATCGGTTTGAGCCTAAGAAGCTTGATTAGGTCTGTATTTGTATTTTATGCAGATCGATAAATTTTAAACACTCAAATGTGTTTTCCAATCTGCCGGAAGATTCATTGCTGTGAGACTAATAACGCTACTGTTATTTTGAAACAATTTATCCAATTCATCAACAAATGCTTTCCATTCTTCATCTGAGGATCTCAGATATTTCATTGCTAACAAGATTTGATATAAACCATTATGAGCTGGAGGCGGCGTAATTTTATCAACGTCCAGAATTTCCGGTGTCGTATGTATCGTTCTATTATATATTCTGGAATTATGTGCACACATATTGCGCAGAACAGAAACTCCCTGCACCCATGAGGCAAACATTTTCTGTGATGGACTTACCAAATTTCCCTTTTTAGAAGTATATTTGTAGTTGCTTGCCAAAATTGCATAAGTACTGCCTGTACCGGTTTTCAAGTTTTTAATTATCTTTGATAAGGTTCCAAAGGAAAGCACTTCTACTACTGCCCACACAGGCACTTCACCCTCATGATTGTCAAAATTATGTTTAATAAACACATCATTAGAACGTGCTATTTCCGATGCAATCGTTGACATATTCTGCCAATACATTTTTTTCTCATTAAAGATTGATGAATCCTGTAAAATCAATGCATCTCCATGAATTAACAAGGCTTCGACCAATCTAACCCTTAAAGCCACTTCGATTTTAGAAATCATTGAAAAGATCAAAACTGAAAGATTCTGATCAAAGTGATACAACTTCAGGATATCTTCAAATTTTGTTCCCGGAACATATTTCTTTGTAGAATTATCATACAAATGAAACGAATATCCTCGCAGTCGGTAAAAACCAATTGACTTTAATGCATTTTCTACATCATCATAGGAGGTAATTGCCATACCCGCGTCAATATATGATTGCACTTGTTGCGCTATTGTTAATATTTGTTTTGGATATTGAAACATAAAACACCCCATAAATGTAAAAGTCCCACCGGGTTGCGCATGAAATCAGAGGCGTGGTGGGTTCTGTTAATAATATTATACACTTTTTAATGTGACTGTCAAGAATTCTTTCTCAAAAAAGTATAAGTGTGAAGTGAAAAGGTTACTGTTCACTTTACTTATTGGCCATATTAATCATCTTTCCTTCCTATAGTAGTGGCTTGGACACCTCTATTATACTGCGCAAAGGTGATTGCGCTATAAGCATTTGTTGCACCACCCGCATAGCAGGTGAGAAATGAATGGGAATTCCCACTCATTTCCTCACTTCCGGCTCATAGCCCCTTTTACTATTTCATTCACCCGCTGACAGAAGGCAGATTTCCAAGGTTATTATCTTCCGAGCCATCGGGCAGGGATTTCAAATATTCGGAATCCTTTCGGTGAGCAATGCCTACGCCCTGGATTTCTCCTGCTTTTGCCATAGCTACACCTTCTTCCTTGGAAACTGTCTCGCCATCGGAAAGCTGGTAGCCTGTTATCCGGCCGCTCGTTTTTACAAGACCTACAATTTCTTTCGCGTCTGCTTTCGTTTCCGGGACTTCGTCAAGAGCTGCATAGGCGAGCTTTGCGCCTAAGTCTTTTTTATCTGAATCCATCTTTTTCCTCCATTTGTGTGTATCATTTTTACCTGGTATCAGGGGCGGCAAAATATTTTTTTACGCCCAAATCATATTATTTGAAAAGCAGAAAATAATATACACTATGGATTTCAGGATTCCTACTCCCAACAAACGCCTTCCGGTACCTCCACCCGGCTTTCGATACTGCCGTCTGCTTTTTTTACATGAGAAACAAAGATTTCACCGTAAGGTGTGGGATAAGTCCCCTTCGCCCACTCCAGGTCGCCCAGATGTGGCTCTATCTTCACCTTCTTACATCCAGGCTCCAGTATCTTGATTCCCAGCACATTTTCAGAAAGCCAAGGCGTAACGCCGCTTGCCCAGCCGTGGCAGAAGCTGTGACGGTGTCCCTTATAACAATAGCCGCCATAAGAAGCGTGCACATCCACCTTGCCTTCTTCGGGAAGTTCATCGATTCTGGAAGCATTCTCCATCCAATCAACATCAAAATCCTCCCAGAACGTAGTTGCCCCCAGTTTCAGCATTCCGCCCCAGTACTCTCTGATGCACTTTAAGCAGTTCTCATAATCTCCCGCCATGGCCATGGCAGTCAAAATATAATATCCCATAAAGGTAGACATCCCCTTAGCGCCGCCTTTTTTCAGGATATCTTCGTAAACTGCGGAAGCATCCTTTAACCCTGCCATTACCAGAAGGGCAGCCGCCTGCTTGGAATCTTCATACTCCTGCGGGCAGCTTTCCAGGCGCGCAAGATCTGCTTTGCACTTCTCTGCATACTGTGCTTCATGAAGCACTTCAAATATTTTGATCAGACTTCTGACCGCCATTACATGCAGTGCCTGGACTCCGGCATCTACCACTTTGTCTTTCCCAACAGACGGCCAGTCAAGGAAACGACCCTTTGTGACTGTGTCTTTTCCGTTTTCATCAATATATTCCGAGAGTTGGTCTGAAAGTCCCTTTAAATAATCCTTTTGTTTCTCCAGAAATTCCTTTTTGCCAGTGCGCAGGTACCAGTCATATACAATAATGGCATACCAC
Organism: Lachnospiraceae bacterium; assembly: GCA_017465845.1. Taxonomy (GTDB): domain Bacteria; phylum Bacillota; class Clostridia; order Lachnospirales; family Lachnospiraceae; genus Acetatifactor. The sequence continues at coordinate 40,569 of JAFTVH010000016.1, read as the reverse complement.
ATGGAATAGCTGGCCATGGTATTCATCCAGCCGGGCAGCGGCGTCTCCTTTCTGATCAGATCAAGACTCTTTTCCACAGAAGAATCTTCTCCGAATACCGCAGAAACCGTCATCATCTCCGGATGCATGTCGCCTATCCACACCAGACGGTCTCTCTTGATGCCATCCCAGATATACTCCTGCATATTCAGATGTACTGTGTAAGCTCCCACATCCCAGATACGATTGAGCAGAGAATCGCTGCAGCTGAAGCTTCCCCTGTATGGCACGTCCTTGTACACCAGTACGGCACAGATACTTTTTAACGTCAGAACAGCTTCATCCTCTTCCAGGTCAACTCGCACAAACCGAAATCCTGTCTCACCGATCTGGCTCATGCTCATCGACCCCACTTCCACCAGCATATCTCTTCTGGCATGATCATTGGTGGCGTTGGTCGCTCCACCCGGTTCCGCCATGGCTTCCGACACAGACTCACCGAATCTGATTCGCACTTTGGCGCCGTTTCCGGTGCTGTCCTGCCATGCAAGCAGCCGGATACCGCCGTGAATCTCAACTCCATAGTCAAGCAGGATGGACGATTTCCTTCCTTCTGCATTTTGCATGATACAGGGATTCGTTGCTCCAAGAGAAATCTGCTGTTCTCTTTCCTCAAGCAGCACCTCACTGTTCTTCACATCTCCCTGCATCCACACGATTCTTTTGGGTAAAAGAAATCTGCGGCTTCTGATATCTGCCTGCCCTATCGCTACATCATCACCCATTACTCTGAAAATATCATTTCTTTCCCTTGTTTCCATTATGCGTCCTCCTTTTTTTGCTGTAATAATCCTTGCTGCAATTTACGACACTTTTCTTTCATTTCTTGACACCTGCATTTCAATTGCTATAATAATAGAAAGTATTATTACAACAATTATTACGGATTAACCGAAAGCTGACCCGCATCAAAAGCCCGGAAAGGAGTCTCCCATGAGCATCCCGAACCTAACTTCCCAAAAAATGTTTCCTTTGCAAAACCTTCCATTTTATATCGGTAAATACTATCATAGCGACTTTTCCGCGCTTACGTATCATACGCACGATTTCATTGAAATCGTGTATGTATGTGACGGCAGAGGGTATCATGTCTATGACGGCATGACTTACCCGGTTACCAAGGGAGAGCTCTATATCATCAACTCCGGTGTTCCTCATTGCTTCTATCCTACCGATGAACTCAATTCAGAGCACCTGGTGGTATACAACCTGTCTTTCCTGCCGCAGTTCATTGACGGTATCAACATTGACCTGCCGATTCTCACAGAGCTGACAGATATCATGCTGTACAAGTCACTGTACGCGGAAGAGATCATCTACACGCCTGACTTAAAGCTTCCCGGCTCCATGCGCCCCGAAATCGAGCAGCTTTATGAGAAAATGTACCTGGAATTCACCTCACAAAGCATCAATTATCGTGAAATCCTGCGGCTGTTACTGTGCGAACTTTTACTTAAAATACACCGCTTTTACAAGCTTGGCAAAGAAACTTCCGAAAATGACGGCAGTGCTTTCCGGCATCAGCTGATTCCTGACTGCATTGCTTATCTGAAAGAAAATTATGCCCAGAAAATCACGATTGAAGAGCTCTCCGGCACCTTTTTTCTCAGTAAGAGCTATCTCTCCAGCCTTTTTAAAAAAGCCACCGGATACGGTGTGGTGGAATACCTGCAGCACATCCGCGTAGAGAAAGCCTGTGAACTGTTAGCCACCACCAATCTGCCCATTACTCAGATCAGTGAGCAGGTGGGCTTCGGGGATTATCGCTTCTTCAATAAGTCCTTTAAGAAAATAACAGGTGTCACTGCTCATGAATATCGAAAAAAGCACATATAGAATACCGAATTTCACCGGTATTGTATATGCGCTTTTGTTGGATAAATAGGGGCGATTCTTCGATTTTGAGGAATCCGTCTCTTATTATTTGTCTTTCCGAAAAAATCCGTCCAGATTCTCCAGACACCGAATCAACACTTCCATCTCGTCCTCTTTCAAATCTTTAACAATTTCGCGAATCATCTTTTTATGAAAGTCTCTGTGATGGAAAAAAGCATTTCTGCCTTTGTCAGTCAGTGTCACCAGAACCACACGTTTATCCTCGGTACTTCTCTGACGCACTATGTACTTTTTGTGCTCCAGACTGTTCATGTTGGTGGTCAATGTGCCCATTGTTACGTCCATTCGCTTGGCTATGTCGGACATTCTGCGCGGCTCTTCAATACCGATTGCTTCAATAATATGCATATCGTTGTTGCTGATATCCTTAAATTCTTCCGTAATTACAGCTTTTGCCTCTGTAGCCATCACATTGCTGAACAGGCTTACCAACAATCTGTTCAAATCCAGAGTTGCTTTCTTTTCCATGCCCGACCTCATTTTTCTTACAAATTACCATATCAGAATGCAAGAACCATATGTAAGTCCTGCTCCGAACCCTGACAGCACAAGCCTGTCTCCGCTATGCAGCCTTCCTTCCCTGTTCAGTTCATCTAACAGTACCGGGATTGTAGCAGATGACATGTTTCCTACTCTGTCAAGGTTCATAGGAAACTTCCCGATATCTGCTCCCAGACGTTTTGCCACGGCTTCAATAATGCGTACATTGGCCTGATGCAGGACAAACAGATCAATATCCTCCACAGTAAGTCCGGTTTTTTCAAGCACTTCGCGGATGCATGCAGGTACCTGTCTGGTGGCAAAGCGATAAACAGCCTGGCCATCCATCTGCACATAAAAGCTCTCCTGATTTGTTCTCTCAGCAGCCTCTTTGTAAAGTGGATTAGAAATCATGCGTTCTCTGCAGCTCAGTACCATTCCCTTACTGCCATCCGATCTCTGCACACTGTCCACAAGTCCGGACTCTCCGTCTTCCACGGCTTCTGCCAAAACAGCGCCTGCACCGTCACCGAATAAAATACAGGTAGAACGGTCCTCCCAGTCCATAAGCTTAGACAGCACTTCACTGCCCACTATCAAAATATTACGATACATTCCGGACTGAATGTAGGCATTGGCTGTAGTCAGCCCGAACAAAAAACCTGAGCAGGCTGCATTAATATCAAAAGCGACTGCATTCACAGCGCCGATTTCCTGCTGCACCTGACAGGCACAACAGGGCAGAAGATACTCAGGTGAGCAGGTAGCCAGAAGAATCATGTCCACTTCCTCTGCCGTTTTTCCGGCCTGCTCCAGAGCTTTCCTGCAAGCTTCTGCCGCAAGAGATGCCACAGTTTCCCCGGTAGAAAGATGCCTCTCAGCAATGCCGGTTCTTTCCCGAATCCACTCATCTGAGGTATCCATCCACTCCGTCAACTGAGTGTTCGTCACAACCTTTCTGGGAAGTGCGCTTCCTGTACCGGTTATCTTCATCTTCATAAGGTAAATTCCTCCATAATCTCTGCTACCGTTTCGATTCTTTGTGCTCGATAGGCATTTTGTCCACAGAAAATAAGCCCCTCATCAAGTCTGCCTTCCACTGCATTTATTAGCGCCTCGGTAATGCAATAGGGCGCAGTGGCAGGTTTGCATGTTTTGATGCACTGCCTGCAGCCTCTCATAAATCGCTCCCCCGCTTTTACTTTATCCAGGAAAGCATTATGAATCGCTCTTCCCGGCATTCCCACCGGACTGTTCACGATTACAATATCCTCTTCGGAAGCATTGATATAAGCCTGCTTATACGCATCACTGGCATCACATTCTTTTGTAGTCACAAACCTTGTGCCTAGCTGCACACCGCTTGCTCCCATCTCAAGATAGTGCAGCATATCTTCCCTGGTGTAGACACCGCCTGCCACAATCACAGGCGCATCCAGTTCCATTTCCTTAGCACAGTCTATGATAGCTTTCACTTCTTCATCATAAATTTGTGGTGTCAAGCGGTTCAAATCTTCTCTGCTAAATCCCAGATGACCGCCTGCAAGAGGCCCTTCCACCACAATAAAATCGGGCTTACGGTTATATTTTTTCATCCAATACTTGGCAATAATATATAATGCTTTTTTGCTGGATACAATGGGGGCAATTTTCGTGTGAGACTCTTTGGTCAATGCAGGAAGATCCATAGGTAAACCTGCACCGGAAATGATGCAGTCAGCCCCGGCCTCCACCGCCGCTTTCACATACTCTTCGTAATGCTGTGTGGCAACCATAATGTTAACGCCAATGATACCTTTTGGTGCAAGAGCCCTTGCTTTCTGTATTTCCTGATGAACAGCCTTCAGATTGCATTCCAGTGGTTTGCGGGCAAACTCTTTATCACGAAAACCTATCTGCGCAGTAGAGATAATGCCGATTCCCCCGGCGTTTGCCACTGCGGAAGCCAGACCTGACAGACTGACTCCTACACCCATGCCGCCCTGAATGACCGGAACCCTGGCACATAAATCACCAATACGCAGTTTCTTAAGGCTCTTATTTTTACTATTCACTTCTTTGCCGTGCGGCACCTCACCCTGAAATACTTTGCTTTCTAACTCTTGCGTCTGCATTTGACCTTATCCTTATTCTTTATTTTAAAAAGCCCGGAAACGCTGATATCTCTGTTCAGCAATTTCTTCGCCGCTCATACCGCTGTATCGCTCCAAAAACAGCTTAATCTGTTCCTTCATATATCCACCGATAGACTCTACCGATTTCTTATCCGCGCCGCCGAATTCCGGTATAATCTGCTCGATTACACCAAGACGTTTTAAATCTTCTGCAGTGATATTCATCACTTCACTGGCTTCTTTTGCCTTATTGGAATCTTTCCAAAGGATGGATGCAAAGCCTTCCGGAGAAAGAATGGAATAGGTTGCATTCTCCATCATCCACACTTCATTTCCGACTGCGGTCGCTAATGCACCGCCGCTGCCGCCTTCTCCGATGAGAATACACAGCACCGGTACTTTCAAGGAGGACATTTCCAGAAGATTTCTGGCAATAGCCTCTCCCTGTCCTCTTTCTTCGGCTTCAATACCGCAGAACGCGCCGGATGTATTGACAAAACTAATGATAGGACGATTGAACTTCTCTGCCTGCTTCATAAGTCGCAGAGCTTTGCGATATCCTTCCGGCATGGGCATACCGAAATTGCGCTTTTGGCATTCCTTAAAGTCCTTACCTTTGATATCCGCAATAACTGTTACCGGCTGACCATCCACGAAAGCCACACCACCTACGATAGCTGCATCATCACGATAATAACGGTCCCCGTGGGCTTCTACGAAAAAGTCAAAAATATACTGCATGTAATCAGTAGCTGCCGGACGGTCAACCTGTCTGACCGCCTTGACTTTCTCCCATGCGGTTCGGGGAATATCCAGCCAGGAGCGTTCCTTCATGATTTCATTTAACTGGAAGTGCACATCCAGATTCTTCTGGAAATCTGCATAATTTCCTTCACGACACTGATGAGTCTTAATCAGGAAGTATATCGTTTTCTTTAAATTCTCTCTTAAAACAATTCCGTCAATAAAACCATGTTCCAATAAAAATTCCGAAGTCTGAAAACCCTCGGGAAGCTTCTGTCCAATGGTCTGCTCAATGACTCTTGGACCGGCAAATCCAATGAGTGCTCCCGGCTCGGCCATAATGACATCTCCCAGCATGGCAAAGCTGGCGGTAACTCCTCCCGTTGTTGGATCCGTCAGAATGGTACAGTAAAGAAGTCCTGCTTCCGAATGCTTCTTGATTGCAGCAGAAGTCTTAGCCATCTGCATCAGGGAAATGATACCCTCCTGCATCCTGGCACCGCCGGAACAACAGAAGAGAAATACCGGCAGCTTCAGCTCCGTAGCCTTTTCAATCATTCTGGTGACTTTCTCTCCCACCACGTGCCCCATACTTCCCATAAGGAAACGGCTTTCACAGATTCCCAGTACAGCATCCTCACCAAATACTTTGCACTGACCTACTGTCACTGCTTCATCTGTACCTGTCTTCTCTCTCGTCTCAGCCAGTTTTTCTTCATATCCTTCATATTTCAGGGGATTGCATACAGGCATATCTTCAAACCAGGGGGTAAAGGTCTTGGGGTCAGCTACCATACGAATACGGTTATTGACCTTTACCCTGAAATAGTAACCACACTCAGAGCACACATATTTCTTCCTTACTACCAGATCGCGATTTACCATCTTCTTACATTTCGGACATTTGATTTCTACAACCTGTTCCATTCAAATTACCTCTTATTCTCCAATTGCAAATGTCAACTCTGCCTTTGCAGCCACTTTGCCATTTACAGTGGCTACGGCTTCTCCTATACCGATAGGGCCTTTCACCTTAACGATTTTAGTCTCCAGCAGCAACACGTCTCCCGGACATACCTTTTGCTTAAATTTCGCCTTGTCAATTCCCGCAAAATAGGCTGTTTTGCCCTGATTTTCAGGAAGTCCCAGAATTGCCACTGCCCCCACCTGAGCCAGTGCTTCTATAATCAGCACGCCCGGCATTACCGGATTGCCCGGAAAATGCCCTGCAAAATAAGGCTCGTTGAAACTGACACACTTTTTACCCACAGCCCTTACGCCCGGTTCCAATTCTTCAATGGTGTCAATCAGCATAAAAGGGTGCCTGTGGGGTATGATTTTCATAATTTCCTGCGCTGTATAAATCGCCATCTTTTTCCTCCAGGCTTAAACAGGCATGCAAGCATGCCTGTTTAAGCTGCCAATCAAAAATTTACTACTCATATTTTTTCAGCAGAATACTTGCGTTATGTCCTCCAAAGCCAAGAGAATTGCTGAGTGCATAAGGCACAGCCTCCTCGCGACTTGTTTTACAATAATCCAGATCCATCTCTTCTTCCGATTCCTGATAGCCCACAGTCCTGTGAATAAAGCCTTCTTCAATTTCTTTCACACAGGTCACAAATTCTACTGCACCTGCTGCTCCCAGCAAATGTCCCACCATGGACTTGGTAGAATTGATGCGAAGCTTATACGCATGCTCTCCAAAAGCCAGCTTGATAGCCTTAGTCTCGAACAGATCATTATGATGCGTACTGGTTCCGTGAGCATTAATATAAGTAATTTCTTCCGGCTTTACGCCACCATCTGCCATGGCATTCTGCATAGCCCTGGCTGCTCCTGATCCGTCCTCTGCTGGCGAAGTGATATGATAAGCGTCAGAAGAACAGCCATATCCCACAACTTCCGCATAAATTTTAGCGCCTCTCTTCAAAGCATGCTCCAATTCTTCCAGTACCACAACACCGGCACCTTCTCCCATAACAAATCCGTTTCTGTCTTTGTCAAAGGGAATGGAAGCACGTTCGGGATCTTCACTGAAAGAAAGCGCTGTCAGCGCAGAAAATCCTGCAATACCGATAGGACAAACAGAACTTTCGGTACCGCCTGCTATCATCACATCTGCATCTCCGTACTGAATCGTGCGATAAGCTTCTCCGATAGAATGAGTTCCGGTAGCACAGGCAGTTACCACATTGAGGCTCTTTCCCTTCAAGCCATATGCAATACTGACATTACCGGCTGCCATATTGGAGATCATTAAAGGTACCAGCATGGGAGCAACCCTGCCGGGTCCCTTGTCTTTTAATCTGTCATATTCTCGTTCCATTGCCTGGAGGCTTCCGATTCCGCTTCCTACATTACAGCCTACCATGTAAGGATCTTCTGCCTCCATATCAAGACCTGCATCCTTTATGGCTTCTCCTGCTGCCGCAACTGCAAACTGACAGAACTGCTCCATTCTGCGGGCTGCCTTTTTATCCATATACTGCGCCGGATCAAAGTCTTTTACTTCTGCAGCTAATTTGCAACGATAGTCAGTAGTATCAAAATATGTGATTGGGGCGAAACCGATTTTTTCTTCCTTAATGCCCTTCCAGAATTCTTCTACATTGTTCCCGATAGGGGTAATTGCACCCAAACCTGTTACAACAACTCGTCTTTTCATGCTCTTACCTTTCTTTTATCGTAACAGTTCAGACGACCCGTGTGTAAGCACAAAATCATGCTTGCATGATTTTGTGCTTACACACGGGGTTGTACTAAACTGTTACCTTTCATTTTCGTTACATCACCATGCCGCCGTCCACGTGGATGACCTGACCGGTAATGTAATCCGCATTATTTCCTGCCAGAAAAAGTACCAGATTCGCTACATCCTGAGCTGAGCCCAGTTTTCCAAGCGGAATCATATTTTTCAAATTGTCTTTTACGTTATCGGACAATACATCTGTCATTTCAGTCTCAATAAAGCCCGGTGCTACGGCATTGACACACACATTACGGCTGGCAAGTTCCCTTGCCACACTTTTGGTCAGACCGATCAGACCAGCCTTGGAAGCTGAATAGTTGCTCTGACCTGCATTACCCATAACACCGCTGACAGAAGAAATGTTAATAATCTTACCATATCTCTGCTTTAAGAAGGCTTTGGACAAATGGCGGATCATATTAAAGGCACCCTTTAAATTGGTATCCAGAACAGCATCATAGTCCTGCTCGGACATGCGCATGATCAGGTTATCACGGGTAATCCCTGCATTGTTTACAAGGATATCTACTTTTCCGTATTTTCCAAGGACATCTTTCACCATCTGAGCGCTTGCTTCAAAATCAGCCACGTTACATTGCACCGCCTCAGCATTGCCGCCCTGTTCCTTGATACTTTCAACCACTTCTTCAGCCCGTTCTTTTGAGCCATTATAGTTCACGATGACAGTCGCACCGTTTCGTGCCAGCGTCAGCGCAATTTCTCTTCCAATTCCTCTACCTGCGCCCGTCACCAGCGCTACTTTGCCTGTCAACATGATAATTCCTCCACTACACGGTCCAAATCAGCCATTTTTTCTACATTCAGTACTTTGACATCCCTGCTGATCTTACGAATAAATGCACTCAGCGTCTTTCCGGGACCGATTTCTACAAAAGTATCCACACCGTCTGCAATCATCCGTTCTACACTTTGCCAGAAACGAACCGGACTGGAAACCTGCTGTTCCAATAAATCTCTTATTACATTTTCCTGAGAACCGCCTTTTGCAGAATTCTCTTCAAAGCCTGCTGCCACGCTGCCCACATAATCTGCGGTCACATTGGTCAAATAAGGAATGGTTGGTGCATGAAGTTCAGTTGCATCAAGTTCTACACGCAGCTTTGCGCCTGCTTCTTTTAACAGAGCAGAGTGGAACGGTCCGCTGACTTTAAGCGGAACACAGCGTCTTGCACCTTTTTCAGCAAGTGCTGCAGCAGCCTTATTCACTGCACCTTCTTCACCCGTAATCACGATCTGTCCCGGACAGTTATAATTTGCTATGGAAACGATTCCTTCTGTCTGGCTGCACACCTCTTCTATCACAGAGGGTTCCAACCCCAGCACCGCAGTCATGGCACCACCTGTGGGATAAGCTTCCTGCATATAAATACCGCGCTTACGAATGACACGGAACAGATCCGCCGGTTCCATAACGCCGCTGACAGCCAGTGCACCATACTCTCCCAGGCTTAAGCCCGCACACACATCAGCCTTGATGCCCTTGGCATCTAACACCTTCCAGATAGCGACTTCTGTTGCCAGCATTGCAATCTGGGTATATTCTGTCACATTCAGCTGTTCATTCTCCTCGAACACCAGCTTATTCATATCAAGACCGGTAACTTCTCCTGCCAGGTCAAATATCTCTTTTGCCTGGGGGAAAGCATCATAGAAATCCTTTCCCATACCCACATACTGGGCACCCTGTCCCGGGAAAACAAATGCTGTCTTGCTCATCGTGTATCTCCTTATCTTTGAAGCAGTTTCCTGCCCTGCCCCACGATATCCTGAATGATCTCTTCACAGGACTCTACATTCTTGATCAAACCTGCAATCTGACCTGCCATCAGCGTTCCGTCAGTTACATCGCCTTCTATGACTGCTTTTCTTAAGGAACCAAGGGTCAGTTTCTCCAGTTCCATGAAATCAGCGCCTTCTTTTTCCAGACGAAGGTATTCCCTTGTCATCTTATTGCGCAAGCAACGAACCGGATGACCGGTAGATAAACCGGTTACTGTAGAATCAATATCTTTGGCTTTCACAATCTGCTGCTTATAATTGTCATGTACAATAGACTCTTTGGCTACCACGAATCGGGTACCGACCTGTACACCTTCCGCACCCAACATGAAAGCTGCCGCAAAGCCTCTTCCGTCTCCGATACCGCCTGCTGCAATGACCGGAATGGACACTGCATCTACTACCTGGGGTACCAGCGCCATCGTTGTGGTAGAGCCGATATGACCGCCGCTTTCCATGCCCTCTGCTACGACTGCATCTGCTCCGGCACGCTCCATCATCTTCGCCATGGCAACGCTTGCAACAACAGGAATCACCTTAACTCCTGCCTGCTTCCACTGCTCCATATATTTCACGGGATTGCCTGCACCTGTGGTAACTACCTTCACGCCTTCTTCCACAACGATCTTAGCCACATCATCCGCATTGGGATTTAGCAGCATGATGTTGACACCAAAAGGCTTATCGGTCAGTTCCTTACAGCGACGAATCTCTTCGCGAACGACCTCAGCCGGTGCAGAAGCTGCACCGATCAGTCCTAAGCCGCCGGCGTTAGACACTGCAGCAGCCAGATGATGCTCTGCCACCCAGGCCATACCGCCCTGTATAATAGGATACTCTGTTCCTAAAATTTCCGTAATTCTCGTTTTCATTAAACGTTCACACCTTTATCCTGCAGATAGTTAATTACTGCGCCAACTGTAGTCAGATTTTCTACTTCCTCAGAAGGAATCTGTACGCCATACTCTTCTTCCAGAGCCATTACCAGCTCAAACAGATCCAGGGAATCTACATCCAGGTCATCTTTAAAACTGGTCTCTTCTGTAACTACTAAATTGTCTAATCCTAACTGCTCTTCAATAATCTCTTTAATTCTCTCTAACATGATTTCATTTCCTTTCTTACTTATAAAATATTTTGTTTTTCAAATATTTTGATTATCAAACTACTAATGTGTACTATAACTTATATTCCAGATAATGTCAATACATTTTTAGCAGGTGCAGGAAAAGGCAGCATAGTGCTCGTCAATCTCAAAAATATTGTTTCACGGCTGATTATAACCAGTAGTATTAAACGCTTTCCCCCTGCCTGCGATATTCACCGGGCGTCATCCCCATTTTCTTTCGAAACACATACATAAAATACTCCACGGAACTGTAGCCCGAAATATAAGCCACTTCTTTCACCGGCATATCCGATGCCGCCAATAGACTGCTGGCATATTTCAACCGCAAAGTATTCAGATATTCATTAAAAGTACATCCAATCTGATTTTTGAACAGCTGCCCCAGATAATTGGTGGAAAAGGATAACTGCTCAGCCAGTTCCTCCAGAGTTATCTTTTCCAGAAAATGCTCATTCATATAAGCAATGGCCCGCTGAATCGGCAGCGGTGCGACATGCATCTTATCAGCTGATGATTTTCTTATCATGGCAATCACGATTTCCGTTATGATATTTTTAATAATCAGATTGTGGAAAGGAAGCTTTCTGTCTGTTTCCTCTGTCAGTTCCTTTATTCTCTGTATGATCCTTCCTGCCTCTTCCTCAGGAAAACGGCAATGAAATTTATTATAATCAAGGAACTGCGTCATCTCCTGATCCAACAGACTTTTATTAAAATGAATACTGTAAAGTTTCACATCTGTCAATGCAGTCAGGCTGTGAAAATCATAGTAACACATCATATAGGCATCTCCTGCCTCAACGGTGTACCTGTTTCCGTTATAAATATGCTCTGCACTGCCGGAAACGATGATTTCAAATTCCAGGAACTCGTGCCAGTGCATGGGAAATTTTGTTCCTGCTGAAATAAAGCGTTCATACAGAATAAAACCGTATTCATCGGTAACATCCAATTCATATTTCATCTGTTTTTGTATCAAAGTCCTAACTATAACCTCTCACGCAACACTTCAATCTTACAGCTATGCTTCTTGCTTTCTTTATCATAAGCAATCCCCACAGCAAGAATTTTTCCTGTATACCTGCGTTCTTCACCAAGCTTTGGCTCAAACTTAAGGGCGTACTGTCTATCTTTAATCTGCTGAATCGCTTCTTCTGCGGTATGATTTACCTTCAATTCCAGAATCATGCAATCCACAGATGTATCCGGTTCCGGATAAAAAATAAAATCAACATAACCTACACCGGCTTTATCCTGCCGTTCCACGCAATAGCAATCTCTTGCAGCAAAATAAACCAGATTCACAACAGCTGTCAAATCAGCTTCATTGCTGTAACTCAGTAACGGAGTCTCTGTATTATGTGCATACTCCAGTATCTTCGTCATAACATCTGTATCATTTGCCCAAGTAGCCTTCAGCATCTTCTCAGATTCCCTTGCCAAACGATAGATATATCCAAGGGACTGTTCCTTCTGCAGCATATCGGAAAACTTATCCATCAATTCCCTGTTAGGAATAGAAACATAGCCATTCTCACAACTCAAAAAGCCATAAACCACCATTGCAGAAAAAATTTCATCCCGCGTCGTAAGGTTCATAGACGTAGCTGCATATTCACGAACCTTTGCCGGAACCGCTATTCCCGAAATCATCAACGCCAGATCATCACGCACCGCATCTACATTATGCTCAATATAATAGAATATCTCATCATAAGGTCCGGCACTGGTCCAATAGTTGCCCAGATTATTATTAACGAGAGAAAATGTTACAGAGCGCGGATTGTATACTCGTTCACCTGAACTCGTATGATATCCATCGTACCACTCTCTCAATCCCTCACGTGTCACTTCCTGATCTTGGGTCAACGCCTGATACTTGGCAAATATCTTATCAACTTCAGATTCTGTAAAACCGAAATATTCGCTATATTTCTCTTCCGATACCATAGTGTACTCACAGAACATGTTCAGTTCTGAGCCACTTGAGTATTTTGCGATTGGAAGAATCCCTGTCATATACGCAAGCTCTACGTAAGGCTGATCCTTTAACAGACTACTCAAAAACTCAACGTAGGCTACTTTATCATCCTCTGTCACATATTTCCTGTGAAAAATATAATCCCATTCATCCAGTACAAAAATAAATTGTACATCTTCTTCCCACTCATAAATATTGTTAAATGCGTCCCACACAGCCGTATCCGAATCGATATCTGCCTCCGGAAAAGCCTTTTGCAGATCGTTCAGAATCCTCTGCTTTATCCTTGCAATGTACTGAGCATAAGTTTTACACCCATCAGGTATCTCATTAAACGCAATATATATCACATTATGTTGATTCAAGTGACTTTCAAAGCGCTCATTGCTGCCAATCTTCAACTTTTCAAAAAGCTTACGACTGTCTCTCCCTTTCCCAAAAAAGGACGCAATCATACTGGCCATTACTGTTTTTCCGAAACGGCGAGGACGTGTAATACAGATATATTTATTATCTTTGCCAACACCTTCGCTGCTCTGCACTGCAATCTGCTCATCTGCCTCAACCAGAGGAATCAGTTCTTCCAACATTGCAGTTTTATCAACAAAATATGTGGAGTGAGCCACATCTTTATAAATCATATGCGGCTTCTTACTGTTCAGATATACACCCATTTACACAAACTCCTTCCCAATTCTTCATCAAGCGGATATTCGCAATCCGCGTATTCAACTCTATTGAATTTTGCTAGTCTCTCATTTTTGAAGTGCTTTATTTCTTTCAGTTTAACACAGAGGATATTAATTAGCAAGTTGGTTTTTCCTTCTCCTCAAATCGTTGATTTTCTTAATTATACCCCATATTATTAAAATATACAAAACCTTCTTCTGACTTGTATAATTACAGTGATACAGATATTATAGTTCACACGTCAACGTCGTTTGCTTTTACCGCAGGCTGCAGCCAAAAGCATCTTCAATGCTTTGCCAATGGCGCGGTGTGAACTGTTCACAATACAAGGAGGCCACTATGGATTGGAAAATAGCATATGCACACCATGATGTATGCAGCCACAAACACTTATGTACCATTGCCGACGTGGAGACATCGGGCTTTGAAATTCTCCCCGCAAGCGTACCGGGAAATTTCGAGCTGGACTTAATGAAAGCCGGCAAAATCGAAGATTTATACTTTTCTACCAACACCCTGAACGCCCAGCGCTTGGAAGATGTTCACGTCTGGTATTATACGGTCGTGACGATCACAAATCCCAATCAATACCTTCACTTTGTAGGAATCGATACCTTTGCAGACATCTATGTAAATGGGAATCTGTGCGCTTCCACCGACAATATGTACCTGCCCTGCGATGTGACAGCCGATTGGAAGATGGGAGAAAATGAGGTTGTTGTACATATCAGGCCTACTGTCCTGGAAGCCCGCAAGTTTACCTCGCCGGCAGCCTGCAATGCCCAGAAATACAGCTATCCTTCTCTTTATGTCCGCAAGGCTCCGCACATGTTCGGCTGGGATATTATGCCCAGAATCGTGTCCGCAGGGATTTGGAAAGAGGTACAGCTTCTGGAAAGAAAAGCAGACGAGATTAAAGAAGTCTACTTTGTAACAAATAAAATCATTGCAGACCCTGCATTATCCGGAAGTGACATAACCGGCAGCAATGTGTCCGGCAAGGGCATTCAGGCTTCTATACGTGTTTATCTTAACACGAACTTAAGCAGTTCCTTTGCCACAGATTATACGGTAAAAATAGAGGGACACTGTGGTGAAAGCTGCTTTATAAAAGAGGACAGGCTTTGGCACAATACCCACGCCCTCGGTTTTACCATTGATAACTGTAAGCTTTGGTAGCCTAAAAATGCCGGAGAACCCAACCTCTACGACACTACTGTTACGCTCTTAAAAAAAGGGGAAAAATGCGATATTTACCACTTAAAAGCAGGCGTCCGGACAGTCGAACTGGACCTGACAGACAGTACGGATAAGGACGGAAACGGCGAGTTCTGTTTCAAAGTAAACGGCAAGAAAATCTTCGTACTGGGCACCAACTGGGTTCCGCTGGATGCCTTCCACTCTAACGACAGTAACCGTCTGCCGCAGGCACTTTCTCTGTTAAACGATATCGGCTGCAACATGGTACGCTGCTGGGGCGGAAATGTATATGAATCGGAAGCATTCTTTGATTACTGTGACGAGCACGGCATTATGGTTTGGCAGGATTTTGCCATGGGCTGCTCCGTATATCCTGATGAAGACAGGTTTGTAAAGGCTTTGGAAGAAGAAGCAATTTATGAGATAAAGCGGCTTCGTAACCATGCTTCTCTCGCCCTTTGGGCAGGTGATAACGAATGTGATCAGGCACACAGCTGGAGTGGTTTTAAACGTGATCCCAACCGCAACAGACTGACCCGTAATGTGCTTCGCCGCGCTGTGGAAATGCATGATTATGCAAGACCTTATCTGCCCAGTTCTCCTTACATCAGCGAGAAAGTTTACAGCGGAACAGGGTTAATGCCGGAGAACCATTTATGGGGTCCCAGGGATTATTTTAAGGGCGATTATTACAGGAATTCTTTCTGTCATTTTGCCAGTGAAACAGGTTATCACGGCTTCCCGTCACCGCAGTCTCTGGAACGTTTCTTAAGAGAGCCTGAGAAGATTTTCAATGAAGACGGAATCGCCACAGAGGAATATCTGGTACATGCGGCCAGCATGGAAACCGAACCGAATGCGCCTTATGCTTATCGCATTAAATTGGCTTACAATCAGGTAGTGACTCTGTTTGGTAACGCCGAAGAAAACCTGAATGATTTTATCCGTCAGAGCCAGATATCTCAGGCAGAAGCCAAGAAATATTTTATAGAAAAATTCCGCATCGGCAAGTGGAAGCGGACCGGTATCATCTGGTGGAATCTGTTAGACGGCTGGCCTCAGATTTCAGATGCCATCGTAGACTACTATTATGTGAAAAAGCTTGCTTACCACTATATCAAGCGTTCCCAGGAGCCTGTCTGCCTGATGTTTGATGAACCCGAGAACGGTCAGATTGCCCTGACAGGAGTCAATGATCTGCCCCGAAATGCTACTGTTACTTACACTGTAACGAAGCTGTCCGGCACACCTGATACCAGCAAAACCGTGTTGTCCGGCAGCTCTCTTATGGCAGCAGATTCTGCACAGAAAATAGCCTTCCTTCCCATCGCCGATGGAGAAAAAGCATTCTATCTGATTGAATGGGAATACAATGGACAACGCTATAAAAATCACTATTTTACCAACATTATCGACATCGATTACCACTCTTACCTGGGCGCTTTAAAGCAGTGCGGAATGGATGAATTCGAGGGATTTGAAGAGGGATTTTAAATGATTGGATTTGATATCGGGGGCACAAAATGTGCCGTATCTATTGGTCGTGAAATGGATGGAGAACTTAAGATTCTGGTGAAAAAAAATATCCCGACAGACCACACAATATCTCCTTATGAAATGATAGACAGAATGTGCGGTCTGGCAGATGAAATCATGTCTGAAATGCTATCCGAAACGCCTGAACAAACAGCCAATATTACAGACGATATTGCAGACAGCATCGGCATCAGCTGCGGCGGTCCGTTAGACTCCCGCACCGGTGTCATCCTTTCCCCGCCCAATCTGCCGGGCTGGGATAATGTGCACATTGTAGAATACCTGGAAAACCGCTACCATACAAGAGCTTATCTGCAAAATGATGCCAATGCCTGTGCCGTCGCAGAATGGCTGTACGGCGCCGGTAAAGGATGTCAGAATATGATTTTCCTGACCTTCGGTACCGGCATGGGTGCCGGTCTGATTTTGAATGGGCAGCTCTATGCCGGAACCAATGACAATGCCGGTGAAATCGGTCATGTGCGCATGCAGGATTTCGGGCCGGTAGGCTTCGGAAAAGCAGGCTCTTTCGAGGGCTTCTGCTCCGGCAGCGGCCTCGCCCAGACCGGTCAGATGATGGCTCGTGAAAAGCTGCAGATGGGCAAAAAAGTATCGTATTGCGCGAATCTGGCCGAGCTGAATCAAATCACCGCAAAGTCCATTGCCGAATACGCCAACCAGGGTCACGAAGATGCTCTGGCTATCTATCAGGTATGCGGCAAAATGTTGGGCTATGGTCTGTCAATTCTGATCGATGTGTTGAATCCGGAACGCATCGTACTGGGCAGTATCTTCCAGAGAAGCGGACACCTGCTAAGATCGTCTATGCAGGAAATCATAGAGAAAGAAGCCTTAACCGCAGCGCATTCCGTCTGTCAAATCGTGCCTGCTCTGCTGGAAGAAAATATCGGAGATTATGCTGCCCTTGCAGTGGCAGCCGTGGGAGGAAAAAAGAATGCTTTATGAAAGATATCCTGCACTGAAAGTGTGCAAAAATGAGATTGAGGAAGCACTGAAAATGATGATTGCCACCTACCAAAAAGGCGGCAAGATACTGGTCTGCGGCAATGGCGGAAGCGCTGCAGACAGTGAGCATATCGTGGGGGAACTGATGAAAGGATTTTTATCAAAGCGTCCCGTAACTGATGAACGGCTTCCCAAAAATCTACGGGATGGTCTCCAAGGCTCACTGCCTGCCATTTCCCTGCCCAGCCAGAGTGCCATTCTGTCTGCTTTCATCAATGATGTAGACCCTGAAATGATGTATGCCCAGCTGGTATACGGTTATGCCAAAAAGGACGACCTTCTCATCGGTCTCTCCACCTCAGGCAATTCCAAAAATGTAGTAAATGCCCTAGAAGTGGCCCGCTGCCTGGGCATTAAGACGATTTCTCTTACAGGCCAGAAAGAGAGCCGGATGTCTGAACTTTCAGACGTGACTATACGGGTTCCGGAAACAGAAACTTATAAAGTCCAAGAGTATCATCTGCCGGTATATCACTATTTGTGTGCAGAGGTGGAAAAAGTGATGTTCCCTGAATAACAGACGGCACAACTGCCGAATTATTTCTGCAGTTGTGCCTTATTCTTTTTATCTGATATCATATACTGACCGTAGTGAAATCGTTCCCGGTGTTCCCTCCAGAATCTTAACGGTCTTTTTACCGCCATTCATATCAAAGTAATTATCGCTCAAGATAAAGTCGGAATCCGGCGAATCGATTTCCACATATTTTGCATAGGAATCCGCATAAACAGTGATCTCATCTCCATTTATTTCTGCCCTTAGCCCCGGATTCAGGAAGCAGAAGTGCTTGGGTGCGGTGAACAATACCGTACCTTCCGATACTGCCTGTCCATCCACATCAAACTCATAACTCATATAGTTATTTTCCACGCCTGTCTTATGGAAATCCATTTCCTCAAGCCAAACAGCAGAAAGTGCCGGCACGGTAATCTCTGTCCGCCCCTCTTCCAGAATCTTACCGGTACGGTCTCTCAGTGCCCAGGCTGCAATACCGGTTACATCCTCCAGCGTATCGTTGGTCACGCAAAGCTGAGCCTTTGTCTCGTAGTCAGGATTACCCGGTTCCAACATGACAACAGGGCGCGTAGTCTTCTCTCCTGTCTCCATGCAGGAAATGACTACCGGATGATAGAAACGTTTGGCTACATACTGAAGTGCTTTATATCTGCTATAGTAATCGATACTCGCCCAGGAAGCCACCGGCCAGATATCATTTAACTGCCAGTAAAGAGTTCCCATGCATCTGCCGCGGTTACGTCTGAAGTGCTCTACACCGTAACGGATAGCTTCTGCCTGGAGCAGCTGGGAAGCATATAACAGGGTACCAAAATCCGTAGGATAAAGGAAGGTTGCAGACAAATAATTCAAAATCTTACCGTTGGCACTGCCGTTACGCTGATGCATCTCCATTACCCGACTGAAAATATTTCTATCTTCTTCTGCGGTAAAAGAATTCACTGTCTTCTCGCAAGGGAATGACTGGAATCCGAACTCGCTTAAGTAACGAAAGAATTTGTTGCGATACTCGGTAAAAGGCTTATTTCCATGCCAAACCTGCCAATAGTGGCAATCGCCGTAATTTTCATTACGAGGGTCGATAAAATGACCGCATGTACTGGGTGAAGAAGGAACATATGGCACATACGGGCACAGCTCCTTTATCAATTCAGGAATCATTCCTTCAAAGATATCCAGATACATCCTCCTAAGTTCCGCATCCTCCCTATTTAGGAAAAATTCTTCTATTTCATTGTTTCCACTGATAACCGCCAGACATGCATGATGTCTGATTCTGGTCAGATTATCACGAATTTCTGCCCTGATGTTTTCCATAAAAGCATCATCTGCCCAGATTCCGGTACATGCAAACATCATATCCAGGAATACAACGATTCCCATCTCATCGCAGATGTCAAAAAAGAAATCATCCGGATAATATCCGCCGCCCCAGACACGAATCGCATTAAAATTACAATCACGACACTGCTTTAGCAGCCATCTGGTCCTGTCAGGTGTGATTCTTGAAAAAATATTATCTTCAGGAATATAGTCAGCACCCATTGCAAAGAATTTGACACCATTCACTTCATGGCAAAAACTTTCACCGTATCTGTCCTTTTCCCGAATCAGCTTCAGTGTTCTTAAGCCAAGCTTCTTTTCCCGACTGTCAACGATTTTTCGCGCTGTTCCATTACCGCCTTCTGCCACTTCTGCCGTAAAAGTGTATAACGGCTGACTTCCCAATCCATTAGGCCACCAAAGTTCAGGCTCTGCAATCTCAGTCTCTTTGTTTGCTTCTATTGAAAAAGCAGAACCGCTTGGTGCTTTTACCGTGACGGTCACATCTGTTTCACGGTCTGTGGCCACAAACGGTGTCACATATACTTTGCCGCCCTCGTGGCGCTGTGTAATATGAAAGTCCGTAATTCTTGCACTGTCCGGAATAAGTAACCCGATATTCCTCCAGATTCCGGCATCAGGAATACGTGGTCCCCAGTCCCAGCCCATCATGCAGTGTGCTTTTCTGACATGACCAAAGCCTGCCGTTGATTCCTTGGCGCCAAAGATACGATGCTCCGCATTCTTTTCCCTGATATAAGGTTCCACCGGGTGACAAACGATTCTGATCTCGTTTTCTCCCTCTTTCAAATGATCCGTCACATCAAATTCGTAGGTACGATGCATATTGTCGGTATCAGCCACATGGCCGCCGTTGATATAAATATCGCAAAGGGTATCGAGGCCCTCGCAGCATAGCAGCACCTTATCTCCCGTAGGAGTAAAATCAAATTTTCTGGAAAAAGTAAATTCATTTCCCAGAAGTTTCTGTACTTCCAGTTCATTTTGACGATAATAGGGGTCTTCCATCAGCCCTTTATCCAGCAAAAAAGAACAAACGGAACCGGGAATTGTTCCTGTACAATCATATCCGGCGCCGGTCATCTGCCAGATGCCGTTCAAATCCAGTTTTGTCATGACATACCTCCTTCTTAAGCGCTTCTTACGCCTGTATTGCCATTTGTATTTTATTATGATACAATCCTCTTAACAATGTAATTATTGACTGTCTTTTTATACTTTCTTACTACGACAGATATTCAATAAGAGGTATGCCATGGAAATATTATATTACGGAGTAGATTTTCCTCATGAGAAAGGGAAATTTTGTGCCAGAGGAGTCTTTACCACATATCTGGTCTGTTGCTTTTCCACACCTTTTACCTATGAAGTAAACGGTGAAATGCTTCCCGGGCAGTGTGGAGAGCTGCTGATCATGCCGCCGGGATCCGTTGTTTACCACGGTCCTCAGGATAAAGAGCAAGCTTTTGTCAATGACTGGATTCATGTAGGCGGTGAAGATTTTCACAACTTAATGCAAAAATATCCTCTTCCCCAAAATACAGCCTTCAGTATCGGGAATCCTAAGTTTTTGAAGAATCAGCTTGAAAAGCTGCGGGATGAGCATTTATTAAAACGCACCGGATATGAAGAAATGATAACCTGTATCCTGACAGAGACTGTGATTGAAATGCACCGTCTCTACCAGCGTCATCAAGAATCCCATTCCCCCATGTCCCGGATTGAGTCTGCCCGGGAAATCTTCCTGCGTCATCCGGAGAAAGACTGGTCCCTACAGAGTATGGCTGAGCTTGGCGGTTATTCTGTGAGCCGCTTTTCTGCGCTCTACTGCCAGCGCTTTGGCTGTTCCCCAAAGGCAGAGCTGATTGCCAATCGGATTGAACTTGCCAAGCAGCTGCTGCATTATAGTGAATTATCTGTTACGGAGATTTCAGAGCGGTGTGGATTTAAATCTATTTATTATTTTTCAAAATATTTTAAAGCGGCGGTGGGAGTGACGCCGAGTGAATTTGCGGAGCGTAATCAGGTGTAAGTAAAATAGTTCCGGCAAATAATCTTTTATCACATTTATGCAACCTTGATTATAACCAATGATCACATTTTGGCAACCTTGATTACAACCAATAATCACATTTTAGCAACCTTGATTACAAAAGTATCCCCATAGGACCACTTAGGGCTCCTATGGGGATGCTTTGCATTTTGATTACTATGTTTTCAGTTAAATACCCATTTTCACGAAACAGTAATCCTCATTCCAGTTCGGTTCCGGATTCTTATTCCATACGCAAGACTCCTTAAAGAAAGCACCGGGGCCTACGCTATAACTTTCTCCTCCCTGCAGATGATGCGGTCCCAGAAGATTTCTCAGGTTATTAGTCAAAGTAAAGGTAACCTCTGTAGGACCCTGTACCCCAAATTCCTTCATGGACAATCTGTTATCTGTAAGCATCAGCTTTTCCTTACCGTTAATCACCACTTTCAGGGCGTTGATGCCTTTCCAGTCAATATCCAGCACCGGATTCTCTCCCCGGATATCAAGTACTCCTGTAAGCTCCAGGCTTCCGCGGAAGAACGGATAACCCTGTTTCTGGATATCCTTGACTGCAACCTCAGACTTCGGTGCATCGATCACAAAATCACCGACATAGCGCATACCGGTTCTTTCCAGTTCGGTCCATTCACCGTCTGTTCTCACACTGAAATCGCCCAGCAGATAGATTGCTTCGATCTCCATATCGTATACCAGCTTGTTCTTTTCACTTTCAAAGATAAACGCTTTTTTAAGATTCTCGTAAAATTCATCGGACTGCTTAAAGTCACAGTCAAAGGAGATGATATTCTCACCCTTTACCAGATGCTTTGCAATCTCAATCTTCTTGAAGCTCTTATCGGCAAAATAACCGTCTATCTTCTGCTCAATTACGTTCCCATTCACGGATATGGTGAACTTCTCGGGAGTCTCGCATACAAGGTACAGCTTCTCAGGAACATAATCTGCTTTCACATGATAGTCCTGATGAATCTTAACTGCTCTGCCCAGCATGTTAGCACGCTCGCAGATATTAAGTACATAACCGTTCTTTTCCTGCAGTTCACCGTCAAAGTAATAATCACATTTGTCCAGCGTGATTGTATTGGCGGTGCAGCCGGTTACCTTGAAAATACCTTCAGGTTTGATAAAGGTAGCCGGAGCATCAGTGCCCGGACTCACTTTATCGCTGCACTTCTCCTCTGCAGCCCCTTCGATCAAGCCTGCCTCTTCCACTATCATCAGACTTCCCCAAGGCTCAAACTCATGCTTTCCTGCAAAATCCTGCAGCTCTCCGGAATAAATGTCCAGCTTCTGACCACTCACTGCGATTTCTGCAAGCTTGCGGTCAGCTGATGTATTGACAAAATAATGCACTGTAAAGTTCTCATACTGACGGCTGGTGTATGTAATTGCCTCGTTATTGATTACATTGTTGGCAGCCAGCTCCTGTGCAGACACAATTTTGCCGCCGGTGCTTGTGAAAGCATCCAGAATGTTCTTCGTGTTGTCAAGCAACATCTCACAGCCCGGATCTACCACGTAAGAATAACTCTGTTTACCGATTACGATCTTACCATTCTTCACCTCTGCGTGGCGTTCCATGATGATCTCATCACCGAGATGGTATTCGATATGCTTCTTCTCCAACACTTCCAACGTCTTCAGCAATTTCTCATTTAATTCTTCAATACCCTCGTTCTTGTTACAATCAAAGAGGGACCAGGCAGTCGTCTGAGGATGCAGCACCAGCACATCCACTGTATGCTTACCATCTCTTAAGAGCATACCTTCTCTTGACATGGCATCATTGAACTTGTCATATTCATCCCACCAGGGCTGCTGGATGTACATTGCAGGCGGGTAATCTCTCTTTCTGATTCCACGGTTGGAATATCCCTCAAGATGCTGGCAGAGCAGGTTGATTCCGTGAACCATCTGCCACTCATAGATTCCCTTTAACTCTGCAAAACTTACATTATGCCCACACAATGCAAAGGTCTCAGACAGCACAGCTTCTTTTCCTGTCTGCTCTGCAACAGACGAAACCTGAATCGGTGTAAGACACTTTCTGATGTCTCTGCCCAGCCAGTCCATACCCGGGATATGAAAATACTCATAATGTGGCATGCAGGCACCGTTGGTGACCAACTGACCCAGCAGGCTCTCTTCTATAACGAGATGTCCTGTCAGCTTCAGTCCTCTCTCGTCACACCAGTCATGAATCTGCTTCATGAACGCACTTGAAAACAACTCTGTTACCATCTTCCAGAATTTCACTCTGGTGTTCTTGTAATCTCCTACAGGTAGGAAGAGCTGCTCCAGACATTCCAGGATATTTTCTCCGTATCTTTCCTGATACTCTGCTTCAAATACGAAGCTCCATGGAATACCGTTACGGGAAATCTGGGGCTCATCCGTAAAGAAGCCTTCAATCTGGTTGCCGAATCTTTCATAATAAGGCTGATACGTACATTCAATAAATTTCGCAATGACTTTTTTATCCAGCGTATCTACGTAAAAAGGATTTACATCATAGTAAAAATAATGCTCTCCATTCTTACAGATAGCGGTCTCTTCATGGGTCTTCTCTTCTTCCATGCGCAGATACTTCTGCTGATATTCGATGCCAAGACCGTTTACCATGCCGCTTCCGAATCCGCTTGGCCAGCCATTTTCGTCATAAGCCCAGGGACGCATGCCACACTCCCCTGCTGCCTCTATGGACGCTGCCACATTGTCAAACCATTCTTCTCCCATATACTCGGTCTGCAGACCGCC
Organism: Lachnospiraceae bacterium; assembly: GCA_017465845.1. Lineage (GTDB taxonomy): Bacteria > Bacillota > Clostridia > Lachnospirales > Lachnospiraceae > Acetatifactor. The sequence continues at coordinate 16,508 of JAFTVH010000016.1, read as the reverse complement.
TCTGGCATGCATGAAGAAACCACCGATGCCTGCCTTGTCCATTTTATGTATCTGGTCTTTCGTCTCCTCTGTGGTAAGCTTCTCATTCCAGCTCCAGAAAGGAATGGGTCTGTATACCTTAGGAACATTCTTAAAATCCATTTCCTGTCCTCCTTGCTTTTAAGCATACTTGGTCATTTTACTGATAAGTAAAGTGTACCAAAACCATTCAGTTCTTCAAGCTGTGAATTTAACCTATTTCTACAAGAAAACAGGGGTTTTTTTAACCATCTGTAATAATCTGTTCCTCTTCATTACTACTCCTCGTGACACAATAATATTTTATATTCCGGGCTAAATTTCTTCCGCACTGATACCGTGTTTTGCCAGTACATCTACCGGTCTGTAATAATTCTTCATCTCAAAGGCCGGCATGGTGTCACAGCCGGCATCCACCAGAATCGTGTGGGAATCGGTCTTGATCAGATAAATAATAAAGGAAATAGGCAGGTATTTATTACCTGCCCCTCCCTGAAAGACTGCACTTTCCGATAAAAACGATTCCCCATATTTTATCGCAGTCACACTGCTTATTTTATCCCTCATTTTACGCCTCACGACTATACCGTCAGTACTACCTTTCCCACATTTTCCCCACGATACAGGATATCATGGGCAGCTTCTGCCTCCGTAATCGGCAATACTTTATAAATAGTAGGTTTCACCTCGCCTGTCTCTACCTTAGGCCATACGTCGCGTACCAGACTGGCAAGAATCTGCGCCTTTACCTGGGGAGTACGGGAACGCAAAGTACTTCCGATGATACGGACGTTGCGCACGTAAATATTCTTTAAGTCGATTTCCGTAATCTGTCCTGCCAATGCTGCAATCATGATCCAGCGGGCGCCATGCTTTAAGTAAGGCAGACATTTTCCCATGACTTCACCGCCCAGACAGTCAATGGCTACGTCAACAGGATGGCCTTCTGCCAGCTGCTCCTTCAGCACCTCCACAATTTCCTGCTTTCCGGTATTCACTACTACATCTGCATTCAGATGCTTGATGGACCGTGCGATCTCATCTGACAGAACCGTGGTAATGACACGGATACCGAATGCTTTCGCCATGGGAATGATGACACTGGCAAGACCGCTGGCACCTGCATTCATGAGAAGAGTATCTCCTTCTTGAATCTTCCCTTCTATGAAAAGGTTCAGATAAGCGGTTGCAAAGGCTTCCGGAATCGCTGCTGCCTCAACCATGGAACAGTTCTTCGGAACCGGCATGATCATATCGTATTTTACATTTACATACTCTGCATATCCGCCGCCTCCCAAAAGGGCACATACTTTGTCTCCTACCTTCCAGTCGGACTTGGCTGCTGCTTCCTCACCGATATCCACAATGGTACCGGCAATTTCCAGTCCCATCCACTCCGGACATCCGGGAGGTGGTGGATAATCACCTTCGCGCTGCATTAGATCTGCACGATTCAGCGCTGCTGCCTCGATTTTCACCAACACGTCCTCCGTTCCCATAACAGGATCGGGGACTTCGCTCCAATGTAAGCTTCTGTTTTCACCTACTAAAATCGCTTTCATATGTTTTCTCCATTTCTTTGCTGCCAATATGGTCTGCAGTTACTTTGTGTTACGTTTCAGACCCAAACCGAACCGTAACTACTTTACCATTATGTTACCATATTAACCAGAGGAAAAAACAGATAGAATGATGCCACAAAACAGAACTATTCTATCGTCTGACCACTACAGTTCCATGGAGGTTTTGCGATATTCACGAGGCGATTTTCCCGTCACCTTTTTAAATACCCTGCGGAAATACGCTGCCGATTCAAATCCCACCTGTTCACTGATATTCTCGATGGACAAATCGCTGTCATTCATCAGCAAAATAATCGCCTTAGACACACGGTAATGATTCAGATATTCTATCGCCGTCACCCCCATAGCCTTCTTAAAGTTCGGGAAGAAACGCGAAACGCTCATAGTGCTTATATCTGCAAGATTTTCTATGGAGATATCGTCTGTATAGTGCTTTTCCATATAAGCAATCGCTTTGCTTATTCTTGCATCAATTTCCTTTCGCTGCCTGGTCTGCAGCTTCGGCAAAATCACACTTAAAATATCGTAGAACTTGCTCAGAACTGTCAACTGAGAAACCTCATCCTGATCATAATTTGCAAGTACATATTCGAAGATCTGCCTGACATGCTCTGCATCCTCCACAGTCACTTTCTGCAGTAAGAAGTCCCTGTGTCTGGAGAAAATAGCGGGCCAGTCAAAGATAAAGTGCATACTGATATAAGAGACTTCCGGATTCCCCTTCCACTCGGAAATGTATCTGGAAGTAATGGGAACAAAGATGATATCTCCCGGTGTCACATGTATGTATTCATCTGCTTCACAGTCCCAAAAGGTGCCTTCCCCTTCCAGGATAAGACCCATGCAAAAGTGGGGGCGGGGGCAGTTACTGGTATCAAAGATGTGTTTTCGGTTGTATCTATATTTTTCAGCTTTGAAAAAAACGAGCTTGGATGCGGAAGTTATGTTGGCCATGTGCGTTTCCTTTCTCTTATAATCCTATTTACTCACCCCCATACTTTTGGTTTATCTGTCGTTTCCCGAATAATCAATTTCCCTGTTACAATAATCCTCTGGCTCAGCCGGTAATAACAATTCTTCTGCTTCTTCTGCATCAGATCCCATGCAATGGCGCAGACCTCATCAGGGCTTGAGTCTATAGATGTCAGGGAATGCTCCATGTACTGCCCAGTATTGACATTGTCCATACCCATAACAGAGAAATCTCCCGGCACGGAATACCCCTGTTCATTCAGATACCGGATAACGCCAAAAGCAATATTGTCATATGCACAGACAATCGCCGTAGGTCTCTCCCCCAAATTTAAAATCTGTCTGACCGCATCCTCCCCAGCCTTTTCAAACCGGTACTCGCTTTGAACGATGTCATACCTTCCGCCCAGCCCTTGTGTGGCTTCAAGGAAAAGTCTTTTCTTGCCGGTAGTAAGCTTTTCCCCGGCAAAAGCAATGCACTTATGCCCCAGTGCGTCAAGATAGGCTACCGCTTCTTTGATGGGCGGTGCAAGATCTACCTGTATGGAATCAAGCGTACTATGGGTATCACCTAACAAAGACACTATAGGTATGCTGTACCCCTTTTTTAGAGGTGCTTTTAAGCCGATCACAAATATTCCGTCCACTTTCAGATAGGAAGCATAATAATCCATCAGTTCCTGCTGATTGTCACTTTCAAAATTATCCGTGGAGACAAGTGCGATTCCGCCGCTTTTCTCTACGAGTTTCTGCAGTCTCTGCACATATGCACTGTAATAGGCACTGCCAAGCTCCGGGCACACGATGGCAATCACCTGCTTATCATATTTTCCTTTATAATATTTTCCGAAACAACCGTATTTTTTCGCAACCTCGAAAATATGCGCCTTAGTTTCTTCGCTTACATCCTCGGCATCATGAAATGCCTTGCTCACTGTGGATACTGAGACATTTGCAAGCGCTGCCAGTTCCCGCATGGTCATATGGATACGTTCCTTTCTGCTTTGGTATCTACATTATACCTATTTCGGGGAGAATACTCAAGATTTACGAAAAAGTTTCGAAGTGTGTTTCGCCTATTGTTTTCCGACAGAATTTATTTTATAAATTTAGTCAGAACAAAAAAGGAGTGAACATTATGAATTCTAAAGATTTAAAACGCGGACAATTAATGTATCTGTTTGAAGCTGCTCTGGAATATCTGATTTCGATTCTGGTGGCAAGCTCTTTTCTGGCGACACTCACGAAAGAACTGGGATTTTCGGACAGCCTAACCGGTATTCTGTCTTCTGTAATTTCCCTGGGCTGCCTCTTCCAGATGCTTTCCGTATTCTTACGCCGTAAGCAGGTAAAAAGCTTTGTCATTATCATGAGCGTGGTAAATCAGCTGTTGTTTATGCTGCTTTACGTGATACCGATTTTTCCTGTGTCAGGGAAATGCAAAACTGTTTTGTTTGTAGCCTCAATTTTTTCGGCCTACCTTATTTACTATTTTGCTCATCCCAAGAAGATTAACTGGCTGATGTCCCTTGTAGATGATCATCATCGCGGAAGATTCACTGCTAACAAGGAAATCCTTTCCCTGATTGCCGGTATGTCTTTTTCTTACGGTATGGGAGCATTGGTGGATTATTTTTCGGAAAAAGGAGAAGTCAGGACGGCCTTTGTGCTTTCAGCTGTCGTAATCTTCGTGCTGATGTTACTTCATACTTTAACGATGGTGCTGACACCGGAACCGGAGATACCGGAAGCTCCCAAGAAAGATATCTTACATAGTATCAGGGATGTTGTGGGCAACAAAGATGTCATTCATGTAACTGTCTTATTTGTACTTTATTATATTTCCACTTATGTTGCTACTCCCTTTTACGGTACTTACGAAATCCATGAGCTGGGCTTTAGTCTGAAATTTGTATCTATCCTCAGTATCATCAGGAGTATCGTGCGTATTTTATTTTCCAGATTTTGGGGTTCTTATGCTGACAAAACATCCTTTACGAACATGATTCAGAAATGCCTTATGATACTTGGATTGGGGTATTTGTTCATCGCTTTCACAGTACCTTCAAACGGTGCGCTTATGTACATCCTTTACAGTATCTGCCATGGTGCTGCACTGGGCGGTATCAACAGTGCGCTGATCAATCTTGTCTTTGACTACGTACCTTTTGAGAAGCGCGCCGACTCTCTGGCAGTGTGCCAGGCTGCCTCCGGCCTGTGCGGCTTTCTGGCAACCCTGGCATTCAGTCCCCTGGTTTCCTATATTCAGTCGAACGGAAACCGTTTCCTGGGACTGAATGTATATGCACAGCAGGTAGTCTCTGCCGTTGCTTTCATTATCGTGATGATTGCACTGCTTTATGTACGGATGGCATTTGTACGTAAGAAAGCGTAAGTCAGAACCAGATTGTCTGTCTTTCCTGTGCGGACTTGAAGCCTGCTTCCATCACCTGAAGCACTCTTCTCACCTGAGGCTGGGTAATCTTAGGTTCTTCCTTTCCATCCAGTGCTGCACAGAAGTTGCGGTAGAAATCATGGACATCGCTGGCCGGTCTTTCCACATCATACTCGTCCAGGGTCAACTCATCTCTGGGCGCCATGGTCTTGGTAATACCGGCAGCTGTCTGTACCGGCAGCACATCCTTCTCATTCCATGCCTTTAATCTTGCCACATGAGCTTTCTTGGTCCAGTCGCTGATCAGGGCTGTTCCCTGACTGCACTGCATGTAAAATCTGGGCATTGCCAGGAAATTATAGGTTCCTACTTCCACATAGGCAGTCTTGCCGCTTGCGAAATAGATGGTCAGACGGATTCCGTCATCTACCTCTGTACCGGTAATATTAGTCATATCGCAGTGAACACCGGTAATCTCTTCCTCTGCAAAAATCTGCAGCAACTGGTCAATCAGATGTACACCCCAGTCTAAAAGCATACCGCCGCCCTGAGCCTTGGTGCATCTCCAGTCACTGGGGATTCCTCTGGAACCGTGGATTCTGGATTCAATGCGGATGACATCTCCGATTTCCTTACTTTCCACAATCTGCTTGATAGCCAGGTAATCTACATCCCAACGGCGATTCTGATGAACGGTGAACAGCTTGTGATTGGCCTTGGCTGCTTCACACATACTGTCGAACGCTTCTACGCTCATTTCTACCGGTTTCTCACAGATGACATTCTTTCCTGCATTCAATGCATCGATTACAAGCTGCTTATGGCTGTCATTAGGGGTTGCTACCACCACAGCTTCTACCTGCTCGTCCGCAAGCAGCTCCTGTGCGCTGCCGTATACATGAATTCCGTTCTCTGCGGCTGCCTGACACCTTGCTTCTTTAATATCATATATCCCGACTAACCGGGCTACATCACTGTTCAAGATCTGCTTGCAGTGCCATGCGCCCTGTCCGCCATATCCGATGACTGCAATATTCTTCTTCATTATCTTTCTCCTTTTGTCTGCTGCAGCTGTCACAGTTGCACTTACGGAAAAACTGTGATCTGCTACTTTCTATCTACATATATCAAATAAAGTTTACACCCTGGTACATCCTTTTTCAAGCCGTTTTCACCAATAAAACAGTCATTAATTGCTCTGTTAGTCTTGCATCAGATATGAATGATGTGCCCCACCCAATGGCAGGCGCACTTCCTCACTTGGTGTAATCCCCGTAAAGTCCCGATACACCCTGTTAAAGCTCCTCAGACTCTGGAAACCGCTTCTGGCCGCAATCTCCGTAATAGGCAGCTCTGTATTGCGCAGAAGCTCCGTTGCCATATCCACCCGATACCAGTTCACGTATTTAGAAAAATGCATGGGAATCCGGTCATGAAAATATCTGGAAAGATAATGCGGCTCGTAACCCAAAGCTTCCCCCATACCCTTTAAAGAAATGTCCTCTGTATAATTGGCCTCCACATATCCCACGATTTGATTCAAAAGCAGTTCGTTCTTGCTTTCCACCCTGGAAAAAGATACCTGGTTGTGATACTCATGCAGCACTGCATAGACCATGGATTTCATCAGGTAGAGATCCGGCACACGGTCCGTCACAAACATTTCCCGGGTCACAAGTTCCGAAATAGCCGGCCTGCACAGGAAACGTGTCCTGTCTGCTTTCTTTCCCCTTACATCCTTAAAAAAAGAAGATGCATAATCCTGGGAAAAAATACAGACGTCCACCAGAGAATGATTCGGCGTGGTGTAGCCGTGGATACAGTTGGGCAGCACCAGGGCGTACTCTCCCTTTCCGATGGTCTCTACACATCCGCCGCTTGATTCCACAAGTACCTCTCCTTCCCGCACATAGATCAGCTCGGGATGACGGTGCATATGAGGCACGTAATAAAAATCATGATATTGAATGCATTCATAAAAATTCTTGCCCACAGAATTCTCGTGTTGATATAACATAATCCTCACCTCAAACAATGTCATTTATTGTGTCATGTTATGCAAAATGGTTGTCCGTAACTTAGTATCCCTTCTCCTATTGGTATTTTACCTTCTGTCCTTTCTTGCGTCAATATAGCCAATACCTTTTTCGTTCACAAAATATGTCAGTACACTGGTAATTCTCCAGTTTTTAAAGTATAATATATAACAATAAGTTTCCAACTATGTAATTAATGGCATTTCAGAAAGGGCGTGTTGAAAATGGGATTTTACCTTAACCCACCAGCAGATGGTTTCGAAGAAATTTTGAAGGATGGTTTATATGTTGATAAATCAGAATTGATTGCGTATACGAACCAGGTTCTTGGCACAACCAAAAAATTGACTTGTTTTAGCCGTCCCAGGCGATTTGGAAAATCCTTTGCCGCAAAAATGCTCGTTGCATATTATTCCAAAGGTGCAAAATCCAAAGTATTATTCGAGAATTTAAAAATAGGAAAGCATAAAAATTCCGGTTTTGAAAAGCATCTGAACAACTATGATGTATTGTCTCTGGATATCACATCTTTTATTTCAGTTGCTGATCACATTGGTGACACCGTTAACGTTATCCAGAAAGATGTAATTGATGAACTAAGAGATGCATTCCCTGACTGTATCCGGGAAAATACGACGTCGCTGTTCAAGGCTCTTTTACAAATCAATGCCAAAACCGGGAAAAAATTTTTCATCGTCATTGATGAATGGGATGCCTTGTTCCGGGAAGCCAAAAATAACACAGAAGTACAGCAGACGTATATTCAATTACTGCGCAGTCTGTTTAAAAGCAATCAAACATCACAAATCATCATTGGAGCATACATGACCGGCATTCTTCCCATAAAAAAGTATGGAACACAGTCGGCACTGACGGATTTTTATGAATTTACAATGCTTGAACCAGGTCCTTTAGCACAGTTCGTAGGCTTCACGGAAGAGGAGGTTTGCAATCTGTGTCACGAGCATCATCTTGACTTTGAGAAAGCACGCAGATGGTACGATGGATATCGATTTGATAAAATTGAGCATGTGTACAATCCCAATTCCATTATTAAAGCCATTTTCAACGGTAAATTCGGAAATTACTGGACTCAGACAGAAACATATGAATCACTGAAAATTTATATTGACTTAAATCGAGATGGGTTGAAAGATGCTATCATAGATATGCTTGGAGGAAAGCGGTGCAAGATTGACACAGGGACCTTCCAAAATGATATGACATCTTTAGAAAGCCGGGACGATGTGTTTACTCTACTGGTTCATTTGGGCTACCTTGCATACGACATTGAAAGCAAGGAAGTCTTTATTCCAAATGAGGAGGTTCGGGAAGAATTTATTCGTGCAGTCAAGCATGGCAAACGAAAAAGCACACATGTAAAATTGAAAAATATCATGAATAGTGGACACAATCAATAATAACAAATGCGTTTTCATAAAAGTGGAGAGCTGCCATTACGGTAACTTCCCACTTTTTTGTATCCAACAAAGATAACTTTTGGCTATTATACTATAACCGTTTTCTTTTCATGTCAAGCGAATCTTCTTATACTTTAGCCATAGGAGGTATTCAGTATGAACACACAATTATATCAAACCATCGTTATAGAAAAATCACACCGCACGCTGCGCAGAGAGCTGCCTGAAATCGCACAGGAATATTCCGTTGCAGGACTTACTCCCATCGAGAGGATGACCCGCCGTTTCGAATGGCTCTGCAAAGAGCAGGAGCCCATGTTCTTAGGGGATGAGAAAATCTGTTTCCTGCGCACTACGAAGAACATTCCCGATGTTTTCACCAAAGAAGAATGGGAAGAAATTCGGTCAAAGCATTACATCCATGAATCCGGTTATCCCTCTAATCTGACTGTTGACTATGGCAAAATATTAAAGAATGGCCTGTTGGCTTTGAAAGACGAAAGCGATACTTACGGCTGTCGGTCTATCGATGCCATTTTAGGACTGGTGGAGCGCTATCGTCAGGCTGCACTTGCTGAGAGCCGCACCGTATTGGCTGAAGGGCATGCTGCACTTGCTGACGGCCGCTCCGCTCTGGCTCATGTGCTGGAGCAGGTCCCTGCCTATGGTGCAAGAAGCTTCCGTGAAGCACTGCAGTGCGTCAGAATCATCAACTTTGCCCTCTGGCTGGAGGGTGACTACCATAACACCCTGGGGCGTGTGGACCAGTATCTGTATCCCTTCCTGAAACAGGATATGGAAGCAGGTATTTTGACAAAAGAAGATGCCCTGGAGCTGGTGGAGGAATTTTTCCTCTCCTTGAATCGTGACAGCGATCTCTATCCGGGCGTACAACAGGGCGACAACGGCCAGAGCCTGATGCTGGGCGGTAAGACAAAGGACGGAAGCTGCGGCTTTAATCTGCTCAGTGAGCTGTGTCTGAAAGCCAGCCAGGAACTGAAGCTGATCGACCCTAAGATCAATATCCGTGTTGACAAAGATACGCCGGATGAAATTTACACGATGTGCAGTGAACTGACCAAGGTAGGCTTAGGCTTCCCTCAGTATTCCAACGACGATGTAGTTCTCCCCGGGCTGATTGAAATGGGTTATGCGCCCGAGGATGCTGTAGAATATACTGTGGCCGCCTGCTGGGAGTTCATTATTCCGGGCGTTGGAAGAGATGTAGCTAACATTGCAGCCCTGTCCGTTCCCAAGGTGATAGATACCTGTCTTCACAGAGACTTGCCCGGCTGTCAGTGCCTGGAAGATTTCTACAAGGCGGTTGCCGATGAAATCCGGACCGGTCTGGATGCTATCTGCGATAATATCAAAGATCTGTGGTTCGTTCCGGCACCTTTCCTGAATCTACTGATGGATACGCCCAAGTACCAGAACTTCGGAATCCACAATGTAGGCCTGTCCACTGCTGCCGACTCCCTCACTGCCATTATGGAGCATGTGTTTGACACCAAAGATGTGACGGCAGAGAGACTGATAGCCGGCGTAGACAGCGACTTTGCCAAAGACCCTGAACTGCTTCACATGCTTCGTTTTGAGACACCTAAGCTTGGAACGAACAGTGATAAGGCTGACGAAAATCTGGTGTGGCTGTTAGATACAATCGCCGATGCTCTGGAAGGCAAGAAGAACTGCTTGGGCGGATGCTACCGCGCAGGAACCGGTTCTGCCATGTACTATCTGTGGTCTGCGGAAGAGATCGGAGCTTCTCCGGATGGCCGCAGAAAGGGTGAGCCTTTCGCAGCCAACTATTCCATCAGCCTGTTCACCCGTACTGATGGCCCCTTCTCTGTGCTTCGCTCCATGACAAAGCCAAGTCTGTCCAGAACGATCAACGGCGGTCCATTGACTTTGGAGTTCCATGACACGATTTTCAAGACTCCGGAGGCTGTGGCGCAGGTAGGACAGTATGTAAAACAGTTCGTTCTCATGGGCGGACACCAGCTGCAGCTAAATGCAGTCAATGCTGATACACTGAAACAGGCTCAGGCTCATCCTGAACACTATCCTCAACTGATCGTACGAATCTGGGGCTGGAGCGCATACTTTGTAGAACTGGACCGGGCTTATCAGGATCATGTGATTGCGAGACAGGAATATAGTTTATAACTTAACAGTTCAGACATGTCTGTATGCACGTACAAAATTATGCTCGCATGATTTTGTACGTGTATATGGACATGTACTGAGCGCCATCTTATGAGCAAAGGTAGCTGCGAAGCAGCGAAAAGCACCGAAGGTGCGGCTTTGCGAATGGCGCGACTGAACTGTCACTTTACGGTAGGAATATAAAAATGACAGGAATGATTTTTGACGTAAAAGAACTGGGGGTTCATGACGGGCCGGGGCTTCGCACCACAGTGTTCCTGAAGGGCTGCCCTTTGCGGTGCATGTGGTGCCACAACCCGGAAGGTCTGACCATGTCCAAACAGCTTTCTGTCAGGGAAAATGCCTGCACGCACTGCGGTGCCTGCAGGAAGCCCTGCACTCACGCTGATTGCCGGCCATTCGGGCGCTGTCTCCACATCTGCCCACAAGGCTTAATTAAAGTAGTGGGCGAGGAAGTCACTGCAAGGGAACTTGCAGACCGACTGCTCCGTAATAAAATGTTCTGGGGAGAAAAAGGCGGTGTGACCTTTTCCGGGGGAGAACCACTGCTGCAGGCCGAATTTGTCCATGAAGTCCTGGACCTTTTGGGGGATGTGCACTGTGCCATCGAGACCTCCGGTTATGCAGACCCGGATACTTTCCTTTCACTGGTCAAGCGCATGAGCCTGGTTTACATGGACTTGAAGCTGGCTGATGACGGACTTCACAGAAAGTACACAGGGGTATCCAACGCGCCGATTCTGAAAAATCTGGAGCAGCTTCTGGCAAGTGGGATTCCCTGCGTTATTCGGACACCGCTGATTCCCGGCATTACCGATACGCCTTCCAATCTGGCGGCGATTAAGGAACTGGCAGGAGGGCTTGTCCAGGAGCTGTTGCCCAACAATGCCATGGCAGGGGCTAAGTATGAGCTGTTGGGGTTAAAATTTCCGCTTAGCTCAGCCTCAAGCCCAGATACAAAATAACTGCCTCCCTGAAACAACGTGGATTATACCCACTGATCTTCCAAATCTTATCCAACTGGTACTGCACCGTATTTTTATGGATAAAAAGCTGCTCGCAAGTCTTTTGTAAAGAAAGGTCATTATCAAAGTATACCTTCAAAAGCTGCCGCTCTTTCTCATCCAGTTTCGCTATGGTCTTTTGCAGAAACCGGCTTTGCGCATCCGCAGTGATACTTCCCAGTAAAATCTCCAGACTTAAACTCTCGAACAGAGCCATGTTCTGACCGGCCGACAGACTGCGTAATGCGATCTGCGCTGCCAGGTACGACTGGCTCTGTTTTTTTAAAGGATATGCATTGCCGATACCGATTTTCAGGATATCACGGTAATTGTCTGCAAGGTTCTGAAGAACGTAACGATATTTTTCCAGCTTATCAGCTTCCAGAAGCATCACATACTCGTTCGGATACTGGAAAGTACTAAGAGCTGAGCCCGTCTTGTCAAAAGCCCGGTAAATGTGCTGTTCAATCAGGGAAAGGTTAGACGGATTATACCGTGCATCCAGCTGCACCAATACCGTATGATAATCTGCTGACGGGTCTGCATGATAATTTTCCAGAACCTCCAGAAAATAATTGTGACTCACCTGTTCTCCGGTAATCAAGGTCCTCACCACATAATGCATCTGCTCTTTTCGGCTGTTGCTCTGTGCTTCCATTTCATGCTCTCTCAGGATGAGGGCAGTAATCTTTTGGGCCAGATACGCATATTGACGCACTTCCTTCGGTGCTCCGCTGATGCCGATGACAGCAATGGTCTCTCCTTTGTATACAAACGGTATATTCACACCTTTCTGCGTTCCAAAGTAACTATTGTCACTCTCCACCTCAATGGTCTGACCTGTTACAATGACTTGCTTACCGATTTCATGAAAATCTCCTACTCTCGACGCATCTGTACTTGCAAAAATAATTCCCTTGGCATCAATGAAATTGATATTATGGTTGCATACATCTTTCACGGTCTCAACGATCTGCTGCGCAACTCTTTTACTGATTCCCTGTGGCATAAACGCCTCTCCCTTCTCCATTTCCAACTTGTATCTGCATTTCCCGTTTGTATAATCTTCTTTTTTCCTTTTAATATGTTACTTATAACATATTAATCTATATTTTTCAATCCATTTTATTATATGTAACATATCTTTTGTTTCCATATAATGGTAGACTGGAAACATCAAAAGGAACGTTCCCGAACTGTTACAACTTGCGCGCAAGAGTTGTAACCGGAATCCAAAAGAAAGGATGTCATCATTATGAAAATCGTGGTAGCAATTGATTCTTTAAAAGGAAGTCTTACCTCTCTGGAAGCCGGTATGGCCATCAAGCAGGGAATCGGCCGCGCCATTCCCGAAGCTGATGTCTCAGTCCGTCCTCTGGCTGACGGCGGTGAAGGTACCGTAGAGGCCCTGACCCTTGGTATGAACGGCAGAACGGAAAAGGTTACCGTATCAGGTCCTCTCGGCAAACCGGTAGAGTGTGTGTATGGTATTTTGGAAGAAAGCAAGACGGCTATCGTAGAAATGTCCGGTGCTGCAGGAATCACCCTGGTATCCGATCAGGAGAGAAATCCGTTACATACCACTACTTACGGTGTGGGAGAAGTCATCAAAGATGCGATCGGCAAGGGATGCCGCCACTTTATCGTAGGCATCGGCGGCAGTGCCACCAATGACGGCGGTATCGGCATGCTGCAGGCTCTTGGCTACGGCTTCCTGGACAAGAACGGCAATCAGGTATCCTTCGGTGCGAAAGGCCTGAAAGACCTTGCGGAAATCACAGATACCAACGTATTGCCGCAGTTAAAGGAATGTACTTTCCGTGTTGCCTGTGACGTGACCAATCCTCTGTGCGGCGAGCAGGGCTGCAGTGCTATTTATGGTCCCCAGAAGGGAGCAACCCCTTCCATGATCATGCAGATGGATAAGTGGCTGGGAGATTATGCCTGCCTTGCTGCCGGAAAATTCCCCAAAGCAAATCCTCTCCATCCCGGAACCGGTGCAGCCGGCGGAATGGGCTTTGCTTTCCTGACCTTCACAAATGCGGTACTGGAATCCGGTATCAAGATCATTCTGGAAGAAACCCGTCTGGAGGATTACATTAAGGATGCCGATATCGTGGTAACCGGCGAAGGGCGCCTGGACGGTCAGACCGTTATGGGCAAAGCTCCCATCGGTGTAGCCAATATTGCCAAAAAATACGGAAAACTTGTCCTGGCTTTCAGCGGCTGCGTCACCGAAGATGCAATTGCCTGCAACGCAGGAGGCATTGACGCCTACTTCCCTATCCTTAGAGGTGTTGTAACCCTTGAAGAAGCTATGAAACATGATACTGCTGAGAAAAACTTGATTGCAACGGTCGAGCAGGTATTCCGCCTGATCCGTTGCGGTCAGCTGATAAAATAATAATAGGAGAAATTACAATGACTTACGATTTTAATACCATCGGCGCACTGCTTGGTCTGGTAGTCGCCATTATCCTCATCATCAAAAAAGTACAGCCCGCATACAGCCTGATCCTGGGTGCTCTGATCGGCGGTCTCATCGGCGGCGGTGGCCTGCTTACCACCGTGAACACCATGGTAAGCGGTGCGCAGAGCATGATGTCCTCCGTGCTTCGTATTATGACCTCCGGTATTCTGGCCGGCGCACTGATCAAAACAGGTTCTGCTGAAAAAATTGCAGAAACCATCGTAAACAAGCTGGGAGAAAAGCGCGCCATCGCAGCCATCTCCATTGCTACCATGATCATCTGTGCTGTAGGTGTGTTCATCGACATTTCCGTTATTACGGTTGCTCCTATTGCACTGGCAATCGGTAAAAAGGCCGGACTTTCCAAGAGTGGCGTTCTCTTAGCCATGATCGGCGGCGGTAAAGCAGGCAACATCCTCTCTCCCAACCCGAATACCATTGCAGCATCCGAAGCATTTGATGTCAGCCTGACCTCCCTGATGATGGAAAATGCAATCCCGGCTGTATGCGCCCTGATCGTTACCATTATCCTGGCAAACATCCTTTCCAAGAAGAAAAACGATGCCATCGCAAATACCGATGTAGAATCCCAGGCAGATAAAAAGCTGCCCGGCTTTGCAGCTGCCATCAGCGGTCCGTTGGTAGTTATCATCCTTCTGGCACTTCGTCCGCTGTTCGATATCAGCGTCGACCCTCTGATTGCGCTTCCTGTAGGCGGTCTCGTCAGCATCCTTGCCACCGGCAGCATCAAGCACACAAGAGAATATATGGAGTTCGGTTTAAGCAAAGTAATCGGTGTTTCCGTGCTGTTAATCGGTACCGGAACAATCGCCGGTACCATCAAAGCTTCTGCTTTACAGTATGATGTCATCAACTTGTTGGAAGCAATGAATATGCCCGCTTTCGTGCTGGCTCCCCTGTCCGGTATCCTGATGGCAGGCGCTACCGCTTCCACCACCGCAGGTTCTACCATTGCATCCCAGACCTTTGCTTCTACCCTTACCGCAGCAGGCGTTCCCGCACTGTCCGCTGCTGCAATGATTCATGCAGGTGCTACTGTGGTTGACTCACTGCCTCATGGTTCCTTCTTCCATGCTACCGGAGGATCTGTTAATATGGAGATTAAGGAACGTGCAAAGCTCATTCCTTATGAAGCTTGTGTCGGTTTGACCAGCACGATTGTGGCTGTGATTCTTTATCTTATTTAAATTGTACAATAAAATTGACATGTAGCCCAACGGGCGCACAATACAGGGGCTGTTTCAGAATTGAGCTGTATAATCACAAGCTATTCGCAACAGCCCCTGTATATCTGCTAATTATCAAAAAATTCCGTTTTTTTCCACACCTCCACGGATACACCGGGATTGGATTTATGATATTTTGTTTTAATACAGATTACATATCTTCCACACCATATCTGCATTGTTGTGCGATTTGAACTCTGACATCCTATTAAATGAATCCGGACAGATTTCCGCAACATCCCGGCAGGTATCTTTGGCAGTATCTCCGACTCCGCCAACCGAATACACTGTTGCTCCATCCGAATCTGTTCTTCTGCTTTTTCCTCCTGATAATAAAGATACAACTGTGACTCGTGTATGCGTGTAGTGCATGTTGCTCTGGCAAAATAGCTGGACAACATCATATACATACAGTAATCAAATGTTTTCTGTTTGCTTTCTTTGTTTTTGTTCATAGCATTTCCTCCTTCAATAGATGACTGTTTCGTTATCAACATGCTTTTTAGCACGCAAAAAAGGTATATCAGAATTAACCGAGTGGGCAGACTGATAGCCAGTTTTGCTCACTTTGTCAATTCCAACATACCTTAAAAATTTCTTATTGTAGTTACATGATAAGGGATAAGTGGGGAAATGTCAAGAAAAATCTTATACTTTTTCAAAACCTACGCCTAAAAGATGACTGATCTTCAAGGTCAGCTGGATAACAATAGTCGTAATCAACACCGGAATATTAATATACCAGATTCGTTGAAGTTTGTTTGTACCATCAATCCTAGTGGCATCTATCTGTTCAACATCTACTGCTGACAGAGCATGCAATATATTTGCACAACAAAAAACCTTAAGAAAATTATTTTCCTAAGGTTTCTTTTGAAGAGGCGTCTGCCGGATTTGAACCGGCGATAAGGGTGTTGCAGACCCGTGCCTTACCACTTGGCTAAGACGCCATATTTAATTAAGAGTGACTCCAACGGGAATCGAACCCGTGTTACCGCCGTGAAAGGGCGATGTCTTAACCGCTTGACCATGGAGCCATAACTCCCCGAGTAGGGCTCGAACCTACAACAACTCGGTTAACAGCCGAGTGCTCTACCATTGAGCTATCGAGGAATATATTCTAATATATTCAGAAGGTACATTGTTTATACCTTCAAAACCGAACATTGAATTCTTTCTTACAAGACTATATC
>JAFTVH010000101.1 GCA_017465845.1 Lachnospiraceae bacterium | reverse complement strand
TTGATATTTCGACTGAAAAATCAAATTAACAGTCGATATTTCGGCCGAAAACGAGTATAAATTGTTTGAAAACAAAAAATCACTAATTTCAAAAAGGAGAATACAAAGGCGGAATAGCGAGACGTTAGTGTGGAGGATCATGCAGAAATGTATGGTCCTGTTATTGTACAGAAAATGAGGAAGGAGGGATTCCGATGGCAGGTAGAAAGCCAAAGCCTACAGTGATTAAGGAACTGGAAGGTAATCCGGGCAAGAGAAAACTGAATAAGAAAGAGCCGAAGCCTGAGAAGGGAATGCCTGTCTGTCCTGAGTGACTGCTTCCGGAGGCGAAGGCTGAATGGAAGCGTTTGAGTGAGAAACTTAATCAGATGGGTGTATTGACGGAAGTGGATATGACTTGTGTTTGATGAAATTCATACTCAGCCGAACAGACAGCTATATGATGTATTAACCAAAGGATCGTCAGATGCCAGACAGAATCCGTTACACTTTATCATTACCACAGCCGGTACGGACAGACATTCTATTGCCTATGAGTTGCATACCAAGGCGATCGATATTCTTGAAGGAAAGCGTGTGGATCCAACATTTTATCCAGTGGTCTATGGACTTAAAGATGATGAGGATTGGGAAGATGAGGCGAACTGGTATAAGGTGAATCCTTCGTTGGGATATACGGTGGTGCCTTTTGGACAGGGGTATAGCAGTATGTCAGCTCCGACCAAGGAATTTTATAAGATTCTGATGGAGGGGAATATGGTGCATGGCGGTCATCCGGTACTTCGATGGATGGCTGGAAATGTGGTGATCGATACGGATCCGGCAGGAAATATTAAGGTGACTAAGGCTAGGTCGAAGGAGAAGATTGACGGGATTGTGGCGGCGATTATGGCTCTGGATAGGTGTATCAGGAATCAAGTGCAGAAGCAGGGAAGTGTGTATGATGAGAGCGGGATTTTGTTTGTTTGATTAAAATTATATCACTTTGGTGATACTAAAACTGCAATCTGTTGACTTGCTATCACTGTGGTGATATAATTGCAGTGATGGGAATGGAGGTCGGGGAAATGGATAAACTGATTACGATATACCACGGTTCAGAAAAAAATGTGGAACAGCCGATTTTTGGTGAAGGAAAGAAGAATAATGACTTTGGCCTTGGCTTTTACTGTACTGCAAGTGAAGAGCTTGCAAAAGAATGGGCAGTATCTTCCTTGCGTGATGGCTTTTTTAATCGCTATACGCTGGATACGGAATATTTGAACGTTTTGAATTTGAATAGTCCCGATTACACGATCCTTAACTGGATTGCTGTCTTGTTGGAGCATCGTCTGTTTTCTATCAAAACTCCGGTGGCAAGACGAGCAAAGCGGTATTTGATTGATAATTTCAGTGTAAATGTAAATGCCTATGATTTGATTACAGGTTACCGGGCGGACGATTCTTATTTTGATTATGCAGAGTCGTTTCTGAATAACGGTATTTCTGTGGAACAGCTTGCACGTGCTATGCGGCTGGGAAAGCTTGGTGAACAAATCGTTATTAAATCAAAGTTTGCTTTTTCCAAATTGAAATATGAAGGTTTCGATGTTGCAGAGAAGGATCAATATTATGTGCTTCGTAAAGCCAGAGATGATGAAGCCAATCAGCTTTATCTGGAAATGCTGGAAGAAGAGAGTGATGGACTGTACATTCAGGATATTATGAGAGGAGGCATTAAAAACGATGATCCACGCATACCAAGAAATATATCTGAGTAAGGCGCAGTCGGTACTGGGTGATGCCTTCGATTACGCAGTCAATACTTGTGGTATTTCCGGAAGTGACTTTGTGAAACTGTTTATTGCAAGTTCTGTAAGTAAACGAATGGAAAATGGGGAGCCTGCTTATCTTTCTGGGAAAAGCGGCATTGAAATAGTTCGGGAGATCGTTGCAGAAACCAAGGGGCAAGAACTTCAAATAGAACCACAGGATCATTTCGGACGTTCAAGGGAATACTGGATCGGGTGGGCCGTTGCCTATTATCAGTGGTATTCCGGCAGGAAGTACCGTGACATTTTTAAGGTTATTTCTTTTGAGGATTTGCAAAAGATGTACTATACGCTCCATGAAGCGGATATCACAAAGTTTGTTGACATTGTGGATTCAAAAATAAAGGAGTTTTTTCCGGAAACTAATTTAAAACGCATTCGTACAACATATGGTTTTACGCAAGCAGAGTTAGCGGAACGTTCCGGTGTCAGCCTTCGTTCCATTCAGATGTATGAGCAGCGAAATAAAAACATCAATAAAGCAAGTGTGGATACCATGTATAGATTTGCAAAGGCTTTAGGTTGCACAATGGAAGATTTGATTGAAAGATAAATAAAATTCTCCCATTTCGGAATTGTGTTTCTGTTTGGAGAATTTGAATTTGGAGAAGATTGTTATGACGGAAACGATTGGTGTTGCGATTGGAATAGGTGTATTAGCACTTGTTTTTATATATCTTGGTTGTTTGATGTGGAAAAAGGAAAAAATCACTTTGCTTCATAGTTATCATTATGACAAAGTGTCCCCAAGTGATAAAAAGGTTTTTTGTAAAATATCAGGTTGGGGTGTTATCTTTGTTGGAATTGGTCTTTTGGTAACTGCTATAATAATCGGTATAACAGATTCAGCATTAAGTTTTATCGCTTTTGCATTGGGATTTGTTGTTGGATTGGCGTTGCTGATTTATGCAGGAGCAAAATATAACCGCTAATAGAGAAGAAAATTTCAGGCTCCTGTTGAGTCTGAAAACGATTAAAGATTTGAATTTCCATTTTAGCTTGATAATAGCGTAAAAAGGGCAATGTCCAACGATTCGCTATTTGTGGTAAAGACAAAAAAACATGGTTTTGCTATGCTTTTCGTGGAGGTGATACAAATGGATTTAGTACAAATCGGGAAATTTATAGCAGAACTTAGGAAAGAACAGAAATTTACGCAGGAACAATTTGGAGAGAAAATTGGGGTAACAAATAAGACAGTATCTCGTTGGGAAACCGGAAGCTATTTACCGCCAGCAGATGCATTGTTAGCAATGAGCCAGTTATTTGATGTAAGTGTAAATGAAATATTAAGTGGTAAACGATTGACGGCTGAAGAATATAAAGAAGCAGAAACAATGCTATGATGTCGTATGTAGAAAAAAATGCTTTTGATGGAAGCGGAGGAAAGTAGAAAAAGAGGTGCAACTTTCAGTTCTATGGAGTTACTAACATTGTAAAAGCAATGAAGAATACATTAAGAAGGCATCTGTCAGAAATGGCAGGTGCTTATCTATTGCTCGGAGAAATCCGGGCTTTTATTTTGCCTAAAAACAGGAGGTGAGGATTCAGATGGCAAGCAGAATCAAAGGCATTACAGTAGAAATCGGTGGTGACACCACGAAGCTGACAGATGCCTTAAGGGATGTAAATAATGAAGTTTATAATACGCAGGCGCAATTAAAGGACGTGGAGAAGCTGCTGAAGCTATGACGGAAATGGCAAAAGCCGGATGGTCTACCATGCAGATTAATGATGGTATGGTGGGTGTGTTGGATGCAACAGCTGCATCGGGCGAGAGTTTGGGTACGGTGGCAACCATTGTGGCGGATGCTATTACCGGATTTGGATTGTCGGCGAAAGATTCTGCCAAGGTAGCAGATTTGATGACGCAGGCTGCTAATTCGGGAACCATTGGAGTTTCGGACCTGGGGGAGTCTTATAAATATGTGGCACCGCTGGCACAATCCATGGGGCTTTCTATCGAAGATGTTACGACTGCATTATCTGCCATGTCTATGGCCGGTATCAAAGGGTCTCAGGCAGGCACTTCTCTTAGAACAGTGCTTGCAAATATGGCGAAGCCATCAAAGACGGTTGCTACTGCAATGGAAGAGTTGGGTCTTAGTATTACCAATAGTGATGGTTCATTCAAATCCTTAGACCAGATTGTTACTGTAATGCGAACAGAGTTTACTGGTTTGACTGAAGATCAGAAGGCTTATTATGCGACGGCTCTTGCCGGAAAAGAAGGTATGTCCGGCTTGATTTCGTTGTTGAATCTGACGCAGGAAGAATATGATGCTTTGTCCTCTTCCGTGAATAACTGTTCCGGTATTGCGGGGGAGACTGCTTCTGTGATGCAGGATAATCTGCAGAGCAAGGTGGAGCAGTTAGGTGGCTCTTTGGAATCACTTGCTATTAAGCTGTCGGAGTTTGTGATTCCCTATTTGACAGGATTGGTGGAGAAGATTACGGCAGCAGTAGATGCCTTTACCAATTTAAGTCCGGGCGTGCAAAAAGCAATTCTTGTGATTGGCGGGATTGTTGCTGTTGCGGGGCCGTTACTTATCGTGATTGGAAAGGTTATTAGTGCGGTGGGTACGATCATGACGATTATACCCAAATTGGCTGGTGTGATTAACGTGGTGAAAACTGCATTTGCAGCTCTCAACACCACAATCCTTGCCAATCCGATTGTACTGATTATAGCAGCTATTGCCGCGCTGGTTGCGGCTTTTATTTATCTGTGGAATACCAATGAGGAGTTCCGGCAGTTCTGGATTGACCTGTGGGAGAACATCAAAGAGGTTGCGATTACAGCATGGAATGGGATCAAAGAATTTCTGGCGGATGCATGGCTGGCTATTAGTTCTGCTGCACAGTCGATTTGAAATGGTATCAAGGATTTCTTCTCCGGAATCTGGGAAGGGATTAAGGATACTGCATCCGGGATTTTAGATACGATCAAGAATGGTTTCAACAATGCGGTCAGCTTTATTACCGGTCTGGCGTCTTCTGCCTATACATGGGGTTCGGATATTATCAGCGGTATTGTGGATGGTATCGAGAGTTGTATAGACAAGGTGAAGACTGCAGTGACGAATGTGGCGGAAACGATCCGTTCCTTTCTGCATTTCTCCGTGCCGGACGAAGGACCGCTTACGGATTATGAAAGCTGGATGCCGGATTTTATGAGTGGTTTGGTAAAAGGAATTGAGAAGAGCCGAGGGATGATTGCGAAGGCTGTGGATGCTGTGGCTTCGGATATGGTGATCAGTCCAAGGATGGCGGCACTGGAGAGTACCGATGTAGGTAGAGTTACTGCAGGAAGTTCTTCTGAGATGTTGTCCGATATTACAGGAGCGATTACAGATGCACTTAGTCGTATGAACGCGCAGAGTGGTGGTGATATCGTGATTCCGGTATACCTGGGTGGCACCATGCTGGACGAAGTGATTGTGGATGCTCAGCAGAGAATGAATTTGCGAAGTGGAGGAAGGTAGGATGGCATTTTTTGAGTATTTGAAATTTGACGGAACTGCACTTCCTCTGCCGGATTCTTATGAGGTGGATTTGGCAGCAGTGGAGGCGGACAGTAGCGGAGAGACGGAAGCGGGAACCATACAGAGGGACGTGGTACGACAAGGTGTGGTAACGATTTCAGTCTCTTTTTCTGTGACGGCAAGATGGCTGAAGCTTTTGACGGCATATTCCAAGGAGGATAAGCTAGCGGTGGAGTATTTTGATACAGAGACAGCGGAACTTAATAATACGGAAATGTATGTGGAAGGATTTCAAGCAAAGCTGAAGAAGGATACGTCATACAGAGGGCTGTGGACGGTGTCTTTTGTTCTGAAAGAATTTTAGAAAAAATTTAAAAAATCCTATTGACTCTAACATTACGTCATAGTTTATGGTAGAATTACCACAGAGAAAGAGGTGATTCGCTGAAATGATGACAGTACATGAAGTGAGTAAAATATCGGGAGTAAGTATACGTGCTCTCCATCATTATGATCATATCGGGCTTCTGCCGGCCACAGAAGTAACCGAAGCAGGTTATCGCCTGTATGATGAAGCGGCGTTGGAGCGTCTGCAACACATTTTGCTTTTTAAGGCATTGGAATTTCCATTGAAAGATATCAAGGTTATTTTGGATAGTCCTGATTTTGACAGAAGCAAAGCCTTGGAGCAGCAGATTCATTTGCTGGAACTTCGAAAGGAACATTTGCAGAATCTGATTGATCTTGCTCGTGGAATTAAAGCGATAGGAGTGAAGCACATGAGTTTTGAAGCATTTGATACCAGGAAAATTGATGAGTATGCTGAGCGGGCGAAGGCGTCCTGGGGAACCACCGATGCGTATAAGGAATATGAGAAAAAGTCTGCAGGTAGAACGAAGGAGACTCAGCAGAAATTGAACGTGGAAATGATGGACATTTTTGCGGAGTTTGGAAAGATCAAAGATATGGCACCGGACTGTGAGGAAG
>JAFTVH010000100.1 GCA_017465845.1 Lachnospiraceae bacterium | reverse complement strand
TGTTTCAGGAAAAATTCCATCTTCTCCCGGGTCTCTTTTATCATACTTTCCAATTATTCCTTCCCATAAGCATTACAAAGTGCAATGACTCTATCCACTTCCTCCTCCGTCATCTCAGGGAACAGAGGGAGTGTCACACAGTGAGATGCCATATATTCCGCATTGGGACAGTCGCCCACTTGATAACCCAGGAACTTATAAGCATCCTGCAGATGACAGGGCACCGGATAATGCATGTTGCATTCCACATCGGCATCTGCCATATACTGCACAAAATCCTCATGGTCAGGCACTGTGATGACAAACAGGTGATAGACAGGATCTGTATTTTCCGGATGTACCTGCATGGTGATCAGAGGGTTGGTAATCTCTTTATGATAGCGGAGCCCGATCTTTCGTCTCTTTTCGGTCCACTCGGGCAGGTATTTCAAGCTGACGCTCAGTACTGCACCCTGTACCCCTTCCAGCCGCATATTATAACCGATTTCATCGTGATAATATCTTCTGTCACAGCCCTGATTTTTAAGTCTGGTCATGTGACGGAAATATTCCTCCTTATCACAGGTCACGCTTCCGCCCTCTCCAAATGCATAGAGATTCTTTCCGGGATAAAAGCTAAAGCACCCTAACTCTCCCAGACTTCCTACATTGCGTCCCTCAAACTTTGCACCGCATGCCTGGGCACAATCTTCTACAATAAACAGACCGTGGCGGTCCGCAACTTCCTTCACTCTTGCGAAATCAAAGGGCTGACCATACAGGTGTACCCCGATGATACCTTTGGTGCGCTCCGTGATCCTCTCTTCAATCTTGTCGGGATCGATCTGCCAGGTGTCTGCGGTACAGTCCACAAATACCGGTGTTGCCCCTGTATAGGATACGCCCCATGCGGTAGCGATATAAGTATTGGCCGGAACAATGACTTCATCTCCCGGTCCCACGCCCAGTGCCAGCATCGCTAAATGCAGGGCAGATGTTCCGTTATTCAGTCCGCAGGCATAGGCAGTTCCCACAAAAGGTGCGAACTCCTCGTCAAACTTGTCTGCAAATCTCCCGCCGGAAAAGGCAGTTTCCTCACATACTGCCTCAATGGCCTTCATATATTCATCCCTATGGGCTTTAAAATCTCTTGTCAAATCTATTCTGCTGATATGGCTCATATTATTTTTCCTTTCCGGTCGTTGACTCGTCAGCCCGGACAGGAAAAGCCGTATGCAAGCATACGCTTTTCCTGTCTGAGCCGACGAGTGAACTATAACCTATAGCTTATCCACGCTCTCCACTACATACTGCTGTCTCTTGAACATCATGCGCAGAATCACCGACAGATACTTAAAGATCAGTGTCAGCATGACGAACAGCATAAAGAATCCCAGAGACATCAGTCCCATAATGGACAGCCAGCCCTCTACCGGCCTCTCTGCGCCGAAAATAGAATAAACCAGATATCCGAACATAAATACCAGAACCACCAGAAATACTGCGCTTAACAGCAGTGAAGCTTTCTCCAGCAAGTCGGTAAAAATAATGATCGTGTCCATAGCCAGAGAACTCCTTGTCCCCATCTCCTCCCAGTTATGTTCCCTGGTAGAGGAAGCATTGTCATACACGATGGTATCCATCTTCAGACCACAGTTCATGTACAGTGCCTTTCGGTAAGGGATATAAGCATTCATCTGATTGACCCTGTTCACAGCCCTTCTGGATACGATACGGAAACGCTCCTGACGCATCTTGGTCTTCATCCGGTTGCCCAGATTGTATACCAGATAGAACATCTTGGAAGACAGGGGAACAAATTTTTTCGGAGCAGCTGCTACCACATCAAAGCCCTCCAACGCCCTGTAATATACCTTCATGATCAGGTCTTCTTCGAAATCTATGGTACACTGATCAAACTCAAACAGGAAATCTCCTACAGCAAGATCCCTTCCCGCACTCATAGCAGATTCCATGCCTTGATAGTAACTTAAATTGATCAGACTGACCGCGTGGGTATCTCCGCTTTCCCGGCGATATCTTCGGATTTCGCTGACCGTATTATCTATGCATCCGTCATTGACACAGATAATTTCATATTTATCAAAATGATTTCTCATAACCCCACATATCCTGCTCAGGAAGTCGTACACCGTCTCCCCGTCGTTATGCAAATATAAAATACAGGATACAAAATTTTTCTCCTTTTCCAGCCCCATTGCCCTCTCCTTAGTAATTATATTGTTTGAGTCAAGACTCGCCATTTCCGAAATTTACGATGATATGATCTTCCATCTCCACGACAGAGCCTTCTTTCGGCCATGCCGGTCCATCCTTCATCATCTCTTTAGCAGCCTTATAATGATCCAGATCACTGTCTTCCCGGAAATTAAATCCATGCATGTTCCAGAATTTAATCAATTCCCTGTCAAACTGATAGAACGCTGTAGCTCCCCAGGTGATGAACGATAACCGGGGTGTTTCTACAAAAGCATACCCATAAGGAGTATTATACTCCTCAAACAGAGATTCATCTACCTTTTTTACCAAAAACTCTGTTAAAAGATACTTTTTAGACCAGCTGGGACAGTAAGCTTCTTTCAACAGACCTTCCGGTGTCTCATACTGACCGATCACACAGATTGGTTTGGAAGCATCGTGGTCCCTTTTTATCACAAGTGCAACCTCTTCCAGCGTGTTCTTGGTATCCTCATATTTTAAATGATCAATATAAAACCAGCGGTTCATATCATATGCCTGGTGATACAGCACCATGACCAAAAGCACAGCAGCAGCCACTCTTATTATACTGCATAAGGCCGGTTTCAGACGCTCAGCAGCCGAAATTTCCTGTATCTTCCACGCAAGGAGCAGGATAGCGAACGCCGTGACTACAGGGATATACTGACTGGAGCGATAGTAGGTTGCCACGCCCTCCAGCACAGGCATGATCCAGGGTGCCAGAACCATACCAACAGCCGCCAACAATATGAAACCATCCCTGCGCTTTATCGAATAGACCAGAGCAAAGATTCCAATGATGATTTCTGCCAGAACCAGCAAAAGAATCGGCAGGTATACAATGCCGTTAATATAGTATTTTACAAAAAAAGCTTTCATCACATAGAAAAAGTCCTCAAAGCTCTTGGTCCCGTCAAACCAGGCAAGAACCTCGTGTAACCCTCTGGATTTCAGCACCTGCGTCTGAACCTCCAGGTCGAATACATGAATAAACAGACTCACGATCACAGAACGCAGTACGATTGCAGCGACACCGCAGACTGCCAGCTTTCCAAGCCATTCTCCCGGATGTATGCTGTACTCTTCCTTACGCAGGATCCGAAAAACCATAAACGCCGCAAGCATAGAGATTCCCCATACGAGAAGCAAAGATTCATAGCATCCCGCCGCCGCGGTAAGAAAGACTGCCGACAATCCCAGTGTTTTCCAACCGGTACTCTTCTTCGCGTCCTTTTTCTCAAAAGCCTGAATCCCGAAGAATACAGAGAGTGCTGCCAGACCATAACCAATGTAAAGTCCGTCCTGCAGATACCACACTACTACCTCTGCCAAAATAGAATTGGAAAGCATGGCACAGCCAAAAGCCAGATACCCACCACGTGGGATCCGGTCACCGAATACTTTGCAAAAAACAAGGCACCAGATACTGACCGATATACAGAATACCAATAATCCTACTGCTTCCACCATATAAGGATTGTAATTTAAGGGCACGAACTTATTTAACAAAAATAAGACCCAACGCCCCATGGCGGGGGAGACACCCTCTTCATAATACACATCAAAAGAAGTATCATCTATTCCGATCGTCGGGTTGTGCAGTAGCGTCGCATAGCTGATACACATCATCAGAAGAAGTCCCCCGCAAAAGGGAAGATTGAAGCATAATTTCTTCCAGTCACGGTATCCTTCCTTTATTACTCTAATCATTCTATCTCCTTCCGGCAAACAATTTCAGGACTAAACCAGTATCTCATCCAAATCATAGATGGTATTGATCTTCCCCGACAGAACACTGACAAATGTCGGTTCCGTGGATGCAAATTTAATCACGGTAGGTCTGGAATCATCCACTTCCGAAGCCTTTAAAATGGGTTTCATGGAGAAAAGGGAATGGTCATAGGTGAAAGCATACTCTTCTTTCATGTATTTTCTTGCCAATGCTGCCATGTATTCCCACGCACTCTCCGGCCGATTCGTACAACGATTACAGTTACCCAGAATTCCCGGGGTGCAGCTGCCTCCTTGCGCACACGGGAATTGCGGCTGCTTCTCATAACTTGTCTGATGAGGCGTAAATGTAACAGAAGTCAAGGAATGATAACCGGTCTTTCCAAAAGGCATAATGGAGAAAAACGGTCCATCCATGACTGTCAGTCCGATATTTTCAAGCTTATCGCTGACTTTGCACAGAATGATCTCGCACAATTCGTACTTCAGCGCAAAAGGAGTCGTATCCACGCCCTCAATCAATCCCAGTACCTGATTGACGGAAGCATAAGTGGAATTTAGCACAAAAGGCGCTTCCAGACGTGTCTCCTTCACGCCCGGCTCATTGCCATCTGTCGCAGGCACCATATATACCTCATAACAATTACTCTTACGGACGATACGGGTTATACGCTGTTCAAACCGAAGTTCCACATTGGGATACTCCGCGAGCTGCTCCAACAGGTAATCTCTTAATAAAAATGCATCATATGTGTATTCTTTGGTCAGGAACGCACCGTCGCAAACACCATCCTTAAAATATCTTCCCACAGGCAGATCTTCACAGGGAATATCTGCATCCCTGCAGAATTTACGGAATTCCTGCGCATCTGTCCAGGAAAAATGTGCGGAGGTGGCGTAATCTGGTCGAACTGAGAATGAATGCAGCATTCATAGTCTTCCACAAACCGTTTAAAATAACCTGCCGATTTCATGGCAGTTGACAGAGATCTGGGATAATGATATCCCATGTGGACTCTGGCTTGATTGATATAAGTAGCCCTGGTAAACGGTTCCTTTTCCTGTTCCAGCACGATTACATTCTGTCCTCTCTTCGCACAGAAAAGAGCTGCGTACAGACCATACAGGCCTGCACCTATGATTATTTTGTCTGTCATTTTTTCTTCCTCTATCGTTCGTTCGGTTTATTCCTGGCACCCATGCCATTACAGCTGCCGATACCATTACAGCACAGGACAGCCAGAAACGGCAATGCTATCATCAGCGGATACAAATATCGAAGCTGTACCGTCGGTCCCAACAGCAAGGTCAGGTAATAACCCATGACCAGTGAAAGCGGCAATAATTGACGATATCTGCGGTTCACCAAAAGCCAGGCTGCCAGAATCAGGTACAGCCACAGATAACTGCCCGGAACCATCAAGTATTTAAGCACCGGAATGTTAAGATAGCCGTTGCTGTCCGCAAATGTTTCCAGCTTCTCATGAAGCCATTCCCATTTGGAATCTTTATATATCCCTGCCGGATTCAGTTCATTTTCCACCCATCTGGTCTGAATATATCCCAGCCCTCTGTCTCTGCCGTTTACATTGATAACAGCGTGGCTGGTGTCACCGGGAGAGAGATAGCCTGCATTGGTAGCCAGAACAGCATTCACATAATCTCCGGGATACTGCAGGAACAGGCCCACATAGGTACTCAAAAATTCTTTCATCCTGTAACGCGCCACATACGTATTGGTGTTGCGTTTTACAGGATCGGCAATATCCGGCCTGTAATCCTGGTAAGCTTCATTCAGGATAAAATCATTGATCAGTGCTTTATCCTCTGCACTCATGGTATCATCATCCTCTGGCACGACTCCCGCGCCGCCATGATAGACATACGTACGTGCCAGCTGCTGTATAGGGACGCTCAACATCTCTCTGCGGTCTCCCTGCTCTGCATCCGTCATCTTGAAGATGCCGCTCAAAAGCATGATGCCCAGGACCAGCACTCCCATGGTCTGAATCAGGATCCTTCCGTACAGTTTACGGTATTTTCTCCCGAAGAGCAAGGCTGTCGCCAGAAATACCACAGCCACGAGCATGGCATATCTGCCATTACTTCGAAATAAGACCACACCCAGCCCGCTTGCCACATAACACCCATCCAGCGCCGCGGGTTTTAAGCTGTTTCTTCCTCTTCTCAGTAATACCGCAAGCACCACCAGCTGAACCAGTAGGAATGCACTAAAGATCGTGTCCTTAGTCACACTGATACTCATATACATGTGAAAAGGAAAGACACATCCGTATATAAGCAGGCCACCAAGCCAACTCTTTTTCACACCACATCCGGAAAGCAGGAAAAGGCAAAACGCCATAGCCCCTGCTAACAGAAGCATCTGGGTTAGCGCATAAAGTCCGATGCCGGTATTTACATTTCCGAGCCATCTCCCCAGTTCCATAAATCCCTGTATCAATAATGTATGAAAAATAGGATGATGGTCATTATAAGCATGTTCCGTGATCTGCCCCAGCTGAATGGTCATATCATAAGAGCAGATGGCAGGATAATAAGCCAGATATGCCGGGAACCAGCACAGGAACATAGCAAGCCAGGTCAACAGGAAGAAACGTTTCCTGTGTACAATCGGTCTGTTCCATCTCCGATTCAGCCTCACTGCCCTCTTTTCCATGAGACGCGCCGCTGCACAGAAAGCATAATAAAGCAGGCTGCCGCCGGCCGTTCCCGCAAGCAGACTAATGATCAGAAGCTTCCCGGTAAAGGGTAAGGTCCACACGATATTGCCTGTTTCAGTCAGTGTCTGCACCGAAGTGGTGCACAAGACTGCCAGAAAACCGATGATGGAAAATAGTAAACAGCCTTTTACTTTACTCATGATTTTGCCTCCGTATCCAAGCGGCGTTTATGCTTCACCCTCGCCATTCGCAAAACATCGAATATGCTTTGGACCGCAGTCCGGGGCGCTTCCCGCCGCTTTGCGGTTCATATCGTTCCATTTTGCAACCGTTTCGTCCTGCCTTCGGATATATACAAAAAAAACTTGCTCCCAATGTCCAAACAGATTATCTTTTCCGTGAAATTTGATGCTATTACCACGTAAGATGGACATATACAAAAAAAATTAGTCTCAAATGCCCAGGATTTTCTCAATTCTTGGGCATAGCGAAGCTTTTCTGCCTATATATGTCCAAATATCTTATTCAAACAGCATTTTCTATCTGTTTGAAGATCACTTTTGGGCAATTCAAACAGATTTATTTCTATATGTCCATTGTTAGAACTGCAACTATTATTATCCCATACTTCTATTTTCTTGTCAATTAAGGGTGGACGTACAATAGAAAAATATGGTATGCTGTTAGTAACAGTTCAGACCCCGTCTGAACTGTTACTGCTGTTATAATAGTTCAGATAACCCGTGTAAAAATAACTTCTTTGGAGATTTGATATGATACAGACAACTATCAACCGCATCTGTAATCTTGCATTATGGGTAGTAAAAACAGTGGGTACCCTCCTGGTATGCCTGTTTGCAGTCAGTGCCTTATTCCTTACCTGCTATGCTCAAAACATGGAGACTCAGCAGGTTCTCACGAAATGGGACAATCTTATCTTTACCATGAGCGGAGCTACGGTCCTGTTGCTTGCCATTTTCCTGATCTGGAAATGGGTCTCACGCAACCCTGAGAAGAGGAATCGTATCCTGATGTGTCTGGTTCTTTGCTGGTACGTTTTCGCCGGACTACTTCTGGTCCTTTTCAGTAAAACCGCCCCTGCTGCCGACAGCTATTCTGTATATTCTGCTGCCGAACAGCTGGCCTCCGGAAATATTGATGTCATCCACGCCACAGATTCATACCTTTCCTATTATCCACAGCAAATGGGACTGGTAGCCTATTATGAGATTCTCATCCGGCTTTGGAATCTGCTACCCGTAAGCCTTCCGGCTTATCATATCTTAAAATGCATTAACGTCGGCTGGGCATGCCTGATCATTCTGTTTCAGGCAAAGACAGTCCGGCTGTTATTTCATGAAGAAAGAACCGTCACTGCATATTTGATGATGGCACTGTTCAATCTGCCAATGGCAATGTATACCTCGTTCGTATACGGGGAAATTCCCTCGTTTGCACTGTTCAGCATTGGGTTGTGGGCACTTTTGAAGCTGCTCCACGGATCGTCTACCGAGCAATCATCTGACGGAGAATGCCTCTCCCAAGCAAGCCGCATCTGCCTTGCCCTGCTCAGCATCCTTAGCTTTACCGGCAGTATGGCTCTGCGCAAAAACACACTAATTCTGATGATAGCCGTTATTCTTGTCACTGCCCTGGAAGCACTGCGCCGCAGGCAGCCAAAGCTGGCACTTCTGACTGTCTGCTATCTCCTTGCAGCCACAGCTGTTCTACCGGCCATCACTTCCTATTATGAGTACCGCTCCGGCAATGAGCTGTTATCCGGTGTTCCGCCCATGTCCTATTTTGCCATGGGCATGCAGGAATCGTCCCGCGCAGAAGGCTGGTATAATGGATTTAATTTCAACACCTACCGTGAAACCGGTATGGATACCCAGGCTACCAATGAACTCAGCAAACAGGCTATTGAGGAAAGACTTTCCTATTTTAAGCAAAATCCCGGATACGCAGTTAACTTTTACCGGAACAAGTACCTCTCCCAGTGGGGCGACGGTACTTACGCCTCCCGCCAGGCTACTCTGGCTACTTTTGGCGGCCGTCGGGATTTCTTCGTAAAATTATATGAAGGCGAATACAGCAGCTACTATATCAGCTTCTGCAACCAGTTTCAGAACCTTCTCTACCTCGGCAGCGCTGCTTTCTGCATCAGTGCGCTGGTATCCAATCGTAGAAAAAAAGGAAGCCGGCCATACTTCAGCCAGCTTCCTGTATATCTGTGCCTGATTGGTGTGATTGGCGGCTTTCTCTTCCATATGATCTGGGAAGCCAACGCCCGCTATATCCTTCCTTATTCTCTGCTTCTCATGCCGTACGCCGCATGGGGAATCAACCGTGTCCTGGAACGAATCTCCTTTTTCTTACGACGCATTCGTAAATCGTGACAATTGCGCCCTGCAGCAAAACGTAACAGTTCAAACGCGCCCTTCGCAAAACACTTAAACATGCTTCTTAACATAGAATTCAACCCACAGCCTGCTGATCTGTACCATATAATTACAGATCGTCTTGAATACCTTCACTGTGGTATTATAATCCTCCTGCCATTCCACCGGGTAGTCCAGCACCTTGATACCGCGCTTCTCTGCCCGAAGCAGGAACTCTATCATATAAAACCAGCCGTTATCATGACTATTCGCCCCTACCAGCTCCAGTACTTTGTCTCTTCTTGCAAAAGTAAATCCACAGATGGCATCCGTACTCTTCATTCCCAGGAACAGCTTCAATAAAATCAGCAATCCCTGAGACGTAATCTTACGATACCATTTTCTTCCCTGGGTATCCGATTCTCTGGCAAAACGGCTGCCATTGATGTATTCCACTTCCGGATTCACCCTAAAAATGTGGATAGCCTCTCCCAGATGCTTGATATTGGTGGATAAGTCGATATCCATATATC
Source organism: Lachnospiraceae bacterium (assembly GCA_017465845.1). Classification (GTDB taxonomy): domain Bacteria; phylum Bacillota; class Clostridia; order Lachnospirales; family Lachnospiraceae; genus Acetatifactor. The sequence goes on along the minus strand of JAFTVH010000100.1, from coordinate 60,791 downwards.
CTACAATTTCGCCGCGGCTCTGCTCCACTCCCCTGCGGAAAGCGGCACCCACTCCACGCACATTGATCTTCTCAAAACGCACCTTGGGATAGGTCTCACAAAGCCTTTTTGCAATCTGTGGCGTCTCATCTTCTGAGCCATTGTCTACAATGATGATTTCATAATCATCAAATGCAATCTTTTTCAGATATTCCACCGTTCTGGTAATCCCGCTCTCCAGACGTTTCTTCTCATTTAGTACCGGAAAAATAATCGTCAGTTCCATCTCAGCTTTCCTTTTCCCTTCTGTCACTGCATGTCCTGTTCAGACGATACTCGAAATCTCTTCTGTCCTTTGCACACATGACTTCCAGAATCATGCCCGCAAAGAAAGACAAAATTGCCGCCAGCACCATAAATCCGCACACGATCAGTGTCGGGAATCTGGGTACCAGACCCGTAGTAAAATATTCCAATAAAATGGGCAGGAACAGAATTACAGCAATGATGATAAGCAAGCCTCCCAGAATTCCGAAAAACTGCATAGGCTTATAATTCTTGTACAGCTGCAGCATCTTACGGATGACTCTCAGGCCGTCACTGTAGGTATTCAGCTTGGACTCGCTGCCCTCCGGGCGGTCACGATACTCTACAATGACATTGTCTACCTGCATATGATAATTCACTGCATGAATCGTCATCTCCGTTTCAATTTCGAAGCCCTGTGATACCACCGGGAACGTCTTCACAAATTCATATCCGAATGCCCGGTAACCTGTCATAATATCTTTAATCTCAGAACGAAACAGCGTGTTGATTCCAAAACGCATGAGACTGTTGCCGAAATTGTGGAAAGGACGCTTATTTTCCGTAAAGTAGGTGGAAGAAAGCCTGTCACCCACTACCATATCAGCATGATATTTCAGTACCCTGTCCACCATTTCCCTTGCGCAGTCAAGAGGATACGTATCATCTCCGTCAATCATCAGATAGCACTGAGCGTCAATCTCTCTGAACATACGGCGAATGACATTGCCCTTACCCTGCTTATATTCATGACGTATGATTGCTCCGGCCTCTGTCGCAACTTCTACCGTGCGGTCCTTTGAATTATTATCATAGACATACACGACCGCTTCCGGCAATGCCTCACGCACATCCCGCACCACTTTCCCAATGGTCTGCTCCTCATTATAGCAGGGAATCAACACTGCAATTTTATCCATTATCGTTTTCTCCTATTTCTCCAGATCTACGTCCTTTAAAAGCTCCTTGATCTGCTCTACGCTCAGCCACTCTGTATTGTTGCCGGAGCTGTAGGAAAATCCTTCCGGAACTTTCTTACCTGTAGGGGTGCATTTTCTGTGAGCACTCCATACCATCTGGGGATATACGATGTAATGCTTATCGTACTCGTATGTCGTCATGGAATCTTCCACGGTTACCATGATTTCGTGCAGCTTCTCTCCTTCACGGATACCTACCTCAGGCATCTTGCAGCCGGGCAGCATGGCCTGTGCCAGATCTGTAATCTTGAAGGAAGGAATCTTGGAAATAAAGGTCTCGCCGCCCTTAGCTTCTTCCAATGCCTTGATAACGAGTTCCACACCCTGACGCAGACTGATCCAGAAACGTGTCATGCGATAGTCTGTGATAGGAAGCTCGGTACCACCGTTCTTGATAATATTATGAAAAAACGGGATGACAGAACCGCGGCTGCCTGCCACGTTACCGTAACGTACGATAGAGAAGCAAACATCCTTACTGCCTGCATAAGCATTGGCTGCGATGAACAGTTTATCTGATACCAGCTTGGTACCGCCATACAGATTGACCGGATTGACTGCCTTATCTGTAGAAAGAGCTACCACCTTCTTCACGCCGGTATCCAGTGCTGCATCAATGACGTTCTGCGCACCGTTGATATTGGTCTTGATAGCCTCTGCCGGGTTGTACTCACAGGCAGGTACCTGCTTTAAGGCTGCTGCATGGATGACATAGTCTACGCCTTCAAAAGCACGGGTCAGTCTCTCCTTGTCACGTACATCACCGATAAAGAAACGAAGCTTATCAGCATGCTCTTTAAATTCATTCTGCATGATGAACTGCTTGAATTCATCTCTGGAATAAATGATGATTTTCTTCGGATCATAATTCTCCAACACGTATCTGGTAAAAGCTTTTCCGAAGCTGCCGGTTCCACCGGTGATTAAAATTGATTTATTATTTAACATTTTTTTCCTCCTGTCCGAATGCCATTATTGTTATTTTATCACATTTTATTCCTCAGCACAATAAACAGACACTGTTTTCTTGTCATAAAAGAGGGCTACCTTTTGATTTGCAGGCTCCTGAGGGTCCACTGCCAGGTCACCTACATACAAAAATTGCGGTCGGTTCTCATATGGCGGCAACACAGCATCCTCCACCGTATCATCCTCCAGGATGGCAAGCCGCTCCAGATATTCCTGCTCATAGGCAGCTGCTTCTCCCGATATGATGGACTGAAACGATTTTACCGACGTGGTCTCTGCAAGGCTGCCGTTTGCTGCCTGAATCAGCAACAGGGCTGTTAATATGGCAGCGCTCATCACAGTCCCGGATATTTTAGGTAGTTTATAACCTTCCCGTACCCGGGGCAGCACTCTCTGATAAAAATATCCCAGAACATATCCATATGCTGCAAAAGTGAACAGAATAAAACCATAGTAGCATACTGCCACTGCTCTGGCTGGCCCGGTAGAGTTCATAGTATAAAAGGTCGGACAGGACGCCGAACAAAAGATACCATAGATAAGTCCCAAAACAATTACAGGATAACGGAACCCCAAATCAGTCTTTCCATATATCTTAAGCAAAAACGGCGTGATGACCACTGCTGCAGAAAGCCACCCGGGCCCCACCCAGGCCACCAGATACCGCACTCCCTGAAGGAGAGACTTGATAACTGCTTTCCATGCAGGAATCTTCCACATATCGCTCTGCCTTACCGCATTTCCCGGTGCCATGGCATTCACTATAAATCCTGCCAGGATGGCCACTGTAACGATGGCAATACCGATGCCTCTCTTTTTATCTTTTTTATAAAGCAGCCATAATGCAACAATCACCAGCAGAATCATACCCGGCAGCAGCGAAATATAGTTGCCTCCTGCCAGAAATACAGCCAGTATCGCCATATATAGTATATCCCGAATCCTTGGCTGTAACAGATACCGCAAAAGCTTTCCCCAGAAGAAAAAGGTTACTGCCAGATACCCGGTGTAATACATGGATCCGTTATACCAGAACATGCTCTCAGCCGGTGTGGGAACCGTCTGCACCGCAAGTAATGTCAGCACGGAGGCAATGGCTATCCAGGAAGCACTGCTTCCTCCAAGCCACCTGCAGATAACAGGCTTTAACAGGTAAAAAATACCTCCTGTCAATAAAAGCAGGATCACAAAAGTCACCCAATGATAGGCACTTTCACTGAATACAGTGGGCTGCAGCCGCATCAGAACCATGGCGGAATAAGTTCCCTGCCATGTCTGATAATCATAAGCTGCACCTTTTAAGGCTTCTTTGATCGTTTCTATGACAGAACCTGTTTTCTCCCAGACTATGTGGGCTTCTGCGCCGTAATAATAATCATCCCCGGTGGGGTGGTTGAATCTGCCCAGGTATATGATGGGAAGCAGGTTGATGATCAGCAGAATCAATAGACACGCTGCTGCAATTTTCTCTGTTTTACTTTTCATACTCAATTTGCTCCCTCATTCTCTAGTGATATCCAATGATCTCTTTCAGTTCTTCCTTCGTAAAGCTTCCGCTTCCCACGCCTTCACCGCCCAGGACCTGATCTGCCAGCTCTCGTTTCTTATCCTGAAGGCGCATGATATTCTCTTCTATCGTCCCCTTTGTCACCAGCTTATATACCGTCACCGTATTGAGCTGTCCGATGCGGTGGGCACGGTCGGTAGCCTGGTTCTGCACCGCCAGATTCCACCAGGGATCGTAATGAATGACGATGTCTGCCGCCGTCAGATTCAGTCCCGTACCTCCTGCTTTCAGAGAAATACAGAACACCGAAGTATCGTCCTGATTGAACTGCTCTACCAATTCCCGGCGTCTCTCTTTGCTGGTTGAACCGGTCAGCGTATAGTAAGTAATGCCCGCATTCTCCAGTTCTTCACATAAAATCTCCAGCATGGAGGTGAACTGGGAAAACAGCAGGATTTTATGTCCGCTTCCCACTGCATTGCGCACCAGTTCCATGCACATATCCACCTTGGCAGAGCCGTCCTCATATCCCTCATACAAAAGCGCCGGATCACAGCAAAGCTGTCTGAGCCTGGTCAGTTCGGACAAAATCTGAATCTTGCCGGTCCTGAATTCTTCATCAGACTGTTTATCCAGCATCAGCGCCAGCCGCTTCACATGGGCATCATAAAGCTTTAACTGCTCGCCCTCCAGGCAGACATACATCTCTTCCTCCAGCTTATCAGGCAGGTCTTTCAGCACATCCTTTTTCAGCCTGCGAAGCACGAAAGGACGGATCATCCGCTGCAGACGTTCCATGGCTTCTTTATCCTGCTGCTGAACAATAGGGCTTTCCAGTTCCTCACGGAACCGCTGATAGCCGAACAGGAAGCCCGGCATCAGGTAATCGAAGATGCTCCATAATTCGCTTAATCTGTTCTCCACCGGTGTACCGGTGAGCGCCAGCCTGCAGGAGGATTTGATCGCTTTCACCGCTCTGGCGGCCTGAGTGCTGTGGTTCTTGATGAACTGGGCTTCATCTATCACCTGATAAAAGAAGCGCAGCTTCTCATAGTGCTCGATGTCTCTTTTTAAAAGGTCATATGATGTGATCAGGATCGCACGCTTGGGAGCCTCTGTGATAAGCTGCATCCGTTCCTGGGCATTGCCGAGGATCATGACCGCCGGAAGCTCGGGGGCAAATCTCCGGATTTCATTGTACCAGTTGTATACAAGGGAGGCAGGAGTTACGATCAGGCAGCGCCTCTCAGTATTGAGGCCTTCCGCTTGCTGTGTGCCCCCATCCTGCGCCACTGCATCCGCTCCATACTCCGAGCAAAGAAATGCAATCACCTGCAGCGTCTTCCCCAGTCCCATATCATCCGCCAGAATACCGCCAAAACCATTATTCTTCAATGTCTTCAGCCACAAAAATCCCTTCTTTTGGTACTCTCTGAGGACTCCCTGCATAGACTCAGGCACCTCAAAGTCGTTATCCTCCACCGTCTTCATATTCCGCACCAGCGCGCGGAAAGCACGGTCCTTCTCCGCCTGGATGGATTCCTGGCTCTTTAAGCCGCTGTCCAGGAAAAGTGCCCTGTACTTAGGCAGTTCAATCGTCTCCTGAGCCATCTGCTTATCGGAAAGTCCCATTCCCTGCTTCAGTTCCCACAGTGTCTCCAGACCATCTCCCGCCACATTGACAAACTCTCCGTTCTTCAGGCGATAATATTTTTTCTTCTTGTCGTATTTATTCAGAATCTCCAGAAGCTGCTCCCTGGACATATCCTCCGAAACAAGGGAAAGCTCCAGCAACTCTCCATCTAACGAAATGCCCACACTGATACGGGGCGAAGCATTTACCTTGATCCGCTTCAAAGCATCCGATATGAACACCTGTCCTAACTCCTGAATCTTAGGGATGCCTTCCGTCAGGAAGTCATACATCATTTCCTCTGAATCCAGAATCACCATGGACATGGTGCTTTCATCATACGCATTACAATAAGAAGCCACTGCCTGCCCTGTCAAAATCTCGCGCTGCAGGTCACGCTGGCCCATGTCTTCTTTATCACCATATACATTATAACGCTGCTCTCCGTATACCGCAATCACCCGACAGGAAATCATATCCTCCTGGGGGGCATCGAGATAAATCTCGAAGACAGCCGGTTTAATATCAAAATCAAGCTCTGAGAAATCTTTCCTTTCACAGAGATAATGCTTTTCCAGCGCAGGCAGGAAATCGCGGCAAAATACAGGCACATCCTCCTTCTGAATAAATACTTTTCTCTCTGCAAACATATCCATACATGCCTGAAAATCCTGTATCTGCTTCAGTTCTTCCAGTGATTCCTTATAAATCCAGCTATTGGTAAAGGAATACTGATACCTGTTCCCTCTGCATCGGCATAATTTCCCTTCGGTCACCTCAATGCCGCCATCCTGCCCCTTGATCACAAGCTTCTGCAAAGGTGCTGCCTCTCTCAGCCAGCACTGACCCAGGTCCACGCCGTCAGCAGTCACCTGGACAGGCAGCTTGCCTACAGCTTCCAGGAAATTGTCCAATTCACTGCCGGACAGCGGAATGCTGCGCAGCTTTGCCTGTGAATAGGAATGATATCCATAATAGGAGGACTGCACATATCTGCGCTCATTTTCCCGGACCCAGTCTCCGGCAAACTGCACCAGCGGCCGATAATTCGCATCAAATGCTTCCGGCAGATGCACAAATTCCAGTTTCTTACCGTACTGATACTCCGCCCCGCGCTGTATCCTTCCGACAAATTCAAAGATGTCTTTCACCACGTATGTCTGTGTAGTACCCACCCGGAATTCGGCAAAGGCCTTTCCCTTCTGGCAAACGAGTGCCGGCTCCAGACGTACCAGACCAAAGACGTTGTCCTGCATAAGCGGAGCGATCCGCACGACCTGCTGTCTGTCTAAGAGCATTTTCATGGCCGGGGTGGTGGTGGGCGCTTGAGGACCAAGGTAATCACTGAGCCGACGGCGGCCTTGTGAAACAACATCGGCATTGCCGCCGTTACCACTGCCGCTTCTGCCGCTGCTGCCACTACCGCCACTGTTCCCGGCAACTTCACCCAGCTCCATCTGTCTGCCCGGAACGGATGCAGGATCCTGTGCTCCGGCTTCTGACAGCTTTCTGTCAGCGTATTTTAAAAGCGAGGCAACAAGGTGCTTGCATAAGCCGTCATAGCTGGCAAATGCGGGGCAGTTGCAGTCGCAGTTCAAAACAGTATCCTTGGCGGTATCGTAACTGAAGCTGACATTGTACATCTTGGTGCCACTGCCCTTTACACGGGTGTGAACGTGATCCACGAAGGAATTTTCTTCTATTTTTAAATCTTTTACTTTGCTTGTAAGGTATAGATCCAGGCCTCTGGCGTAGAATGAGGCATGGGTGAGGCTTCGGATTCGGGTGCGGGTTAACATGGGGACTCCTTTATAATGGCAGCTGTTTTATGCTGACAGCCACTTTATGCCGTGTAATTGCATTTGGCAATTATCTACCGGTCATTCTTCGAAAATGGTACACTACATTTGGTATAAATGTAGTGTACCATAGGGGGATTGGGTTTGCAAGGTGAATGGGAAAAGTTGTGTTTTCCCCAGCCGGCAAAAAGTGACACTAAAATATTAATTTTTTAGGTTAATTGCGGAATATTTCATTTTGTGTTTGTAAATATTATTGAAGTGTGGTATTATGAGGTGAATGTAAAAAAATAATAAGTTTTACTTTTTTGACAGTAAGAGTAACAAAAGTAACTGATAATTACAAATTATCAGCTATTTACGAAAGGTTTTATAATATGATTCAAAGAATTAAAAACATATACGCATATCGCGACATGATTTACAGTCTGGTAAGGAGAGAACTCAGAGGGCGCTACAAGGGTTCTGTCCTTGGTTTTTTGTGGACATACATCAATCCATTATGCCAGGTAATTATCTATTCAGCAGTCTTTTCTGTAATTTTTAAAGTAAATATAGAAAAGTTCTACTTATACCTGATTATCGGTATGATGCCCTGGACATTCTTCAGTTCTTCCGTTCAGGGAGGTTCTACCTGTATCAGAGCCCAGGCGGATATGGTAAAAAAGATTTATTTTCCCAGGGAAGTAATCCCCATAGCTTATGTTACCAGTACATTTGTGAATATGCTGCTGAGTTTTATTATTGTATTTCTGGCAGTATTGGTATCCGGCTTCGGCTTTAATGTGCAGACTTTACTATATCTTCCTTTGATTATGGTAGTGGAGTATCTGCTTGCACTTGGGCTTGCTTTTATCGTATCAAGCATTACCGTTTATTTTCGTGACCTTGAACAAATCGTAGGTGTAATTATGATGGCATGGATTTATATCACGCCAATAATGTACAACATGGAATATATTCCTGAGCAATACCGTCAACTGATTGTATTAAATCCAATGACTCCCATTGTGGAAGTATACCATCAGATCCTGTACTATCGCATGATTCCTACTACCAATTATCTGTTACTGGCATGTGGTGCAAGCCTGTTGGTGTTTGTGATTGGATTCTTTGTTTTCACAAAGCTGGATAAGAACTTTGCGGAGGAATTATAGTGAAAGATTTACAGAGTATAGATAAAAATGAAATAGCTATTGAAGTAAAAGATGTGAAAAAGAAGTTTCGCTCTTATCAGGATAAAGCTACTTCTTTTAAAGAACGTTTTGTCAATCCTTCCAGAGGAAAGCATCAAGATGTTATGGTTCTGAAAGGAATCAGCTTTCAAGTGGCTAGAGGAGAAGCCGTTGGAATTATTGGTAAAAATGGTTGCGGTAAAAGTACTACCCTGAAGCTATTGACCGGGATCCTTTCTCCAAATGAAGGATCCATCAATATGAAAGGACGAGTATCAAGCCTGATCGAACTGGGTGCCGGTTTCCATCCTGATATGACCGGTCGTGAAAACATTTACACCAATGCTTCTATTTTTGGAATAACCCGAAAAGAAGTAGACAAACGTCTGAGTGATATTATTCGTTTTTCTGAATTGGAAGAATTCATTGATAATCCTGTAAGGACCTACTCTTCAGGTATGTATATGCGTCTCGCCTTTGCAGTGGCAATTAATGTAGATGCCGATATTTTATTAATTGATGAGATTCTGGCTGTAGGAGACTCTTCCTTCCAGAAGAAATGCTTTGAAAAACTAAAAGAAATAAAGGCAAATGGTACCACAATCGTGATCGTATCACATTCTATGGACCAGATGTACAAGATATGCGACAGATTGATATGGCTTGAGAATGGACATATTAAGGATGAAGGCATTCCCAGGATTATCGGAGAAGAATATCTCCATCAAATGGAAAATGGCCGAATTGACCGAATTGAAGAAGAAAACCGCCAGATAAAAGATGAGTTAGAAAACAAATTGGCAAATGAAGAAAAAGCAGAGGATTCAGAAGAAGTCTCTGTCTTAAAGAAGCGTCAAAAAGAGCTGGAATATAATGAAACCCTAAAAGATGTGTGTAAATATTATCAGCCCGGTGCAAGACGGGGTGGCACGGGTGAAGCCAAATATTGTTCTGTTATTCTCGAAAATGAACACGGCAATGAAACCAATATAATTCATACAGGTGAAAAATGTCGTGTAAGATTGGGTTATAAGGCTGACCATAAATTAGAGAATATCCGATTTTCATTAGGTATTACAAGAGAAGACGGAATATACGCTTATGGCTCTTGCAAAGAATTCAGAGAAGCTATTGCCTCTCAAGGGGAAATTATTTTGAGTTTCACCAATGCATTATTGAGTGGAAAATATGTATTGGACTTGTGGTTGGAAACTTTCGATGGACAAGCTCTGGACAGTATACACAGTCTGATGCTTATCTGTGTAGAAACAGAAAGTGATGATGAAAAGGGGTTTTGTACCATGGGACGCAACTGGACACTGGTACAGAAGCAGGAGGACTGCAATGAATGAAAAAATTAATGAAATTTTTACCGGGGAGCGCTTTGTCCCGGGCATTAATGATACAAAATTAGAGCTCGAGCATTATCAGCGTTATTATAGTATTCTTCCATTAGTGAAAGACAAAGTAGTTCTGGATGCTGCATGTGGAGAAGGATATGGTACAAATATCCTGTCTGCGAGTGCTGCCAGTGTAAGTGGTATCGATATCAGTGAAGAAGCTATCGAACGCGCCAAAGAAAAATATCAGATTCGGCAGAATATCTGCTATCAGACAGGTAGTGTAGAAAGCCTGCCTTACCCTGATCATAATATCGATGTGGTGGTATCATTTGAAACAATTGAGCACATTTCCGAAGAAGTACAGTCAAAATTTCTGGAAGAGATTTTTCGGGTATTAAAAAAAGACGGTCTTCTTGTGATGTCCACACCCAATAAAGCCATTTATTCTGATTTATATAATTATTGCAATGAATTTCACGTGAAAGAATTTTATAATGAGGAATTTCTGACATTTTTGAAAAAGAAATTCCGGTTTGTACAATTGTATAACCAGTATTTTGAAATGGTCAGTATCATTGATAAATCCGACCGACAGACCGGAAATGTTTCCTATGTAAAGACAAGTCAGTGCACGAATGAAGGAAAATATTATATTGCCCTTGCAAGTAATAAAGAAATCCCAGAAGCTGCAGATATTACTCATATTATGATGAATTCACGCGGCGAATATCAGCACTTGACTGAACGGATATTGACGTTGCAGGGTGAAGTGGAATCCCGCAACAAGCACTTGGCATTTCTTGACAATGAAATCGAAAATTATAGAAAACGTATCGGAGAATCGGAAAACGATACCAAAGCATTAAATACTTTAAATTCTAAGTTGAATGAGCAACTTACTGCTTCTAAGCAAGATAATGAGCAGCTTCTTAAGAAAAATGATGATTTGATCTTTCATAACCGCGAGTTGGAACTTGAGGTACAGAAAGTAGCAAGACAACGGGACGAGGCACTTAAGACGAATAAAAGCTTGGAAGCTAAATTAGAAACTGCTGACCACCAAAACGCTCTGTCCGAAGCAAAAATTTCTCAGCTGGAGCAGACCATTTGCAACAAAAATGGTCATATTGAGCTCCTTTTGGAAGTCGAACGTGAATATGAGCGTGAGAAGCAATCCAGAACTTACAAATTGGCGCTGAAATTCCGAAAATTAAGCTTGTGGCTATTACCTGCCAACAGCAAGAGACGCTTTTTCATGGGCTTAATCAAAAAAGCTCTGTGCCATCCCAGGCTGATGCTTAAAATGATTAATCCCCGAAGAATTAAGAACTGCTTTACGATTCTGAAGACAGAAGGAATCCAAAGCGCTGTTAATCATTATCAGCTTGTCGAGGAATATGAAAAATCTCGTACTGTTCCGTTGAATCAGGAAAACCTTGACATCGTAAAGATAACAGACGTTGAAAATAAATTTGAAGACTATGCAAAATTGACCTTCCCAAAATGGGATACTCCACAGGTGTCTATTGTCATTCCGGTATACAACCAGTTTGATTATACCTACCACTGCCTGGAATCCATCTTAAAGAACAGCGGTAACTGCACCTATGAAGTAATCCTGGCTAACGACTGTTCCACAGATTTAACGAAAAGAATCGAAGAAATTGTAGAAGGCATAACTGTGATTACAAATGAGAAGAATCTGAGGTTTCTACTCAACTGTAACCATGCTGCAGAATATGCAAAAGGTCAATATCTGCTCTTCCTGAACAATGATACCCAGGTGCAGGATAATTGGCTGGAACCTTTACTTGATTTGATGAGGAAAGATAGTTCTGTGGGAATGGTCGGTTCCAAACTGATTTACTCTGACGGCTATCTCCAGGAGGCCGGGGGAATCCTGTGGAAAGATGCCTCTGCCTGGAACTATGGCAGCAGACAGAATCCTAATGACTCAGAATTTAATTATGTACATGAAGCAGACTACATATCCGGTGCGGCTATTATGATCCGCAGTAGTCTGTGGAAAGAAATCGGTGGCTTTGATACGAGATTTGTACCGGCTTATTGTGAAGATTCAGACCTTGCTTTTGAAGTAAGAAAGCATGGATACAAGGTAATGTATCAACCCAAGTCAGTTGTAGTTCACTTTGAAGGAATCTCAAATGGTACGGATGTGACGTCCGGCCAGAAAAAATATCAGGTCGAAAACCAGAAGAAATTCTATGATAAATGGAAGGACGAATTGGAAAAAAACCATTTTGAAAATGGTACCAATGTATTTCTCGCAAGAGAACGGAGCAGAGATAAAAAACATGTTCTGGTAATTGACCACTATGTGCCTCAGTATGACAAAGATGCCGGCAGCAAAACCACATTTATGTATCTTAAAATGCTTATACAAAAGGGGTATCAGGTTACTTTCCTGGGAGATAACTTCTATCAGCATGAACCATACACCACCGAATTGCAGCAGATGGGAATCCTGGTATTGTATGGTCCGAAATATGCCGAGAACTGGAAAAAATGGTTGTTGGAAAACATGCAATATTTTGATGTTTTCTATCTGAACAGGCCTCATATCACTATCAAATATATTGATTTGATTAAAGAACATGCCCGTGGGAAAATAATTTACTATGGTCATGATCTGCACTTTTTAAGGACGAGAAGAGAATATGAACTGAACGGTGATAAGAAACTCCTGGAAGAGTCTCAGAAATGGCAAGACCAGGAAATGTATATTATGCATAAAGCAGATATGAATTATTATCCGTCAGCAATTGAAAGCGATGAGATTCATAGATTGGATCCCATGATACCTGTTAAGGCAATAACTGCTTATGTCTTTGATACATTCCGTAAACCGGCTTACAATGCAGATAACCGTGAAGGAATGCTGTTCGTAGGAGGCTTTGGTCATGGACCCAACCTGGATGCAGTGTTATGGTTTCTGGATAAAATTTTCCCGGAGGTGTACCGCAAAACAAAGGCACCATTTTATATTGTGGGTTCTAAGGCACCAGAAGAAATCACCCGGATTAAAACAGAAGGCGTTATTGTTAAAGGTTTTGTATCTGAGGAAGAGCTCCAGAGACTGTATGATTCCTGCCGTATTGCTGTAGTGCCTTTACGGTATGGTGCAGGAGTAAAGGGTAAAGTAGTAGAAGCTTTATATTACGGAATACCGGTTGTAACTACCTCTGTCGGTGCTGAGGGAATAACAGGAATTGAAGACATGGCAGCCATTCGGGATCGGGAAGATGAACTGATTCAAATTATCTCTGAACTGTATGAAAACAATGAAGAATTGGTTCGAATGTCTGAAGCAAGCCAGCAGTTCATTAGAGAATACTTTAGTACCGAAGCAGTATGGAACGTTATTAAAGATGATTTTAGTTAAACAGGAGTTAAGATAAAATGATTATTACACAAACACCATTTAGAATGTCCTTTTTTGGTGGTGGAACTGATTTTCCGGCATTTTATCGGGAACATGGCGGAGCGGTCATTTCTACAACCTTTGATAAATACTGTTATGTAAATGTAAGACATCTTCCCAGATTTTTCGATTACAGTACAGAACTCTCCTATTCCAGAATAGAAAGAGTAAATAAAGTCGATGAAATAGAACATCCAGCTATTCGTGAAGCTATGAAACAACTGGATATGCATGAAATACGCCTGACTTACGAAGCGGATCTGCCGGCCAGATCCGGTTTGGGAACAAGCAGTTCCTTCGCAGTGGGAATGTTAAATGCATTCTATGCGCTGAAAGGTAAATACGCAGATAAGCGTAAGTTAGCAGACGATGCTATTTTCCTGGAAAGAGTATTGTGCAACGAAAGTGGTGGTGTTCAGGATCAGATTGCAGCATCTTTCGGTGGATTGAACAGGATCAATTTTGATGCATCCGGATATTCCGTGAATCCTGTTATCATATCACCTGAACGCAAAAACCTTTTAAACAGAAATCTTATGCTGTTTTTTACCGGTTTTTCAAGATTCTCTTCTGATATCCAGGTAGAGGCTGAGAAAAGTTTGAAAAGCAAACAAGCACAGCTGCTGGAGATGCTTAGCCTGGTTGATGATGCAGAAAATGTACTCACATCTAAATGCGATTTGAATGAATTTGGCAGACTGCTGGATTATACCTGGAAATTAAAAAGAGGCATTACCTCTAAGGTATCTACAGATTCTATCGATGCAGTCTATGAGAAAGCAATTAATGCCGGTGCAACCGGCGGCAAACTACTGGGAGCCGGTGGTGGCGGATTCCTGTTGTTTTATGTAGAACCTGAGAAACAGAAAAAGATACATGAGGTCTTGAAAGATTTCCTGTATGTTCCCTTCGAGTTTGAAACAGGTGGTACCAGAGTCATTCATTATACACCTGAAAGCTACGAGCCCAGGTAGATAGCTATAAAGAAAGTTTAGAGGGAAACTGGTTATGAAAGTCGTTATTATGGCAGGTGGCAAAGGAACCAGAATCGCTGAAGTGAATTCTCAGGTTCCCAAGCCTATGATTCCCATAGATGGAAAGCCCATTTTGGAATATCAGATAGATACACTGCGCAGGCAGGGGTATACCGATATTATACTGATTATCGGACATTTGGGACACGTCATCCAGGATTATTTTGGGGACGGTTCCGGTAAAGGAGTAAGTATTCAGTACATCGTGGAGGAACAGCCACTTGGAACAGCCGGGGCGCTTTATTTCCTCAAAGAAGCAATAACCGATGATTTTCTCCTGTTGAACGGAGATATTATATTTGATGTAGACATTAAACGTTTCCTGGAGCATCATCGCCGCAAAAGAACCCTTGCAACGATTTTGACCCATCCGAACAGCCATCCCTACGACAGCGGAATCATCGTGGCCGACGAGGAAGGCATGGTTACCAACTGGATGCACAAAGAGGATGAGCGTCTCTGGTATCAGAATCGTGTAAATGCAGGAATCCATATGCTTTCACCAAATATTTTCAAGTTATTTACAGAACTGAAAAAACTGGATCTGGACAGAGATATCTTGAAGCCTTTGATTGCGGACAGACAGCTTGCTATCTACGATTCTCCGGAATATATCAAAGATATGGGAACACCGGACAGATATTATTCGGTGATAAAAGATCTGCAGGAAGGCAAGGTAGAAGCGAAAAATCTATCAAATAGGCAAAAAGCAATCTTTCTGGACAGAGATGGCACCATTAACAAGTATGTAGGTTTCCTTAGACAAATTGATGATTTTGAACTGATAGACGGTGTTTCGGAAGCTGTCAGAATGATCAATGAAAGTGGTTATCTGGCAATTGTAGTAACTAATCAACCGGTGATTGCCAGAGGAGAGGTATCATTGAAAGAGCTTCAGACAATCCATAACAAAATGGAAACACTTCTGGGGCAGGAGGGCGCATATGTTGATGATATTTTCTACTGCCCTCATCATCCTCATAAAGGATATGAAGGGGAGCGTCCGGAGTATAAAATTGACTGCGACTGTAGGAAACCGAAACCCGGAATGCTGCTTCAGGCTGCCGAAAAATATAATATTGATTTAGCACATTCCTGGATGATCGGAGACGGAGACAATGATGTGGAAGCCGGCATGAATGCAGGCTGCCATGCGGCAAAACTTGGGAATGTTACTGATGACTCTGTTGCCTGCTTTGAAAATTTGAAAGAAGCTGTTACTGCGATTTTAAAAAATAATAATTAACTATAATATAATAAGGACGTAATTGAAATGGATAATTATAATTTAAGCCAGGAGCTAAATGCATATGTTGATGAGTTGATTGAGAGATATCCTGTTCTGGATGACAGCCGCGAGGACATTGTGGACGCTTACCTGATTCTGGAAGAATCCTATCTTCAGGGCGGCAAGCTTTTGGCAGCCGGTAATGGCGGAAGCGCAGCCGATGCCAATCATATCGTGGGCGAACTGATGAAAGGCTTTTGTCTGCCCAGAAAAATGTCACAGGAATTTGCTGATAAGTTGAAAGCTGTGGATGAGGTGAGAGGTGCACAGTTGGCAGAAAAGCTGCAAGGTGCTCTGCCTGCTATTGCACTGGATAATCATAATGCGCTGAACACTGCTTTTCTGAATGATGTAGACGGTACTATGATTTATGCACAGCAGGTGAATGGATACGGTAATGCCGGAGACGTATTCCTTGGGATTACCACTTCCGGGAATGCCGGTAATGTGATGTATGCTGCTGTGGTTGCTAAGGCTAAAGGGCTGAAAGTAATCGGACTGACCGGTAAGACCGGTGGAAAGCTGGCAGGAATTGCTGATGTGTGCATAAGAGTGAATGAAACGGAAACATATAAGGTGCAGGAACTGCATTTACCTATATATCATTGCTTGTGTTTAATGGTGGAACATAAATTCTTTGGGTAATTTAATTAGAAAGTAGGACTGGGGAAATGACAAATAATATGTGTGCTGAAAAAAACATTGTAAATAAGGGCATACATGAAAGAATTAACTGGTGCGATATCTATAAGGGTATTGTTATTATTCTTGTTGTAATTGGTCATTGCACCACCCAATTCAATCATTTCATTTACCAGTTCCACATGGCTGCTTTTTTCTTTATCTCCGGATATACGAGCCAACCGAAAAATAAGTCGCTTTTTGATGATATTATCAAAAAATTTTGCAGATTGATGGTACCTTATTATACCATCAATCTGGTTGGTATTATTTTATTCTTCTTTTGTGATAAGCTAAACATTTTAAATAAAATATCCGGTACTGTTTACCCTGAAACATTTCAAGCGGCATTGCACGGGTTACTTTCTAATAAAGCAGTATATTGTGATTGGCTTGGCGCAATGTGGTTTTTACCGGTGCTCTTCTGGTCTTCAATTATTTTTACTCTTATTGTAAAACTCTGCACCAAAAAAATTTCCATGGTATTCATCTCTGTACTTATATTTTTAATTTCCATGAGTGCTGTCATTCAAAATAAAGATTGCGGAAATAAGGACTTAGTTGGACTTGCACAGTTTTTCCTGGTTGTAGGTTACGTGGTAAGATCCATAAAACCTAAATTTGATAGTTTTCGCGGAAATCTGATTAAGGCTTGCATTATTGCAGTGCTATTGGGAAGTAGTTTGCGTCTTGGCTTAAAGTTTGTCGTTGATTGGCCTTCACGACAGTTTAACGGAGTAATCGATTTATTTTTACCATTTGGGGGAATTTTCCTTATAATAACATTATCAAAGCTGTTAAGTACATCACAGCATCTGGAAAAGTTCTTCGCATATATCGGTCAGAACAGCATGAGCATCATGTGCTTCCACTTTATTGGCTTCAAAGCAGCGTACTTAATTTTAATCATCATAGAGAAAATGAATCCCACAGAATTTAGCAGACTTACTCCGGGACCAGGTGTAAGAAATCTGTGGTGGTTTATTACCCCGATTTCCATTTTTTTTAGTGTCGTTGCATGGAATCTTCTGTGTAAAAGCAATATTGTTCGTAATTTATTGGGATATGGAAACCCACTTAAAATTAAATGGATCATTAAATGCAAGGATATTATAAATAAACTATCAACAAATATTAAGGTTTTCTGTCTGAAATGGGGTAATACTATTGGTACAAGTAGACTTAAAAAATTATTCATTGGTATTGTGACCTGCACTTCACTGATTCTTCTGGGAACAAAATTGATTTCCTATTATGGAGAAATCAATGTAATATTCCCTGACGTTCAAAACCAAATATTCTATGAAGACGGATGGCTTCCACAAAGCAAAACCGAGAACTATAGATGGATGAATCAGAAAGCAAAATTCAGTGTGTTATTAATAGATCAAAATCATCTGGAAATCAAGGGATTTATCCCTGAAAATATAATTGGCGTCAGCAAATGTATTATTAATGTAAATGACCGGGAAGTTTTTTATGCTGATATGACGAATAATCAGGCTATTACCATAGATATAGATATTTCAGATTTTGTCAAGAAATATAAACTTAACAAGTTTGAAATAGAGATTGATGGGCAAAGAATACCGAATACATCTGATTCAGATCAAAGAGTTTTCAATGCATTGATAAACTCTATGAAAATATATTAACATGAAAGGTCCTCTAATGTGGAAAAGATTATTAAAAAAAGAATATATACTTTATATTTTTTTAGTTGCCATAATTAATTATCTGATTTTTTGCAGCTTGGAGAAAGATATCGTTGAAAAAACTTCGGGAATGAAATATCGTGAACAGGCAGAGTATGACTTTCCGAATACTTTAACAACAGAAGAAGATTCCCTTGTGCAGTATTTTGAACCAATTCATAATGGGCTGACACAGATTTACATTCGCCTTGCGTATAATAACTCCACTCTCCTGCGTCAAAACGAAACAGTATGTATCATTGAACTGAAAGACGCTGGCGAAAATATAATAAAATCCGAACTTATTTCGCAAAATGATGTTGAGAATTGGAGATATTATATATTTGAAATTGATAATTTAGAAAAAAATAAAGCATATAGCATTACTTTAAGACAGGTTTCGGGCCATAAGGACAGCAGAACAGGTGAATTCAGTCTGTCATGGGTTCCTTTTATTTATGATGCAGGAGAAGATGACAATGTGCCGCTTGAAAATATTCGATGCGAATACAATGGAGAAGATCAGAATTTCGGGTGGGATCTCTATTATGTTTACAGAAATATAAATCAACAAAACATAATATTGCTGGTGATCATAAATGCAGTTATCATTGCTGTAACAGTATTGCTGTTAATGGTAATACGTCGTATGCAAAATTCAGTCATTACAATATTATATTCTTCTCTTATTCCTTCAGTTAATCTTGTATTGATTGAGACAATTACAGGTAATATTACTACCATAGAGCCTGCTTATTGGTTCATTAATTTGCTGTATATATACGCAATCTATGCACTATTAATTTGTTTTTTTAAGAAGATAAAAATTGGAATTATCCTTTTCCAAATTATGTGCCCCGTCCTCTCTCTCGTAGAATATTATGTTTATAGGCTTCGGGGGCGTTCTTTCATGCTTCAGGATATCAAAAGCATTCAAACTGCTGCAACGGTGATGAATGCCTATTCCTATGAACTGGAGCTTTTGCCCGGAATTGCGCTGCTTGCTTCAGCCGCATTGCTCCTTGTTGCTTTTATGCTGCCGGACATTAAATGGGCAAAATTAGCCGGGACTCGCAAAATAATTGTCCTTACATTGGGATATGTATCTTATTCTGTTTTATCTAATCAGGATATTATGAACAAAACGGAGCATATGTCCATGGCATTGTGGGATATCGAGGTCAATTATCAAGAGAAAGGATATATAAGGACTCTGCTTGCGGAAATACAGTATTTGACTCAAAACGAACCTGAGAATTATTCTCCGGATAAGGTGAGAGAAATTGCAGAGTATTATGTGAACGAATATGAAAAGAAAGAGAATTCAAATGTCATCCAGCCTGAAAATCTTTTTTTAATTATGAATGAAAGCTGGTCAGATTTGAGATATATTGCGGATTTCAATGAATGTGACACTATTACACCTTACATT
Organism: Lachnospiraceae bacterium; assembly: GCA_017465845.1. Lineage (GTDB taxonomy): Bacteria > Bacillota > Clostridia > Lachnospirales > Lachnospiraceae > Acetatifactor. The sequence continues at coordinate 41,529 of JAFTVH010000100.1, read as the reverse complement.
GACAGCATGAAAGATAATGTAATCAAAGGTTTCCTTCATATGCCGGTATTCGGTGCAGGAACCTCAAATTCTGAATATGAAGTTTTAACCGGTAATAGCACGCAATTTTTAGGATCAGGTAATATTGCTTATCAGCTTTTTATTTCGAATAACGAGTACGGATTGGCATCTTCTTTCGATAAACTCGGCTGGCAAACCGTAGCAATGCATCCTAATCTCGCAACCAATTGGAATAGAAATATTGTCTATCCACGTATGAAATTTCACCAATTTATATCACAGGAAAATTGGTCCAAAGAAAATTGGAATGCTCTTAGATGGTGTGTCAGTGACGAGGCCAGTTATCAGGAACTGATCAAATTGTATGAGAACAAATCCGATGATCAAAATCTATTTTCCTTCCTTGTTACAATGCAAAATCACGGCGGATATGACTGGGAAGATTATGATGCAACTGTTTCTCTCGATTATGAAGATGAGTATCCTTTTACGGAGCAATACCTGTCTCTCATTCAAGAAACCGATAAGGCATTTGGTGATTTAGTGAGTTACTTTGAGAATGTCGAAGAACCAACTATGATCGTGATGTTTGGAGACCACCTTCCCAACATTGAACAGGAATTTTATGAGCTTTTGTTCCGGACAGACTGGAATGATCTGGATCTTTATCAAAAGCAAAAAATATACACTACTCCTTATATTATATGGACCAATTACGAATTGCCTGATGCAGAAGGTCTGGAAATGAGCAGTAACTTTTTCGGCAGCTTTTTCCTACAGCTTTCCGGCCTAGAAATGACAGATTACAATAAATGTTTATTAATGATCTTGGAAAAGATACAGGTAATAGGTACAGGTGCTATTATGGATGCAGCCGGAATGTGGTATTCCATGGATGAATTGCCTGATAATTTGCAGAAGATTATCAATGATTACGAGATACTTCAGTACAATAATGTTTTCGGCGGCAAAGATCGAATAGATTCTATTTTTTCTATCGCTGAATAAAATCAGCAAGATGTGTATTATTGATTTCAGGAGCAGCTTGCTGCTCCTGAATGACTATTTGCGTTTATTCACGTCCTTTCTTACACGCAATGACCAAATCACACACCGCGGTAACACCTCTTGTAAACTTCCTGTTCCTCCACGCATTAGCCGCCACTTTCCTCACACTGCCGCTAAGAAGCGCCTCATACCGCTCCCTCATGACGCGCTTCTTATCTTCCAGTGCCTGCCGGCCCTCTGCAGACTCCATAATTCTGAGCTTGTCAAATGCATCCAGTATAGCATTATACTTTTCTATTTCAGCAAGCTTCCTGGTCCGATTCAAAAGCTTCGCAAGGCGATGCTCCTCTCCTCCGGTATTACTGTTATGCCTTCTGTGCCATGCAAGTTCTTCATCTAATTGGAGAAATCCACCATCTTCTGCCGCCCATGCGCAAACCAGAAAATCATGGGGAATTTCCGGATACTTTTTCTCCCGATCCATATTTTGCGCCTGCCACTTGCCGAATTTTGTCTCATACCACTCTCTTCTGTATGCCAACACCATTCCGGGCCATTCACACTTGTAGAATACATCCTCACAGGATACGTTTCTGGTGATCCCTGTGGCTCTATTTCGGGTCGGAGCCATCAGCGTATGAATATCATCACCTTCTGCATCTATCAGGCCAAATTTGCAGCTTACAGCCTTGGCCTGTGGGGCAGCCTCCATGATTGCAACCATACTCTCCAACTTATGCGGCTCCCAGATATCGTCCTGGTCTGCCAGAAAAACATATTTTTCCTTACAAAGACTCATCGCATAATAAAAATTATCCGGGTAGCCTTTGTTCTTCTCATTGCAGTACAGTTTCCAGCGCCCTTCCAAGCCATTGTTCCGGATAAAAGATCGCACGATAGCTACTGTATTATCTTTGGAACCGTCATCACACAAAACCACCTGACTAGGTGGCAACGTCTGGTACAGGATACTGTGCAGCTGCTCTTCAATATATTTTTCTCCATTGTAGATTCCCATACATACTGAAATCATATCATTTTCCTCTGTAAACCTGCTTTTGGAACGTCAATTCACTCCCTCAAGCATCCTCCGATAAACATCCAAATACTCCTTCGTCATCTTCTCCGTAGAGTTCTCTTCCCGAATCACCTGCGCCAGTTCCTCCCCATGCAGCAGGCCGGCCTTCCCTTTTCCCTGCCTGTATACCTGCGAGTCCGCCAGTACCTCTCTCACTGCCGCATCAAACTCCTGCTGATTGCCGGTCTCGACAGCGATTCCCTTTCTGCCCACCAGCTGTTCCGGAATCCCACCTGCCTGGAAACCTACCACCGGCGTACCACAGGCCATTGCCTCCAGTGTCACCGTAGCATAATTCTCCGCCAAAGAAGGTAGCACAAACACATCTGCCATACTATAATATTCCGCCAGCATCTCCGTACTGGAGGTATTTGGAAGCGTTATGACATTGCCGGCTCCTTCAAGCATAAAATCATTCTTCTTATCCCATCCAATCAGAATAATCTTCGCCTCATCCTCCAGATTTTTAGCCAACTGAATAATGTATTTTGCCCCTTTGCGGATATCGCTGTATCCTGCAGCTATGCCCAGGATCAACTTTTCTTCCTGTCCATATCCATATTTTGTACGGCAGACCTTCCTGTCTCTGGGATAAAAAATCTCTGCAGTGTTAATGCCATTTCTGATGGTCATACACTCGTATTTTCCAAAGAAAGATTTGCGCACCTCACCGGTCAACCAATCAGACGGTGTCACAATAATCTTTTTATCCCCAACTGTAAACAACTTTTTCTTCTTCTTCCACATCCAGGCCGTGTGATCGAACCACTGGCTGGTAGGATAAGTTTTGATATTAGGACAGTTTCCGCAGCCCTCCAGCCATTTGCTGCACTGAAAAAAATAACCACATTTGCCGGTAAACGCATAGCAGTCATGAAAAGTCCATACACAGGGAATCTTCTTTTCATTAATGTATTCAAACAGCATCGGAAGATTCAGGTAATATCCATGCAGCGCATGCAAATGAATAATATCAGGCTGCACCTGTTCAACATAAGAAACCAGTCTTCTGGTGGCACCGCTATTGGACCATCCGTTGATACCCGCCATACGGCTCACCAGTGCGGAAGCATAGATCTCCGGTGCCATCCCAAAGCGATATACATTTGCCTCCTGTACTTTCTCGCCTCTGCCATATGCTACGAAAGACTCTTCCCCATCTTTCAGCAGTTGCCCGTGAATACATGCCACGATTCTCGCAGCTCCACCCTGGTTATAATGGCTGTTAATCTGCAAAATTCTCATATACTCTCCTGTCCCGGCAGTCCAGGTGATTACCCCAAAATCATCTTCGCTGCCTCAATCCCTACACATTCCACCAGATACCACCTGCTATACCCGTTGATACGGTAGCAGTACAGATATCTGTCCCGAATCCTTTTCTTTGCCTCTTTTAAACTTTTATGGTTGCTGGCCCCTCCCATCTTAAAGTTTGCCAGCACCTTATCCACCGTCACAATGGACGCCGATAACTTCCTCATCTGTAAATAAAATCCATAATCATCGTGAATTCCCATATTACGGAAGGGATACTTTTTGTATAGCTCAGCTTTTACAAAAGTGGTGGGATGATTCCAATGTCTGGAAGTCTCATATTTACCAATCTGTGCTTTCTTCACAAAAGTGCTGCCATCCGCTTTATGCATCCTGATATTGGCGAACATCAGATCGCAGCCCTGCGTTTTAAAGGTATGAAGCACAGTCTCCACTGTGTCCGGCTCATACCAGTCATCGCTGTTCAGGATACCAATGATGTCTCCTGTCGCCAAGCGTATTCCCTTGTTCATGGCATCGTAAATGCCGCCATCAGGTTCACTGATAATACGATAGGATACACCTGCTGCCTCCAACGCGGGCCGGTACTTTTCAGCTACAGCCACAGTGCGGTCTTTACTGGCACCGTCAATAATCAGATATTCAAGAATATCGTAATCTTCCATTCCAGCACCATTCAAGATATTATGCCCCGGTAATGCCTGTCCCAGCACCGTCTGTCCCAACACCGATTCAATAGTCTTACCTATGCTTTTTTCACTGTTATATGCAACTGTAATAATCGTTATCTTCATTCTTCTGTCCTGCGTATACTTTCCTCCAAAGAAAATATCTGATATCCCTCAAAATCCTTTCTGCTCAACTCCTGATCAATGGTAATACTTCCAAAGGCCTTATTTACCAGACCTCCAATCTTCCCGGGAATGTAAGATCCCAGCATCACTAAGGGATTCAGTGCTTTTCCCAGTCTTACTTTCTTTCCCTTCACAGCTGCGATTGCCTTTACCATCTGGGAAGTTGTTGTATATTCTGCATTCTGCGGGAAATAAATTCCACCTTTGCCACTCTCTACCAATAACCTGATAAATTCAGCCAGGTTTTCAATATACAACATACTTCGTTCATTTAAAATATCCGGAAATACAGGGACAATACCTGCCAGCTTGGCAAGCAATGGATAGTTGCCCTTGCTGTTCTTTCCATAAACCATCGGCGGACGCAGTACAGCTACCTTGAAAGTATCATTTGTTAACGGAAGCAATACCTCTTCGGCCTGTTTCTTGCTGTCACCGTAGAAATTGTCAGGAGAAAGGGACGTTTGCTCCGTAATGTGCTTTTTCTTCCCAACAGGCGCATTGTCACCATATACAATGACACTGCTCATATAAATAAACTGTTTTACCCCCTGCTCCCGGGCTTTCCTGGCTGTCTCATAAGCCAGGTCACGATTCACTCTATAGTAGAGATCTTTAGTCTCATCACATACGTTTCCTACATCGACATGGGCAATTCCCGCCACGTGAAAAACAGCATCATAGGGTGTAAAGTCGTAATCTTTCCAGGATTCTTCCAGCAGGGAGATGGTATCAATACGGTATAACTCCCTGCCCTGTGCTGCATTGTATAACTGAAGGTATCCCTCCACGCTGGTACCAATATAACTTCCTGCCCCGGTAATCAGAATCCGTTTCATTTCTTTTCCTCCTGCATGTCTCCGGTACCGCCTTCTACCTAATACATGTGATCACTCCCTTGCGGTAACACTTATTATGCTTCCGTATTAAAATGATATGTGGGAACAATCTCCTTTACTACTCCTCTAATATCCCCTTCCTCATCCTGTGAGACCTGATGCAGCTTTTCCAGCTGCCTTTCAAATTGCAAATCATCAAATTCAATGGGCTTACCAATATAGATCATCTTATTGGCAGTTTCTGTCAGGCCCTCTTCATTCATCAGCAGTTCTTCGTACATCTTTTCTCCCGGGCGAAGTCCGGTGAATTCAATCTTAATATCCTCATCTACCCGATATCCGGACAACTTTATGAGGTTCTTGGCTAAATCAACGATTTTCATAGGTTCACCCATATCCAGCACGAATATCTCTCCGCCTTTAGCGTAAGCACCTGCCTGCAGCACCAGTGACACAGCCTCAGGTATGGTCATAAAATACCGGATAATATCAGGGTGGGTCACTGTTACCGGTCCGCCATTCTCAATCTGTTTTTTGAAAAGAGGCACCACACTGCCGTTACTGCCTAAAACATTACCAAAACGTACTGCTACATATTCCGTAGCAGACTTGCGGTTTCTGTCCTGGATGATCATCTCACAGATTCTCTTGGACGCTCCCATAATATTGGTAGGATTAACCGCTTTATCCGTGGAAATCAACACAAATCTGCTACAGCCAAAGCGGTCGGCGGCATTCGCCACCTTCCAGGTACCGAATACGTTATTTTTAATAGCTTCGTTGGGGCTGTCCTCCATAAGAGGCACATGCTTGTGGGCAGCTGCATGGTACACAATCTCAGGACGATACCGCCTGAATATCTCATTCACTCTTGCGGTGTTTCGCACAGAGCCAATAAGTACTTCCATATCCAGATTGGGGTACTTCTGGCGAATTTCCTGCTGCACCTCATACACACTATTTTCATAAATATCCAGGATAATCAGCTTCTTAGGTCCATGTTGTGCAATCTGTCTGCACAGTTCGCTTCCGATGGAACCGCCGCCACCGGTCACCAGTATGACTTTATCATTCACATAGCCGATGATTTCGTCTACATTGACTTCAATAGGATCTCTGCCCAATAAGTCTTCTATCTGCACTTCTCTCAGTTTAGATACATTGACCTCACCGTTGATAATCTGGTACATACCGGGCAGAATACGCATACGGCATCCTGTCTCCTTACAAATTTCCAGGATAGGCTTCAGAGTGGCACGACTGGCAGAGGGAATAGCAATGATAATTTCATCTACTGCATACCTGCCCACACACTCCTGAATCTTATCTCTTCCGCCCACGATAGGAACGCCACGCAAATATTTTCCATGGCAGCCCGGATGATCATCAATGGCACACACTACATGCATGCTGAGGTAATTACTGCTTTCAATCTCTTTCAAAATGGCATTACCGGCTGCACCGGCACCAATAATCATGCAGTTGGTTCTGGACTTGTTCTTAAAATGGCTCAACCGCCTGTTTTGCAGCATCCTTAAGATGCGATAACTGAACCGGACACCTCCGGTAAACAAAATCATAAAAAAACCATAGAAGAAAGGATAGCTCACCGGTACCCGTTCCTCCAACAACCAGAAAATCACAGGCTGCATAATCGAACAGATCACTACTGCAATCATGATATTGATCAGTTCTGTATCTGAAGCATAACGCCACACGCTGTTATACAAGCGGAAAATATAGAAAATGATCAAGGTAATGAGGACATTAGGAAAATAAGCTTCCAGTACTGCTTCCCAGAATTTTCTTGGGACATCCATGAATTTCAGCTCGTAACGCACATAAAGGCTAAGTACAGAGGATAACAGGATTGCTATCATGTCCGTCATAATCAATAATATTATTCTTGTTATCGGTATCTTCAGAATACCAATTCTGATTTCATTCAAATTTTTCATAAAATATCTCTCCCATCATTAGCACCATAGTACCACACTTTGCGCCTTTTTACCACTTCATTCTTTTGGTAATACTATGTCACAGCCTTTTCATCTTCTTGTGAAACACGCGAATTCCCAATGGAGCTATAGCAAAAAGTGTATGATAAATCTTATTTTTCATGGTAAGATAAGGATTCCGCATGGCTTTCCACCAATTCCTACGCATCCATCTGACAATTTCCCGGTATCGGCCATTTTCCTTTGTCATCTGCTTCACCGGAATATGCAGCAGATAATCCAGCCGCTGAAAAACACCAAATCGTAAGACCACCGGCAAAAGTTCCGGATACTCCTTTGCCACAATCTTCTCTACCATATCGGCATTGTCTACATTGTCCGAGAATACTCTGGAAAAATGTTCCTTGCTCTTTTTGCGAGTGTTGCTTCCAATGCGGTAAAAAACATGGTAAGCATAACCCGGCAGAGAAATAATTTCTTTCATCTGCGGCAGCAGCTTCACCAGCAGATGGAAGTCTTCATTCAGCACGCCTTCGGGAAACCTCTGTTCTCCCAGAATGTCCCTGCGAATCAGCTTAGTACAGAAAGAACAGTCACCTCTGTGCATCAAAAGCTCTTTCAAAAATTCTCCGCTTTCAATGCGTTCTGTCTTCTGAGGCGGAACACAGATATCAGGCAGGACATTTCCCTCCTCATCCACTTCGTTACGTCCTATCTGAACTATAGGTGCATCATATTCTAATGCCGCTTCTGCCAGCTTTTCATACATATCGGGGTCAATATAATCGTCACTGTCCACAAAGCCCAGGTATTCTCCCTTGGCCTCACGGATTCCCAGATTTCTGGCAGAGGAAGAACCACCGTTCTCTTTATGAAAAACTCTGATCCTGGAATCCTCTTTTGCTAAAGTATCACACAGTGCTCCGGTGGAATCTGTGGAACCGTCATCCACCAGAAGGATTTCCATTTGACTCCAAGTCTGGGCAGTGATGGAATGAACACATTTGGTGAGACAGTCCGGGATATTATATACCGGCACAATGATACTGATCAGTGGTTTCTGTTCTGATGTCATGGTTGTTCCTTTCTATTACGGACAATTTCTTGATTGGGGGCAACTTCTCGATTGCGGGCGGCTTCTCGATTTTGTACTGCCTTCTCGTCCAACAGCCTGCACATGGCTCGCTCACCGATTACAGGTGCCGGAGAACAAGGGCCCGTTATAAACATGGGCGCATTTCCAATTTCAGTTCCAACCGTAGTTCCGTCAAGCCTGTCCATTCCCGGCAACCCCAATCCTTTAAGTAAATTCAAAAATCTCTCAGCCGCCGTTCCGGGATTCCACTCTTCGGCAATGGTCCTGTAAGCTTCTCTGCCAAGTCTGTGACATAGATTACGGTCATTGCAAAGTTCATAAAGCTGTTCAAAAAGCATATTTTCATCTTTATCATGATAAATACGGCCGTTCTTTTCCGGATCGATCAGATAAGGAACTGCTCCGATCATATGGTTTCCGACCACGGCGCAGCCGCTGTTCATAGCCTCATTGACCACAGCCCCCCATCCTTCTTCGCGATCACTGGTCACAAGATAAATATCGGCTTTCTCCATATAACTTCTGACTTCTTCCGGCTTTCGAAATCCCAGGAGACTGACACAGTCTTCTACCCCAAGTTCTTTCACCAGGCTGTTCACTTCCTCTTCCAGTTCCCCTCCGCCGATGATATCCATGTGAAACCTGCTGCCGCTCTCTTTCAGACGCGCCGCCATCCGAACCGGCAGCTGCGGATGCTTCCAATCAATAAAACGGGCTGCCCAGAGCAGGTAGGGGATCTTTTCCAAACTTACCGATTCCGACCGGCCAGCATCCTCAGCGCACCAGCCTTTCCCGTTCAATAATTCCTCAATTTCATAAAGCTGAAACTCCGGAAAATATCCCCATCGGAACATTTTCCCCGGATAAGCCCGTACAATATGGAAATCCGAGGATACATAAGCTCCCGCACATAGCAGATACACAGGGGCATTGCGGTATCTTGTATGGTCCTGATATTTTTTCATCAGTCCCCGGGGAGAAACTGCTTTCCACTGGCCTGTTTTGTATAAACGCTCACTGTAACGGATGACCGGGAGACCGGCTTTCAGCCTGGGCACCACATATTCTTCGTCATCGCTTCCTCCGAACAGCATTACCTTACATTCCATGATCCACTGTTTGCATTCATCGGGCTGTTCGTAAAAATATTTTACATACGGGAGCTCTGTCTTCTCATTCCAGCCCATCTTTACCCGCTCCTGCTCCATGGGTTCTGTCTGTATGAAACAAAAGCTTTCTCTCAGGACGCTGTACAAGGCATTACAGAAGGGAATCTGATGATGATTGATGTAGTTGGATACAAATACCAGTTGTCTTTCCATATTGCTCCTTTACATAATACACTATTTCTGTGAAATCTCTGTGTAGATTTCAAGCATTCTTTCGTAATTTTTTTCCTGATTATGGGTCAGCAATGCATGTTTTCTTGCATTTTTACCATATTTTACCGCTTGTTCTCGGCTATCAAGCATATTCAAGACCGCTCTTTGCAAGTTTTTTATCACATCATTCAAGCCACTTTCTTCACTGACATCGCATACTCCATTATGGCAGTACTTATTTTCCGGTACATGATATCCTCTGTACAGTATGCCGTCCACACCGTCTGTAAACAGACTGGGAATTCCCCCCACATCAGCGCTGACACAGGGCATGCCTAAAAGCATGGCTTCGCCCAGTGAATTGGGGGAATTCTCCAGGGTAGAGCAGCATACATACACATTGGCCTTCAGATACTGCTCTTTCATCTGCTGTGCTGTCAGCCTGCCCAAAAATTCCACATGATTTTCCAGACGATATTCCCGGATGATGGTCCTCAGATATCTCCCGTAAGCAGATATCTTGATTTTGTCCTTTAAAGTCTTATCAGCCACCAGACTGCTGCCGGCCACGCATACTTTTGCGTCCGGGTACTTTTTCAGAATACCGGGGAGCGCAAGCAGCATATAGTGAAGTCCTTTCAGAGGATAATCGCCCTGACTCAAAAAGATTCTGGCAGGTTCACATGTTTCATACGCCCACTGTCCTGTATAAAAATTGCTTCTCAGCGTCTCGTTCATGGTATAATAACAGGCATCCGGATTCCATTCCATAGCATAATAACGATCCCAGCCGGTGCGGCCGGTGATATTGCCTGCATGCTTGACAGCTTCCTTCTCGTGTTCTCCTCTGACTGCAAATTTCTGCTTTTGCTTTACCAGGCTGTCCTTCTTCAGCCAATCTCTGAGCGTAACGCTCTTTCTTACCTTTTCAGGCAAGGAAGCCATGTAAGCATTCGCATATACAGCGCACAGCCCTTGTATACCTACCAGCACACGCTCAGGCCTTTGGCACACTTTCGTCGTTGCCAGCGTATGTCCATATTCCGTGCCAAAACAATGTATCACGTCCGGTGAGAATTCCTTCAGAATCTTCTCTATTCTATGTTCTAACGCCTGATCATAGCTTTCTGCATTGGTTACATCTTCAAAAAAGCCGAAACAATTCAGTGCACTGCCATTTTTCAAATGTATGGTCTCCCGGTAACCGTTCCGGTCCTGTTCCACCGGGAAGGCAATTCCCAGTTCAATGCCATTCTCCTGCTGCCTGGACAATATGATATCCGCCAGACCGCTGAGCCATCCTTCTTTATTGCTTGCCGCCAGCCCCAGATGCTCTGCGATGACCGGAAGCATAATATTACACACCCATAAAACTCTCATGTCACAACTCCTCGCCAGTTAAAAATCTCTAATGGAATATCCAGTTGTTATAAGGAAGCAGTCCCACACTGTCGTCATATGCCCGATACAGAAATACCAGGAAATACAACGCAAACACGCCCGCCGCTCCCAGAATGCACAACACCTTGAACTTTCCCTTTTTCATGCTCTGCAGAAGATTGGCGATCAGGAAAATCTGAAAGATCGTCAGGTAAAAGCCGATTCTGGATACCTCCGGGATAAATGAACCACATGTATATACAATCAGCCCCGCCAGATTCAGGAAGAAATAAAATCTGTTGACCTTGTCTTCTTTCATCCCCCTTTTCCAGCAAATGACGCTCAATACAATGGTTCCTAGGCATTTTGCTACATTGGCCCAGGAAATCTCACCTGTGTCAAATTCCGAGTTTTCATAATAAGGATAAAAATAAAAAATAACCTTACGATACAAATCCTGTCCCAGAATCAGGCTGGCAGTCAACGCACCACCTGCGACATAATGCCACTTCCTGAGCCGTATCCGTGAAAGCATGTCCGCCACCAGATACGCCGGAATCACAACCAGAACCGACTTGTGAAAGCCCGATGCCAGAATGATCCATAAAATAAATTTTCCATATTCTCTCCGCAAAACATACTTTACACTGTACATGGCAATAGCCAATGCAAAGTAATAGCGCACGTTGTGCATACTGGAAAAGTAATAGCCTCCTGTCAGAAACAGATACAGAGATGCCGCATACCATTTTCCCTGATCGTGAATGGATTTTACAAAGAAAAATACGGTAAGTACAGAAAACAGGAAGAAAATCGGTTTATACGTGTCTGCTCCGAATATCGCCTGTATCAGCTTCACCACATACCGGAAGCCGGGTTCGTAGGACACATGTCTGTCCTGGGCAATCAGCTTAAAATTAAGCCAGTAGACCCAATAATCTCTTCCAATGGCTACCCTAAATGCAGATACGCCCGCCAGCAGACAATAGATGACACCTTCAGCCACCAGATTCCTGCCCTGCTGCCTGTTATATGCCGCCGGCTTTCTGCCGCTGATATGTTGAGGCACGTATTCTTTATTCTCAATCAACAGGGCAAAGCCTACCGCCACCACTGTCAGCATAATATATAATAGCGCGCTGATCTCCATGTTGCTCTCCTTCTAGTCTGTCTTCTCATCCCTACGCATGATTCCCCGGTTCATCCAGGCATAAGCCTGCCTGATATCTACGTCCAGGCACATTTTCTTCCGATGCGCCACCAGGAAACGAAGGGCCATAGCCCAAGCCAACTTTCCGTATAAATAATGGTACAGCACCCCTCTGTCATAAAAGAATTTTCTGTCATAACCGGCAAACCAGGTGGAATCGCCGCTTCTTTCTTCCCGTCCTATGGTAACGGGCGCTGTATATACTTTATAGCCCTTCGACATAAATTGCTTCAAAAATAAGCTGTCTTCCCCGTTACTGTATTTTGCACCGCCCCCGAAGAGCAGGGAAAACATAACACCCGATTCCAGAAGCTTATCCGTCCTGATTGCGAAGCTGACCGCTCCATATCGCCCGCAGTTATACCATCTGACACGCTTTCTATCTGTGATGTGATAAGTACGCCTCGACTCTTCCACTTCAATATTGAAGAGAATCATATCCGCCCGGGGCTGCCTTGCAAATTCTTCTGCAATCCGCTCTCCGTACCCATCTTCGTATACAATGTCCTCATCAGAAAAAAGGCAGATATCCCTATCTGCCCGCAAAATGGCATTGTTACGGCTTCTTCCCACTCCTCTTTCCGCGCAGGAGAAAAAGCGCACTCTGTGCCCTTTCCATTCCATTTCCCGGGCCGCATAGCGATCACACTGATTGATAATGACAGCATCCGTGTCCAGGTTCATCTGCTTTACGATTGTATGCATGTCTTGGTTCATAACGGAAGCCAGTACCTGTACCTTCATCCTATTCCTCCGTTCTATGTCTTTTTGGAAAAGTCCACAGCGCCTCTCTCCAGTAATACTGTCTGATCAGGCTTTCATCCGCTTCTGCAAGAAATACTGCATCTACTGCACAGTCCTGAGCCTTTAAGAATGCAAGGACCTCTTCCAGCCTTCTGCTTTGTCCCCTGCCTGCATTCACAGAAAGAATCAGACCGTCCAGGCTGCGTATGGTTTCACAGATTTCCGGGCACAACTCCACAGAAGGAAGCGGTATCCACTGATGAACACCGTCGGACTCTGCTGTGTTTCCATGCTTTTTCACTTCCACAGTTTTTAACACTTGGACAATACCTGCAATATCCGTATCCCCTTCCACTGCCAGCACCCCGATTCTGCATTTGTTCCGCAGCAGATATGCAATATTCGCTTCAAGGCCTACTGTCCCGGCAGTACCGAGCACTTTCAAGCCGAATCTGTCACTTATTGCAGCCGGCAGCCAGATACTGTCTGCACTGATTTCTATCATAAGGACCAGCGCCAATATCAAAAGAAAGCTTACGGATGCACTTAGGATACAGGCGTTGAGCGGTCTGGAATCATTGGATATTACCGTATCCACGGCCGGGTCTACTACGGTGATACTCTCGATTCCCTGCTGAATCCCGGCAAAGTCTACCATACTCTCTTCTACAGCCGCAGCAATCTGCAGGCTGAGCTGTGGGTCAGGGGTTGTCACTATGGTATCCGGCATCCTAAGGTCTGTCAGCAGCTCTGCCGAAAGATAACTTTTCATGGTATCTCTGTCAATCTGTGCCTCAGAAGTTCCTTCCAGATTCTCATAGAGCAAGTCCAGAAATTCCTGTGTAGTCATCCACCTTCTCCAGGTATCATTGTTGATATAAGTATATTCCAGGTGAGAGATCGGATCCATTTTGTACTCTACCTGATAAAGGGACATGGCTGCATACTGTTTAGGCGGTATGACTATGTTTTTCAGATAATAGCCGCCTCCAAAGATAAGTGTGCCAAGCAAAGTTATGGCTGCAATGAGCAGCTTCTGCTTCCACACCCGCAGTAATATAAGCCTTAAATCCAAGGGTTCTTTCTCATAGTGACATTCCAGCATAACTACCTCTATTCTTCCTCTATGCCTGCGGCAGTTTCCTCTTCATTCTCTTCTGCTCCCGCTTCTTTCCTCTGCTTCTGTTGGAGATATTCCTGCTTAAATGCCGTAACCTGCTCGCTTTCCACACCTTCTGTGCTGTCCGGCCAGAAAAGAATCTTCAACGTCAGGAGCATCAGCTTGATATCCAGCCACAGGGAATAATTTTCGATATAAGTCAGGTCCAGTTTCAGCTTGTCATAAGGCGTTGTATTGTATTTTCCATATACCTGGGCATAACCTGCCAGTCCTGCCTTCACCTTCATTCGATAAGCAAATTCCGGCATGATTTCCACATACTGTGCAATGATTTCCGGTCGCTCCGGTCTGGGACCGATAAAGGACATGTCTCCCCGAAGAATGTTGATTAACTGCGGCAGCTCATCGATTCTTACCTTACGGATAAAACGTCCGATAGGCGTAATCCTGTCATCATGTTTCTGTGCCAGTCTTGCCACACCGTCCTTTTCAGCATCGGTGCGCATGCTGCGGAATTTCATGATATAGAATTCTCTTGCGCCCTCAGTACAACGAATCTGCTTATACAGCACCGGTCCCCCGTCATAAACTTTGATGGCAATAGCCGTAATCAGCATGAAAGGAGAAGCCACTATCAGCAGGATCAAAGAACATACCACATCTATCATTCGTTTTACAAATCTCTGCTCCATGGTCATGCTGTATTCTCTGGTTAACAGAATAGGCGTATCAAACAGATGCAGTTCTTCTGCTCCCAAAAGCACTACATCCGATATCTTAGGCATGATATAAAAACGGATGGAATGAGAATAACAGAATTTCAGCAGCTGATTCCTCTGTTCTACCGTAACATCCCAGATAACAACTGCACTGAACTGACCGTTCTCATATCCCTGAATGATCTTCCTCTTCAGATCATCCATTTTCATCTTTATGTTAACACACTCTATAATGGTGTATTTATCCTTACGGCTCTCAAACTTTCCACAAATATCCTGAATCGGTCTGTCTCCATGTATCAGCAGAAGCTTTCTGGGCGGGAATACCCTCTGATAAATACGGTTAGCGATATTGATCCATACAATGATGACAAGCATCTGTGCCAAAGTCATCTCCAGAAATGGTACTGTATAAAACAGATCGGTAACCATAAGAGACATTTGTGCATAAGTGAACAGATTCACGATCAAAGTAGCAAATATCTGTGAAAAAACAATTTCGGAATTCTTCAGGAAACCAATTCTTAAGCCCCCGTACATCTTGGAGAAGAAAAACAGCATAAGTGCGTACACCACTTCCTGAAGAAGGTACCCGTTGAACCAATAGTTCAGATCCAGAATATTGTTCAGGCTGGGATAGAGGTACTTTAAATAGATGTATGTAAATATCAATATTTCCAATAAAAGGCATATTCCTGCCAAGCTCAGGTTGATGAGCCGTTTGAATGCCTCTCTTCTTTTCATTTCAGTAATTTTAGGATTCTGGTTCACGACCATTTAACTCCTTTCTGCGTAGTATAATATAATATCTAAATCCTTCTTTTGACAGCTCGTACAGCCCAGTAGCAAAAATAACAAGCGCTTTTTACCAAAGATAGCTTCTCTGATTTGCGATAAAGATTCCATATTCTGCGTATTGCCTCAAGTTTATTGGAGGAAAGTGTATTGCCGGCACGGCGATACAGCGCCAGATTCTCATCCAGTCCATATGCGCGGTAACCATTTCTCAGCACTTTCCACCAGAGTGCTGTGTCTTCGCTTTTTATATCGGGCATCTCAAGAAGCTTCTTGTCTATCTTCTCTGTATCAAACATAACCGTTGTGGTAAAGATGGTTGTATTCTTCAATGCATCTTTATATTCCATCACTGCAGGAACGCGGACTATTTTACCGAGTCCCTTTCCATTTTCATCTGCAAATTCATAGCCGGTAAAAGAAAAAGCCGCATCCTTTTCTTTCATGAAATCAAGCTGTTTCTCCAGCTTGTCCTGTCTCCAGAGGTCGTCTGAATCCAGGTATGCAATATATCGTCCGGAAGCCTCTGCAACACCTCTGTTCCTTGCCCGGGCAGCCCCCATATTCTTCGGCTGAAGTATCACACGGATTCTTATATCCTGCGTCCGTTCACAGTACTGCCGGATAACATGCTCAGTACCATCGGTACAGCCATCCAGCACCAGCAGCAGCTCCCAGTTATCACAGGTCTGACTGCGGACGCTGTCCATCGTCCCGGTGATGACTTTTTCCACATTATAAACAGGTACTATTATACTGACTTTACTATCCATTCTTTCCTCTATTCTTCACCTTTCGGTCACTTCAGGATTCTGTATATTTCAAAGCCTTCTGCTGACTGCTTTACAATCTGCAGACTCTTTTTCTCACTAATCCGTTTCAGGCTGTCTGTAATATCCTGACTCCCCTGCGGAACCACGATACAATTGACGCCATATTCCAATGCTGCCTCCAGGTAAACAGGCCCCATACTTTCCGCTTCCTCTGGGATAGTCTCTCTATCATCCAGCTGTTCCATCCATTCATAAAGTTCAGTAAGCTCCGGGGAATAGGTATCATAGGAATAGGCATTTAAGGCCTGATCCCACATATTTCTTCCGTATAATAATTGTATCTCTGCAGAAATACCTCTGACATATTGCATAATCTCCCGAGGCGCCCACAGACAGATACTCTCAGTATTTCCCAAATCCCCGTCTCTATTCTCATCCCCATGGTCCGCTGCAACAGATAAGGCATTTATTTCTTCCAAAATACGGGAAGCAGTTTCTTTCCCCTCCGCATTCATTTCCCTCTGAACCAAACTTTTTCCCATGTTACCGCACAGGAATAAAAGCGCCAGACCGGCAGCGGCCAAAAGTGCGGGCTTTACAAGCTTTCCCTTCCAATATTTCCTATAACATTCCAGATAAAACCCAGTCATCCCCGCCGCTATCACAAGGGTTACCGGTACCAGACTCCAAATCCATTCATAATCATAAAATCTGGTCTGATACTTCATCAGGATTGCACCGGTCACCGGAAAGATCGCCATAACGGCAGTCAAAACTGTATATTTCCACAACAGATTTCTATTTGCAGTACAGGCATCACTGCCCGTTCTTTTCAAATACCAGTAAAGCAACAGGATTCCCAGAAGTAAAACTGCATATTTACCGTCATCCGTGTAGCGCTGCCACCCGCTTACAGCATTCCTCAAGAGTTCCTGCATCTTCTTCCCTCCCTGTGTGCTGCTGTTAAATGAAATAACACCATCACCACTGTAATCAGGAGACAGGCTCCCAGACCGTACAGCGTCCATACAATGCACGTTTCCGCTAAAATGGCAACAACCGCTCCTTTCCATTTCTTCTGAAGACACATGCTTAATGTAAAAGGCACCAGAATCCCGTTACGCACTGCAGTGCCCCGATACCCGCAATGAAGCAATTGAAATCCATCCATAGATATCATATAATCTCCACACCAGATGAGCAATGACACCAGAATCAACATGACGATTCTGCCGGTTTTGTCGTTTTGAAACAGCACCTTTGCAAGGCTGGAGAAAGCCAGATAGCTGCCAAGAAGCACCACCACACGAAAGACTGCCAGTAGCGCATTCACATCTTCACCGGTCAGTATCGCCGTTGACGAATACAGACTGGGCAGGCACAATATCTCTAATCTAAGCGGAATGCCCCCTTCATAAGCACGCCCCGTCAATGGATTCGTCTGATAGACAGCATTGTCACTCAGGAAAGTCTGCACAGTCTCAATGGTCATATCACCTTCCCTGTAACTTTCTCCTCCCGTCATAATCATAATAACCTGAAAAACCAACGATAAGGCCAAACAACCCCAGAGCAGCTGAACCGTACTCTTCGAAGCATCCTCCTGCTTTACTGATATGCGGCTCTTCTTATCTTTTTTTCGCCCTTCGCGGATCATAAGCGCCAGAGAAAGAAAACACAAAAAAGCCGTCAGCCCCCACAGAGCTGCAGCCATCCATGTTACAGACCGGTTCAGGACAACAGCACCAAGATGCGCCGCTTCGGCCAAACCGATCAAAACGCAGAATCCATTCAGAAATATCTCCTCTGCGCTGAAGCATTTGCGATATTCCCTACCATAAAGGCACCTAAATCCCAACATCCCAAGAAGACATGGAACCAGTACCGGAATCAACCATAAAGCGATACTCATATTGCTCCAATCTATCATTACCAAAACATATCGTCAAAATCAGATATATCAATCAAGTAGATATAAAGTGATTCTATTTTACCACATTTCATTCCTGTATACAAGTTCCAAGGGGCAGAAAAAAAAGCCGCCGAAATCAAGGAATATTTCAGCAGCTCTTTCATGCATCGCAGCAGGGCAATACAAATTATCTGTTTTTTGTTAAAATATATTTCATTGTGTCGGGATTTCTCCCTATTATTTCACATAGCCTTGATATCCAACCTTATCTTATCAGCTATTCTTGCTATGTATTCACTGTTGGTAGGTCTGCCTTTGCCGGATTGAACCGAATATCCGAACAATTCCTCAAAGGTTTCTACATTTCCACGAGACCATGACACTTCAATGGCATTGCGGATTGCCCTTTCTACCTTCTGATCCGTGGTCTTGAATCTCTTTGCAATCGTAGGATATAAGAGTTTCGTCACACTGCTCACAACTTCCATATCTTTGCCGGACAAAAGTATAGCATCTCTCAGATAATGATAGCCTTTTAAATGTGCAGGCACTCCAATATCCAGCATGATATTTGTTATATACCTTTCCAATTCGTAATCTTTTACAGCAATAATCTCCAAAATGAATTCCCCTTCCATATGTCGAGTATTGCGCCTTACTGCGATGCTGGGATAAATTCTATCATATCTGTCGAAAAATGGAAAGCTTTTTTCACCGCGCGAAAATACATATATAGTCAAAAAAAGACTAAATTTCTTCTTTTACGAGATAAATCGGTCTATTTTTCACTTCCATATATGTCTTTGACAGATATTGTCCAACAATTCCCAGACAAAAGAGCTGTACACCGCTGGCAAGGGAGATAATGCACACGAGGGAAGGCCATCCGGAAACCGGGTCTCCGAATATCAATTTACGCACAATAGTAAATATGATCAGACCGAAAGCAAGCAGACAAAACAGCACTCCCATAAGGGACGCGAACATTAGCGGCACTGTGGAAAACGCGGTAATCCCGTCCAAAGAATAAAGGAACAATTTCCAGAAATTCCACTTCGTCTCCCCTTTCGCCCTTTCCACATTTTCATATTCCAGCCATTTGGTCTGAAATCCAACCCAGCCAAAAATCCCCTTAGTAAAACGATTATATTCCGGCATGGCAAGAATAGCATCAACCATCTGCCTGGTCATCAGGCGATAGTCTCTGGCGCCATCCATGATTTCTGTCTTGGAAATCTTTTTCATCAAGCGATAAAACATCCTTGCAAAGAAGCTTCTGATGGGCGGTTCTCCTTTCCGGCTCACTCTCCTGGTAGCCACAGAATCGTATCCCTCTTCCAGATAGCCAATCATCTCCGGCAGCAAGGAAGGGGGATCCTGAAGATCCACATCCATAATCACCACATAATCTCCATGGCTCTTCTGAAGTCCGGCATACATGGCTGCTTCTTTTCCGAAATTTCTGGAGAAAGATACCATGTGCACTCTTTCATCCTTTTCATGCAGCTTCTTTATCTCTGCCACGGTATTGTCCCCGGAGCCGTCATTAATATACAGAATCTCCACTTCCATATCTTTTTCCCGGAAGAAAGCCTCATTCTTCATCAATTCCGTATAAAAATCTGCCACCGTCTCTTCTTCATTGTAACATGGAACAACTACACTAAGTAAACTCATTTCCATCCTCCGTATCTATACCATTCCTTTGGTCCTCTAAAATAATATCTTTATTATAACAAAAATTTAAAAGAATAACAACGAACCTATAGATATCCCCCAAAAAATATTGTATACTAGTAGTTGCAGTTTGACTAATAGCTGAACAATAACTACAAGAAATGGAACGATTTATCTCGGAGGTATACAGAGATGACATTTTTTACAGAATTATTTAGCAATAAAATATTTATTGCTGCTGCATTAGGCTGGCTGGTAGCCCAGCTTTTAAAAACGGGTATCCATATGTTCCTTACAAGAGAATTCGTTGCAGAACGTTTGGTTGGAAGCGGCGGCATGCCAAGCTCCCATTCTGCCACCGTATGTGCTCTGGCCTCTGCTTCTTGCTATCAATATGGTGCAGGAAGCTTCGAATTTATCATTTCCCTGTTCTTCGCTATTGTAGTCATGTACGATGCCATGGGTGTCCGCAGAGAGACCGGGATTCAGGCCAAACTCCTCAACGACATATTAAAAGCCTTTGAAGAAATGGGGCGCAGCGAATTATCTACCTATGATAAATTGAAGGAATTCGTCGGCCATACCCCCCTCCAGGTCTTAGCCGGTGCCATCCTCGGTATATTAATAGCAGTCATGATGTACAGTTTTTAAACTTTACGTTTAGGAGGTAAGGTAACCTCCCAATCCTTAAGGAATCCTTAATTTGGACGATCGGGCGGTGACTCTTTTTTCCTTTTGTGATAGAATAATGAAAAACATTTTTCTTTATCGTTTCTGAAAGAGAGGAAATATACATGTATAAAATAAAAGTATGGATATTGACGGCAATTGTCTGTATACTGCTTACAGCATGCGGCCAAGAGCTGGAAAGTCCGATTATCGTAGAGCCAAGTACTATTGAGAGCGGCTCTTCTTCCACTTCCGGGGAAGGTGCATCCCAGAGCGAAGCTTCTTCCGCCTCCGCAGAAGATGTTGATTCTGATGATACACTGCCTCCCGATGAGGGCATGGTAAGAAGCCGTCTCACTAACGAATGGATATATGAAAATGTGGCCAATACACGTCCCATTGCTGTCATGACTCCTAATGAAAGCGCAGCTATCCCACATTACAATCTTTCCAAAGCTTCTGTCATATATGAAGCTAATGTAGAAGGTCGTATGACCCGTATGCTGGCCATTTACGAAGACTGGGAAGATCTGAAGAAAATCGGTAACATCAGAAGTCTTCGCACTTATTACGGGTACTGGGCGCTGGAATGGGATGCTTTTATCGTACACTGGGGCGGACCTTTCTTTGTAAGTGAAGTATTGGATAAAGATAATGTCGAAGATCTGGACGGTGCAAAAGGAACTGACACCAGCGGCTTCTTCCGTTCCGCAGACCGCAAGGATCCTCACAATGCCTATGCTGACGGAGCAGACCTGAAAGCGCTGATCAGCACGAAAGGATTCTCCCTTTCCTATCGCGAAAACCTGATTGATGATTACCATTATAATTTTACTCCCAAGGCTGAGCCTAACACTCTGACCCAGTATGCTGATGCTCAGGATGCAGTTTTGATTGATATGTCAAGCTGCTATCCTTTGACAAGATGTTATTTTAAATACAATGAGGATGACGGTCTCTATTATCGTTATCAGCATCTGTCCGGTTCCACAGACGGCCCTCATATGGATGCTGCAACCGGGGAACAGCTCACCTTTAAGAATATTCTTGTGCAGTACACCAAGCACGAAGAACTGGGAGAAGGCTACCTTGCCTTTCAGTGTCACGATACCACACGAGACGGCTGGTTCTTTACAAATGGTAAAGGTATTCATGTTAACTGGGAAAAGACCTCCGATTTCGGAGCTACCAGATATTATGATGACTTTGGGAATGAAATTACCATGAATACCGGCAAGACTATGGTTCTGATAGTGGAAGATGGAGATACTTTCTCCTTTAAATAAATTTCGATAGATATAAAGGGTACGGACTGAAAATCATCCGTACCCTTTATTGTTATTATCCTGTCTTAGCCTGTTCGGACATCACCTGCTTAGGCCTTGCCGCCCAGTTCCAGTCTGTTCACAGCCGAGAAGATAGCACGCACAGATGCTCTTGTAATATTGGAGCTTACACCTACGCCATAGGTAACTCTTCCGGTGTTGTTGTCTAAAAGGTGAATGTAAGCTGCAGCCTGAGAGTTGGAACCACTCTGGAGTGCATGCTCCTCGTAGTCGAGAATCTTAATATCAATGTCAAGCGCCTCTGCCAGACCTCTCTTCACTGCATCGATAGGGCCATTTCCGATAGCGCTGAAAGACTTCTCCTGTCCGTGATCAGTGTAGACCACCGTTACTCCTGTATCAAACTGAGACTTCACTTCGCTGCTCAAATCGTCTACGCGAAGCTTTCTGAAATGTATCGGCTCTTTCTTGTTCAGATACTCTTCGGCAAAGTTCTGCATAATCTGGTCAGGTGATACCTCACCCTGATGCTCAGAGATTTTCTGAATAACATTGGCAAATTCCTTATGCATAGCCTTAGGAAGTTTGAAGCCAAAGTAAGTATCCATAACAAACGCAACCCCACCTTTGCCGGATTGGGAATTGATACGGACAATGGGCTCATATTCTCTTCCGATGTCTGCCGGATCGATAGGAAGATAAGGTACTTGCCAGAATTCGCTGTTTCTTTCTTTCATTGCCTTAACGCCCTTATTGATGGCATCCTGATGTGAGCCGGAGAAAGCGGTAAATACCAGCTTACCTGCATAAGGATGTCTGGGATGAATAGGAATCTTGCAGCATCTTTCGTATATTTCAATGATTTCATTTATATGCTCAATATTCAGCTCCGGATTAATACCCTGTGAGAACATATTGTAAGCCAGATTCATCAGATCCACATTACCGGTACGCTCACCGTTACCAAACAGAGTACCCTCTACACGGTCTGCTCCTGCCAACATAGCCAACTCGGCACTTGCCACACCGCTTCCTCTGTCATTGTGCGGATGGATGCTGACTATAATGCTTTCTCTGTTATCCAGATGCTTGATCATCCACTCAATCTGATCTGCATAGACATTGGGGGTATTCATCTCAACAGTGGAAGGCAGATTGATAATCATCGGATCTTCAGGAGTAGGTCCCCAAGTCTTCTGCACTGCATTACAGATGTCCAGCGCGAAATCGAGTTCTGTACCGGTGAAGCTTTCAGGAGAGTATTCCAGAATAATCTTACCGGGGAATTTAGCTGCGCGCTCCTTTACCATATTAGTACCTTTTACTGCAATATCAATAATGTGTTCTCTGTCCATATTGAACACAACATCTCTCTGTAGAGTAGATGTAGAATTATAAATATGTACGATAGCCTGTTTGCAGCCTTCAATTGATTCAAAAGTACGGTCAATCAACTCTTCCCTGCACTGAGTCAATACCTGTACCACCACATCATCGGGAATCAATCTGCGGTCTACCAGCTGGCGCAAGAAATCAAATTCTATCTGACTTGCTGCCGGGAATCCTATTTCTATGTGCTTAAATCCCAGTTTAATCAGGAATTGAAACATCTCTATTTTCTCTTCCACCACCATAGGATCGATCAGTGCCTGATTACCGTCACGCAAGTCCACGCTGCACCAGATGGGTGCTTTCTCAATCTCTTTATTGGGCCATTCTCTTTCCGGATAATCCACCACAGGATTCCTGCGGTATCTCTTATAGTTTAACATTGCTTTCTCTCCTTTTGTCAATCTGTATTACAATCGAAACAATACAGCCCCTCCCGAACGGGATGGGCTGTAGAATCATACTGGTTTATTCCCCAAGACCGCTTTCCACTGCTGCAACGAGAGTCTTCAGCGCTTCCCCCTCATCCTCGCCTTCACAGATTAATTCGATCTCGTCACCACTTTTGACACATGCACCCAGAACGCTTAAAACGCTCTTTGCATTGGCTGTACTATCCCGAAAGGTAAATGTAATAAGAGACTTAAACTGCATTGCTTCTTTACATAAAATACCTGCGGGCCTTAGGTGGAGCCCTGTGGGGTTCTTTATAACTACCTTTTGGCTAACCATATGACTTCCCTCCAAACCATTTATAAAATCAGGTTACCCTGAATACCTTCATTCACTAAATCAACTATAACACGATTATCTGCTAATCTCAACACTTATTTCACTTTTCTTACAGTTCAGCACTCCTGTTGATACTGTTCACACTCTCATCATTCGCAAAGGTATCTAGAACATAATATCCTGAATCAGGTTTGCCAGCTTCTGCGCCTCCTGCTCAATAACAGCCTGATCTTTGCCTTCTATCATGACACGAACCAACGGTTCTGTTCCGGACGGGCGTATCAGCACTCTTCCTTCACCGGCAAATTTATCCTCCAGCATCTTAATCGCTGCTGCAATTTCCGGATACTCCATATAAGAATCTTTCTTATGATTAGCCACTTTCGCATTAACCAGAGCCTGAGGCAGAACTTCCATAACCTGTGCCAGCTCTGAGAGCGGCTTCCCGGTTTCTACCATAACCTGAAGAAGATGTAATGCACTTAACAGTCCGTCACCTGTAGTATTCTCGTCAAGGAAAATAATGTGTCCTGACTGTTCCCCGCCCAGGCTGGCTCCAATTTCCTTCATACGTTCCAGCACATAACGGTCTCCTACTTTGGTCTGTTCAATCGTAATGCCCTGTTTTTTTCCCATCAGGAAAAAGCCCAGATTACTCATTACAGTAGCCACAATTACATCTTCCTTTAGCTTACCCTGACTCTTCATGTAGTTGCCTACGATTGCCATAACCTGGTCGCCGTCAATTACCTTGCCGTTCTCATCTACAGCCAACAAGCGATCTGCATCGCCATCAAATGCCAGCCCCACCTGAGCTTTCTCGTATACCACTCTTGCCTGAAGCTCTTCCATATGGGTAGATCCACAGTTAGCATTGATGTTGGTGCCATCCGGGTTGTTGTGGATAGCCACTACATTGCCGCCCAACTCTTTCAATGCTTCTACAGAAGTATAAAAAGATGCTCCTTCTGCACAGTCCACAACTATTTTCATACCCTCCAGATTCACATTTACAGACTGGATTGCATGGTTGATATATTCTTCTCTTGCATCTGTACGATATTTTATCTTACCTACAAAGGGCCCGATTGGAAATACTACCCCCTGCATGTTATTTGTAATCATATTCTCAATTTCATCTTCCATGGCATCAGGAAGCTTATAACCATCACCATCAAAGAATTTAATACCATTAAATTCTACCGGATTATGTGAAGCAGATATCACAACACCTGCATCTACTTTATACTTTTTTGTCAAATAGGCAACTGCCGGTGTAGGAATCACCCCTACATAGATACAATTAGCACCTACGGAGCAGGCTCCTGCCATTAACGCATTTGCAAGCATATCACCCGAAATACGTGTATCACATCCTACCATGATCGTAGGCTTATGCGCTTTTTCTTTTGTCAATACATAGGCGCCTGCCTGACCTAACTGCATGGCAAGCAGCGGGGTCAATTCCTCATTGGCAACTCCTCTGACACCGTCTGTTCCAAATAATCTAGCCATTCTAAAACACTCCATTCTTGCGTTATATTACTAAATTTACTTTTCTTTTACTCAGTAAATGACTCCTGTTGCTGAAAACTGATTCTGATTTCCACAGGCTGCGTTGTAAATACACCTTCCGGGAGTTCTACCTCAGCCGGGATATAATATGTGCCATTTAAGGTATCATTATCGATATTCTGGGTTTTCAGCCAATCTCCCACATCCACTACAGCCTTCAATGTAGCCTCATCGATACTGTCAAGATCTCTTTCCAACCCCACTACCGCCACATCGTAAATCTCATAACTCTGTGCAGTCTCATACAGGATATCTTCCGGAACATTGATCACTTTCACATTGCCGGAAGTCATTTTTAAAGTTCTTTCCAGCTCTTGTTCTACTGTAATCTTAATTTTTGCTGTTGTATTGGTCACATCTCGGGCAATCTGTACTCCCGCAGGAAGATAACTGCGCAAACTGATGTCCACGGTATAGTCTTCTGTCAGTCCTGTAACATCCAATACCGCGGCGGGTACTACAATATTATTCACTGAATTGAGCACAGATTCACTGCCCGCAATTTTAATTTCCTGAATTGAACTTTCAACTTCACCAATCATCCGATAACCGGACTGCACTTCACCCAATGTCTCAAAAATAACAGGAACGGTCTTTGTGGCAAGCACCGTAATGCTGGCAAGAGTTCTTTCCGCATTCTTCTGAACGAGACCGCTGTCAAGCTGGTTGCCATTCTTATCATATAACTGAATGACTTCTGATGTGGAAATATCAGACGAACTGCCGGATACATCCACCGTTACAGCCGCATAACTGACCTGCTCCACTTTACTCTTACCACCCGTAATAGTAATACGGTTCTGCTCCGTTTTCGCAGTACCCAGTTGATAGCCATCTGCCACTTCACCTTTCGTTACAACTTTTACAGGAACATTTACTGTATTCTTTTCCTCCACGAAAAGCTTCAGCTCTCCGCTTCCTTCATTCGGTATGATATCCGTAATGGCACTGGCATACTCCGTAGCTGCCGTGAATTCAATCTCTATGATATCCGACATATTCTTATTGGCAAAGTCGGCAACTGCCACAATGGAGTTCTTTCCCTCTGACCGCATATCAGAGACAACTGTCTTCGGCCCCTTTACCGTAACCTTCTTAACTACATCTGTACTGTCCAATACTTCATAGACCAGATTCTGGTCAGTCAAAAGTTCCGTGTTTACAAACTGTACAGGAATATTAACAAACGTTACTTCTTCGACCGGGTCATCTAAATAGACAACTGTGAACCATAGTCCGAAAGCAATCAGAAGGCTGATCAGCTTAATACCCCAATTGGTAAATAGCTTCTTTCTCATTTTTTGTCCTTGTTCCTTCCTTTCCATCGATGCTTTCCTTTGTCCTCCTCTTCACCGGAATCCTTCAGTGTACGAAGTCTCTCTTTAAGTGCCTCTGCATCTGAAATACGCTCCAACATGCCATTCATTGCAATGCTGATGCGCCCGGTTTCCTCTGACACGATGACTGTAAGGGAATCTGACACTTCCGAGATTCCCACACCGGCACGATGTCTGGTTCCTAATTCTTTCCCAAGCCCCATATTATCAGAAAGAGGCAGATAACAGGTAGCCGATGTAATTCTGTTTCCCCTGACGATGACAGCCCCATCGTGCAGTGGAGTGTTATGTTCAAAGATATTAATCAGTAACTGATTGGTAACAATACCGTCCACATCAATTCCTGTTCGTTCATAATCCGCCAGCGAGTCTTTATTCTCTATGACAATCAGCGCTCCTGTCTTAGCCTTTCCCATTTCTACACAGGCCTTTGTGATTTCATTAATTGTCTTATCATCAAAAACAGCCGCTTCCTTTTTGCTGTTGTCAAAAGGAATTACGGATGTGAGCACATTTTTCTTTCCCAGTTCTTCTAAAGCCTTTCGAATTTCCGGCTGTAAGACCACAATAAGTGCAGTTATCGCAAAAGATGCAATATTCTTCGCAATCCACCATATGGTATTCATCTTGCCCAAATAAGCAATCAGCAGGAAAGCGATGATTACGATAAATCCTTTCAGGAGCTGCCATGCCCTGCCGGCTTGAATCCAGACCAGGATATGGTACACCAAAAAGGCGATGATAACTATCTCAATCATATCGCGTATTCCCATGGAAGACAGTATTCTATGCACTTCATCTACTGTTGTATTCCACCACTCCATATCGTTGCAACCTCTTATTCTATCCTATTTTACGTTACACAGCAGCCTTAAGCCCAACTATAATATTTCACCTTGCCGGCTTATTCCCATTCTTCAAAGTCATCATAGAAATCATCGTCTTCTGTGTTCTCTACCATGTTACTGTTAATGGTAACGCTCTTTTGCCCTCTGGCAGTTGTATCAGGCCGTCTGTTGACAGCAGTACGTTCCGTAACCACAGTACCCGTTTTCGCGCCTGAAGCCATCCTGGTACCCGCTGCCGTGGTCGAAGCCATCCTGGTACCCGCTGCCGTGGTCGAAGCCATCCTGGTACCTGCTGCTGCGGTCGAACCGGTTCTGGTACCTGTTGTCCTGCCGGAAGCTGTTCCGGCACCTGCCGCTGAACCTGACCTGACACTGTTGCCGGAAGGCTTAACACCTTCTGCCGATGTGCTCCTGGACGCAGTTCTCCTCTGTGTATTGATCTTCTTAACTGTTTTAGTCTGAGCTGCTACAGTCATCTTGGGAATTGCTTTAACATAGTAATAATACTCATCGTCCTCAAATTGCACCTTTTCCGTTCTGCTGTAATCCACACAGAACCTGAAAAATTCAATGACTTTTCCCACAAGAACTGCCAGAATAGCTCCTAAAATAGCCCCTGCCACAGACACATTTGTATCATATACGAGGTCACCTGCTAAAAGTACAATCAAATTAACAATCGCACCTGCAATCATCGCAATGGTCCATGCATACTCAATTGACATCCGTCTGATCAGATACACTACTATCACCGTGATTGCAAATGCTGCTATTATGACAACCATGGCTTTATTGTCTATCAACCCGTCAATCAGTAATTTCAGTTTAGCTATGGCATCCCCTTCCTCCAGAGTGTTAATCGCCGTAGCACTGCCGATAACATGATTCAGAAAGTAATATACAATCACTCCGCAAGCTATGGAAACTGCAGATGCCGGAGTGCCCACAAGTCCCATGGCTATAGGCATTACATAAGGTATCTTAAGTGCAAAGAGCATAGGTGTCAAAAGTACCACAAGGGAATCCTTAGGGCTGAACCTGAAAAACAACAGGAACATCACCAGATACAGGCATAACCCCACCAGCGCCACTTCCATAGACAATGCATACATATGCAACAGGCTGAACAACGCTGCAAACATGATGATGCATCCATTCGGCAGGAAAGAACATAACAGTGATACGACCAGGACAACTGCCAGATTATCCAACCGGTTCATATATCCCATTCTGCCGTTTACCACCGTCATCGTCACAAAGGCTAACAGGAACTTCAGTACAGGTACAACAAATACCTCATTCCTGCTATACAGCAGTTTCAGTTTTTCTCTCATTTCCAGTAAACCCGTCATTTTTCTACCCTTTCAAAACCTCTGTTACTCCTCATACATGGAGTTCAGTTTTTTCAAATGATTATAATAGTTCTTCAGGCTCTTACGTGCCTTGGCATAACGGTATGCATACACCAGGTATGAAATCACACCATACCCCACAACAGTTATTCCATAATAAAGCAAAACATTCCTGACAAATGCGATAATGTCCATCTTATAAAGATCCTGAAGAAAATCCTCCAGGTGATACAATATATATATTGCGAAGCAGACTACATATGCAATGGTAACACTGATGACAGATTTCAGTATCTGCAGGCTGATATAATCACCGCGAAAATATTTACCTATCTGCATATTCTTCTTACCTTCATGCTGCGCATATGCTTCCATTTTGGTCATCAGGATGACCCGTTCTTCATTCAGCATCCGTTTTCTCCTCCTGTCAAATGCAAGAACAGATGCAGCCTGTCTACAAGCCGCTGCCACATGACAGTGTAATGAAATAAATTTTCTCCGCACCGGCTGCTAACAGCGCAGAAGCTGCGGCATCCATTGTACTGCCTGTGGTATAAATATCATCAATTAATATAATCGTCTTTAATTTTACATCATTTCCTTTGATATGGAAAGCTTTTTTCAAATTATTTTGTCTTTCCTGAGGATTTAATTTTTTTAGTGGCACTGTATTCTTTACTCTCACCAATATTTTATCATAAACCGGGATTCCTGTATACCTGCTAATGGATTTTGCCAGAAGTCCGGCCTGATTGTATCCTCTCTTACGCTTTCTTGCCGGGTGCAGTGGGATCGGTATCAATGCATCCGGCCGCATCCGCTGTATCTCATCTCCCAGATATCTGGCAATCTCTTCCCCAAAAAAGTCCGCATATTCTCTCCTGTTCCCATATTTGAACCGATATATGGCAGGAGCAATGCTTCTATATTCATATAGTGCCCTTCCACGTATAAAGTCATGCTTCCTTACACTGCAATCGCGGCAATATTCCTGTTCTTCCTCTTCCAGTTTCTTCCCGCATTTCAAGCATCTGGGCGGAGATATCACTTTCAGCTTCTTCATGCAATCCAGGCATATCTTTTCCCCAAATGGCGCCGCAATATCATCGCATAAAGGACATCTTAAAGGAAATAGCAGCTGTATACACACTTCAACTGCCTTACGTAAATATCTTACCATATATTATCAGCATCCACCTCCGGTTTCAGTTCCCTGATCCGTTCTGCCAGAGCCGTATATCTGCGGTTCTCGCTTTCATTATCAATCATTCCCCTCGCTACAGCACTGCTGCCCAGGATCGTGACACAGCTGCGCCCTCTGGTCACACCGGTATAGAGCAGATTACGATTAAAAAGCATCCTGGGACCGTTTAGTAGCGGCATAATTACTGCGGGATATTCGCTTCCCTGAGACTTATGTATGGTAATTGCGTAAGATAGTTCCAGTTCCTCCAGAAGTGCAAACGGATAAGTCACCCTTCTGTGCTCATCATATTCTACCACAAGGGAAGATGCTGTTTCGTTGATTTCCAGAATCCTTCCCATATCTCCATTGAACACACCGATTCCTTTGTCAATGGGAATCCCGTACTTGCTTACGATTTCCCATTCCAACTGGTAATTGTTCTTTACCTGCATGACCTTATCGCCTTCCCGGTAAACGGTATCCCCCACAATGTGTTCTTTCTTCCCCGCATCAGGTGGATTCAGATAGCGCTGCAGAATGCCATTCAACGTCTCTACCCCCAGGCTTCCTTTTCTCATAGGAGTCAGTACCTGTATATCATACGGCGTAGCCTTTACGTACCGGGGCAGCATATCCTGTATCAATTGAATCATATGCTTATAAATTACATTCACATCAGATCTCTCCAACAGAAAAAAGTCTTTGCTCTTGTTGTCCAGTGTAATCTGCTCTCCTTTGTTGATACGATGGGCATTGACTACAATATCGCTTTCCTCTGCCTGTCTGAAAATCTTCTGCAGGACAACCATAGGAAATGCACCACTGTTCATAAGATCACGCAGCACCTGTCCCGGGCCTACGCTGGGCAACTGGTTCACATCACCTACAAGCACCAGCCTTGTTCCGGGCGCAATCGCCTTGAGAAGCGCCTGGAAAAGCGTCAGATCTACCATAGACATCTCATCAATAATGACTACATCTGCTTCTAACGGATTTTCCGCATTGCGCTCAAAGCGTATCTTTCTGGTATCCTCGTCTGACAAAGCACCATTCAGCTCCAACATGCGATGAATGGTTCTTGCCTCATATCCCGTAGCCTCGGTCATTCTCTTGGCTGCACGTCCCGTAGGTGCCGCCAGGAAAATATCCATTCCTTCTGCTTCAAAATAATGAATGATCATATTAATTGTAGTAGTCTTGCCGGTTCCCGGTCCTCCGGACAGGATAAAGAGACCATTCTTAACACACTCCAATACTGCTTCCTGCTGCAGTTCATCCATTTCCATGTGAAGGGAAGATGCCAACTTCTCAATCTTTTTCCTGACCACCAGTTCTACAGCACCGGCATCGCCCCACATGGGCATGTCCAACTCCCTTAACATTCTTGCACAATTCAGTTCCGCATAATAATAGGACGCCGCAAACACAGCATTTCCCTTGACCACAGTTTTCTTATCCATAGTCAGGTTATCTATCTGAGGCCGAATATCTTCTTCCGACACCCCAAGCAAATCCGACGCTCTCCGAAGCAGCAGGTCCATGGGCAGATAACAATGTCCCTCTCCTGTTGCCTGAAGCAGTGTATACAGCAATCCGCTGCGGATCCGATAGTCCGAATCGGTATGAATTCCTATCCTGGAAGCAATTTCGTCTGCAATCTTGAATCCAACGCCGCTAATGTCCTCAGCCAGTCTGTACGGATTTTCCTTCATGATACTGTAAAGATTCATTCCATAAGTATCGTAAATCTTGACTGCCAGCGTATTGGAGATACCAAACTGCTGCAGATACACAAGAGCCTCCCGCAGTTCTTTCTTTTCCTCCATCTGGACAGCAATCTCTCTTGCCTTCCGCTCACTGATTCCTTTGATTTCTGCCAGCCGTTCCGGCTCTTCTTCAATAATCCGAAATGTGTCGTCGCCAAATTTCTTGACGATTCTTGCAGCCAGCGCTGCTCCTACACCTTTCACCGCGCCGGAACCCAGATACCGTTCCATGCTGACACTGTCCTTCGGTGCAACCACCTGATAGGTACTGATTTTAAACTGACTTCCATATACAGGATGTTCCACTGTCTCGCCCTGTGCACAAATATTTTCCCCTTGGGTCAGCCCCTTGCAAATTCCTACGCAGGTAAGTTCTTCCCCTTCTGCCATCAGGCTTAAGACCGTATATCCATTTTCGCTGTTTTGAAAAATAATGTGATCTACATAACCATTGACTGTTTCCATATTGAAAATCTTACCTTTCAGAACTCAGCAACAGGCTACGGCCGGGAATCTGTTGCCGGAAGAAAAAGGCTGCCGGGAACCGACAGCCGGTTGTAACTATTTATATGTGGCCGTAAGTGCCGTTTGATCTCCCTGCTGCTTAATCGTCTCTACCGCTTAGTCCTCTCTGTAACCTGCCAGGAATTCGACATATTTACCGGTACCGATAGCAACTGCTGTCATAGGATCCTCTGCCGTCATAGTATTAATGCCTGTTCTGGACGAAATTAATTCCTCCAAACCGCGCAGCAGGCTGCCGCCTCCTGTCAGGACGATGCCTCTGTCAGCGATATCTGCTGCCAGCTCAGGGGGTGTCTTCTCCAATACACTGTGAATGGTCTCTACAATCTGTGAAGTAGTCTCTTTCAAAGCTTCCTCAGTCTCTTCGGAAGATACCTTTACCGTCTTAGGAAGACCTGTTACCAGGTTACGTCCTCTTACATCCATGAAATCCGGCTCCGGTCTCTTATAGCAGGAACCTATCTTAATCTTCAGATCCTCGGCTGTTCTCTCACCGATTAACAGATTATGTTTCTTACGCATATAGCGTACAATGGCTTCATCAAAGTCGTCTCCTGCAATCTTGATAGAAGCACTGACTACAGTACCTCCCAGGGAAATAACTGCGATATCAGAAGTACCGCCTCCGATATCAACGATCATATTACCGCAAGGTTTGGAAATATCAATGCCGGCACCGATAGCTGCTGCAATCGGCTCTTCAATAATGGATACTTCCCTTGCGCCTGCCTGGTAGGTAGCGTCTTCTACTGCTTTCTTCTCAACTTCTGTTACGCCGCTGGGAACGCATACTGCTATCCTGGGCTTGCGGAAAGTCCTCTTGCCGAGAGCTTTCTGGATGAAATACTTCATCATCTTCTCTGTAACGGTGTAATCAGAGATGACACCTTGACGAAGCGGTCTTACCGCAACGATATTGCCGGGTGTACGTCCCAACATAAGACGCGCATCCTCTCCGATTGCCTTGATTTTATTAGAGTCTCTATCAAAAGCTACAACAGACGGCTCTTTTAATACAACGCCCTTCCCTCTGATGTAGACTAATATACTGGCGGTTCCCAAATCGATTCCGATATCTGTGCACTGCATGAACTGTGTACCCCTTTCTCATGTTGTGTTTATTGTATTGTAACGCTTCTGCCTGTCGTTTTCACAGAAGCCGCATCTAACTCGTCACTTTATATCTCTATAATCTATGCTGCGCATATCTTTATATATGATAATTTCCTGATTTGTTATATTTAAACATGGGTATTATACCCTAAAGTGCCGATTTTTCATAGGGGTTTCATAAAAATTTAAAAATTTTTTTTGAAACAGTTCAGCCAGAGAAGATATTCGAATGAAAATCGTGCTTGCACGAATTTTCATCCGAGTATCTTCTCTGAGGGAGCGCCCGCATATGAGCAAAGGTAGTCGCAAAGCGACGGAAAGCACCGAAGGTGCGGCTTTGCGAATGGGCGCGTGCTGAACGTCACTAGGGCGTCAAAACTGTTACGTCTTTTGAAAGTTGGCAGTTTATGCCTTCGTAATAGCTCCGCCCTCCGGCTAAATAGTCTTGTTGGCCTGAACGCGTGCAAGCATTTTCTTTATATAGTGCCCAGTGTAGGAGGCTGGATTCTCGGCAACTTCTTCAGGGGTGCCCTGGGCTATTACAGTGCCGCCTTTGTCGCCGCCTTCCGGCCCAATGTCTATGATGTAGTCGGCTGTTTTGATGACGTCAAGGTTGTGTTCGATGACGACTACGGTGTTGCCGCCATCGGCGAGGCGATGGATAATCTCTACCAGCTTGTGGACATCGGCAAAATGGAGGCCCGTGGTGGGCTCGTCCAGGATGTAGATGGTCTTGCCGGTGCTGCGTCTGGAGAGTTCTGTGGCCAGCTTGATACGCTGGGCTTCGCCGCCGGAAAGGGTGGTGGAGGGCTGTCCCAGCTTTACGTAGGATAAGCCTACATCGTTGAGAGTCTCAATTTTTCTCCGGATGGAGGGCAGGTTTTCAAAGAAGGGGAGCGCCTCCTCTACGGTCATGTCGAGTACGTCAAAAATGCTCTTTCCTTTGTATTTTACGTCTAAGGTCTCACGGTTGTAGCGCTTGCCGCCGCAGACTTCACAGGGTACGTATACATCGGGCAGGAAGTGCATCTCGATTTTGATGATACCGTCACCGCCGCAGGCTTCGCAGCGACCGCCTTTCACATTGAAGCTGAATCGGCCTTTTGTATATCCCTTGGCCTTGGCATCGGGTGTGGACGCAAAAAGGTCGCGGATCTGGTCGAATACACCGGTATAGGTGGCAGGATTGGACCTGGGTGTCCTTCCGATGGGAGACTGATCGATATCGATTACCTTGTCCAGTTGGTCGATTCCCTCAATACCTTTGTGTTTACCGGGGATGCATCTTGCACGGTTCAGCTCTCTTGCGAGGTGTTTGTACAGAATCTCATTGACCAGGGAGCTCTTTCCGGAACCGGACACGCCGGTAACGCAGGTAAAGACTCCCAGCGGGAACTGTACATCGATGTTCTTCAGGTTGTTCTCCCGGGCTCCCAGTACTTTTAAGTAGCCTGTGGGCTGACGACGCTCGGTCGGAACGGGAATCTGAATTTTACCGCTGAGGTACTGTCCTGTGACGGAATCGGGATTGTTCATGATATCCTCTGCAGTACCGCAGGCAACCACTTCTCCACCGTGAGACCCGGCTCCGGGTCCGATATCCACAATGTAATCAGCAGCCAGCATGGTATCCTCATCGTGCTCTACTACTACCAGGGTATTGCCCAGGTCTCTTAAGCCTTTCAGGGCATTCAGCAGTTTATCGTTATCCCTCTGGTGCAGACCAATACTGGGCTCGTCCAGAATATAGCACACACCTACCAGACCGGAACCGATCTGAGTAGCCAGCCTGATACGCTGGGCTTCTCCTCCGGAAAGGCTGGCTGTGGCTCTTGCCAAGGACAGATACTCCAGTCCCACTTCTTTCAGGAAACCAACACGGGCACGGATTTCTTTCAGCACCTGTTTTCCAATCAACTCCTGCTGGGGTGTCAGCTTCATATCCTGCACAAAATCATATAAATCTGTTACAGACATGGATGTGATTTCATGGATATTCTTGTCGCAGACTGTCACTGCAAGAGATTCTTTTTTCAGGCGCATTCCCTTACATTCCTTACAAGGAGTGATGCGCATAAAAGTCTCATACTCCTGCTTCATGATGTCAGAAGCAGTCTCCCGATATTTACGTTCTACACTTTTAATCAGTCCTTCAAAAGCAACAGGATATACACCTCTGCCTCTCTGTCCCTGATAATGGACTTCTACCTCTTTGCCGCCTGTACCGTATAGCAGGATATTCTGAATCTTCTCCGGATATTTTTCAAAAGGAGTATCCAGATCAAATCCATATTCCTTACAAAGTGCAACTAAAATAGCATGGGTAAAAGAACCCTTATCCGTGCAGGACTGCCAGCCCATAACCGTAATGGCACCATCATTGATGCTGATAGACCTATCCGGGATCATCAGGTCCACATCAAACTCCATTTTGTAACCCAGACCAAAGCAGACAGGGCAGGCACCAAAGGGATTGTTAAAGGAAAAGCTTCTGGGCTCCACTTCACTGATGCTGATGCCGCAGTCAGGGCAGGAAAAGCTCTGGCTGAAGTTTACCGGTGTTCCGCCAATGACATCCACGATCATCAGCCCTTCCGCCAGATCCATCACATTCTCGATGGAGTCGGTAAGGCGTCTCTCGATACCCGGCTTGATTACAAGACGGTCTACAACGATTTCTATGTTATGCTTGATATTCTTGTCCAGCTTGATTTCTTCCGTCAATTCATAAAGGCTTCCGTCGATGCGCACACGGACATAGCCGCTCCTCTTGGCGCGGTCCAGTACTTTGGCATGTTCACCTTTACGTCCTTTTACCACAGGAGCCAGCAGCTGGATCCTGGTTCCCTCTCCCATCTCCATGATCTGGTCTACCATCTGGTCTACAGACTGCTTTTCAATCACATGGCCGCACTTGGGGCAATGTGGAATACCGATTCTGGCATACAAAAGTCTGAAATAGTCATAGATTTCAGTAACGGTACCAACTGTAGATCTGGGGTTGCGGTTAGTGGACTTCTGGTCGATGGAAATGGCAGGAGACAATCCGTCTATGCGCTCCACATTAGGCTTTTCCATCTGGCTCAGGAACTGTCTTGCATAAGAAGACAGGGACTCCATATATCTGCGCTGCCCTTCGGCATAAATGGTATCAAAGGCCAGGGACGATTTACCGGAGCCTGACATACCGGTCAGGACTACCAGCTCGTTCCTGGGGATGTCCACATTGATCCCTTTTAAATTATTTTCATGTGCGCCGCGAATCTTGATGTATTCTCTGGGGCGCATCTTCTTGACTTCTTCCATTTGTTTGTTCCCTTCCGTTGTTATTCTTTCTCATTTGTTTTATTAGCTGTTGTTGGTTTTCTATCAGCCTTTTCTTACGTCTGCTTTATTATTTATTGCTTTATTATCTGCTGTTTTGCACAATGCTAGTCATCCATATCCTGCAGGCGCTTCTTCAGTTCAATCATCTTATCACGCAGCTCTGCTGCAGCTTCGAAGTTCAGATCTGCAGCCGCCTTCTGCATCTTCTTCTGTACATCTGCCACCAGCTTCTCCAGTTCCTTGCGGTCCATGGACTCCGGATCCTTTTCAAAGCGCACTTCTTCCTTGGCGATTTCCTTGGAAATACTGATCAGATCACGCACCGCCTTCTTAATGGTCTGGGGCGTAATGCCATGCTCCTCATTATATTTCATCTGAATCTGACGGCGGCGGTTGGTCTCATCAATTGCTGCACGCATGGAATCGGTAATCATATCCGCATACATGATGACATGTCCTTCTGCGTTACGGGCAGCACGTCCAATGGTCTGCACCAGTGAGGTCTCACTTCTTAAGAATCCTTCCTTGTCTGCATCGAGAATCGCCACCAGCGAAATCTCCGGGATATCGAGCCCCTCCCTTAAAAGGTTAATTCCCACCAGCACATCGAACACGTCAAGACGCATATCACGGATAATCTGGGCTCTCTCCAGTGTATCAATATCGGAATGCAGGTATTTTACACGAATTCCCACTTCTTTCATATAATCCGTCAGATCTTCTGCCATCCGCTTGGTCAGAGTGGTGATCAATACTTTATTATGCTTTGTAGTCTCTTTCTTAACTTCCGCAATTAAATCGTCAATCTGCCCTTCCACAGGCCTTACATCCACCTCGGGATCCAGCAGGCCTGTAGGTCTGATAATCTGCTCTGTGCGAAGGAGCTCATGCTCTTCTTCATAAATAGAAGGTGTGGCGGACACAAACATCATCTGGTCGATATGGGCTTCAAACTCCTCGAAATTCAAGGGCCTGTTGTCCAATGCAGACGGCAGGCGGAATCCATAATCCACCAGTGTCATCTTACGGGAACGGTCTCCCGCATACATTCCGCGAATCTGCGGAATGGTCATATGGGACTCATCGATGATAATGAGATAATCATCCCCAAAATAATCCATCAGCGTCATAGGCGGCGCGCCCGCCGGCATTCCGTTCAGATGTCTGGAATAGTTCTCGATACCGGAACAGAAGCCTGTTTCCCGGAGCATCTCTATATCAAAATTGGTCCTCTCTGAAATACGCTGGGCCTCCAGCAGCTTATCCTCTCCCTTAAAATAGCGGACCCGCTCTTCCATTTCTTTCTCAATTTCATCACAGGCTACTTTGATTCTTTCCTGGCTTACCACATAGTGTGACGCCGGGAAAATGGAAATATGCTTCAGTTCAGCATGCACTTTTCCGGTCAGTGGCTCCACCTCGGCAATTCTGTCGATTTCATCGCCGAAGAACTCAACCCGAATGAGATAGTCGCCGCCCTGGGCAGGGTAAATCTCCACTACATCTCCTCTTACCCGGAAGGTACCGCGTTGGATATCCATTTCATTGCGGTTGTACTGGATGTCAATAAGTTCTCTGAGCACCTGGTCTCTGTCCTTGATCATTCCGGGACGCAG
Source organism: Lachnospiraceae bacterium (assembly GCA_017465845.1). Classification (GTDB taxonomy): domain Bacteria; phylum Bacillota; class Clostridia; order Lachnospirales; family Lachnospiraceae; genus Acetatifactor. The sequence continues at coordinate 3,048 of JAFTVH010000100.1, read as the reverse complement.
TGATACGATCATCTGCTGGTATTCGTCTGGGCTTCCCAAGCCGTAGATGCAGGACACGCTGGCTACTACGATAACATCCTTTCGCTCCGTCAGGGATGCCGTGGCGGATAAGCGCAGCTTGTCGATCTCCTCGTTGACTGCGGAATCCTTGGCGATGTAGGTATCGGAGGAGGGGACGTAGGCTTCGGGTTGGTAGTAGTCGTAGTAACTGACAAAATACTCTACGGCGTTCTCCGGGAAGAACTCCTTGAATTCGCCGTAGAGTTGTCCTGCCAGGGTTTTATTATGCGCGATGATCAGGGTTGGCTTGTTCAGCGCTGCTATGACATTGGCCATAGTGAAGGTCTTGCCAGAGCCTGTAACTCCTAGTAAAGTCTGGCATTGATTGCCTTCTTTGAATCCATCCACCAGGGCTTTTATGGCTTCCGGCTGATCGCCGGTAGGTTTATATTCGGAATGAAGTTGAAAGCGTTTTTGTTCATTTTGCATAAAACCACCTCAAAAATTTGATAGTAAAAAAGTCTTCTATTCGCCTTTTATTCGTCGTGACATTTACCGCGATTTGGGCCATAACATGCTCACGACGAATTCCGTTCACGATTTGCTATTTTTGTTACTCAGTAATCTTTCGTAATTTTTAACACACTAAACAGTTCTATACCGCCCGTAAGCAACTTTTATGCTTAGATAATAGTATACCACAAATGCTCCAAAAAGTACATAGGGAAAGCAAACATTTGTTCTTTTTTAAGCATTCTATTTAAAATTCGGCAATACCTCTTTCATGTACTCCTTCCCAATCTCTTATAATATGACAATAAAATTTCTCATAGACACATTCTGTCGTTCGTCAATTACCCATATAAAAAATCCGCAGAATATTTCTACCCTACGGATTACTTCTAATACATATTGAAAAAAATCTATAAATCATTCCAGACTTGATATTATCAAATATACTCAAAAATACTTTGAATGGCATCCGATACATTGATCATTTCAGAAACAGGCAATCGTTCTATTTTTTTATGTCCACGAATAGATAAATCCAATAATGCAAGTTTTTCACATTGTATATATCCTTCATTTTCTTCTGTAGACATCCATATATGAAGAGGGCCAGGCATAGAATTACTAATAATCGGACATCCTATTATTTCACCACTGGTATTAAAAAAATCCTTACTGACAACCAATACCGGATGTTTAATTTTCTCTATTTTAAGAATGTCTCCTTGATGCAAAACTTCCATTACCATACCTCTCTTCCGACAGGTTCGCCCCAATCATATTCACCGTCAAGCATTAACTTTCCATCAAATTCTGCTGCTCGTTCTTCCAATGTTTTGTGACGAAACGGTTTTACTAAAGTAATTACACCATTTGAAACCTTAACATCTAAAATCTCATTCAATGCAATTCCTGCACTTTTTAGTATTTCTTTTGGAAGTCTAATTCCTTGACTATTTCCCCATTCTTTTACTTGTGCCTGCATATAAAAACCTCCTCGCCTTTTGGTATATACATAGTATATACCTTTTCATATCAATTATCAATACCTCTCTTTCAATTTAAAACTCTCTGCTTCCAACAAATACTTCGTAAATTCTTTGATACCGGAAACCCTTCTTTACCACAGCTGTATCCGGCACTATAATGCCTAATTCTACTAATTCCTTAAATATCTTGGTAACTGCATTCAAAGAAAGTCCACTTTCCTCAACCACTTCCTTTTTGGTAAAGACAATCTGCCGCATCAATAACGGCATAACTCTATAAATAGAATTTCCCTTAATGCTTTTAATTTTATGCATATCTTCTTTATATATTGTTTTGATTCGCTCGATTTTATAAATATAGCTATTACACTGGTCAATCGTGCACTGAAGGAAGAATTTAATAAAACCAGCCAGATTACCCCTCCTGCTTTCCATTAGACTTCTCTGATAAGAAGGCTTGTATAATTCCAAAATTTCTGACATATACAAAATAGGCTTTTCTCCGTCCAACATGGCCATCTGAACCGGAATTAATGCTCTGCCAAGTCGTCCATTTCCGTCTTTATAAGCGTGTATCGTTTCAAACTGTGCATGAGAAACAGCCACGTTTACAAGCAGCGGGTCTATAAACTCATCATTCATATATTCGTATAAATTTAGCAAAAGCTCGTAAACATCTTCCGGCTTTGGTGGAATAAATGTTGCTCCTTCTATGCCGACACCACGCGGACCAATCCAGTTTTGTACCGTTCTGATTTGTCCCGGTGTTTTTTCCGAACCGCGAACACTGTCTAAAACCATACGATGTAAATCATTTACAAAGGCGATATTAAATCTGCCGCCATTACGTATATTTTCATAAGCATATAATACTGTATTTTTTAAATTCTGTATTTCCCTGTTGTCATCTGACTGCACCATATATTTCAAATAATACATTTCATCCTGCGAAATTTGCGTACCTTCTATCTGCGTAGACTTATAGCTTTCATTCAATAAAACAGAGTCCAAAAAGAAGCCGGAATCAAACTCCAGCGTATTCAGCAAAGACTTGTATTCACCGTATTTAGCATTTGCTTCTGCAATTAGTTTAAGCATTTCCTTGTCAATTTTGTAATCAATCGGCAATTTTGACGCTTTATATGGTTCCATAATAGCACCTTCCTCTCACTTTTAGTATTATTATATACTAATCAAGATGAAAAGTCACTGTTTTTTCAAAAAAACTGCAAAAAGCCCGCACGTACTAGCTCTTTTATTGCAGTTTTTATAGGATTCTGCAAATTTTATACACTCCTGCTCAAGCTTCTTCCCCTTTTCCAGCATCAGATTGAACAGTTTGCAATCCCAATTCCTCCCGTGGAATACCAACCGCCATGGTGGACTCAAAATAAAACTGCAGTTCATCCACCACAACATCTCTTTCCACACCAATCGAGTAGGGGAGATTTTCTCTCCCCTCTCACACCACCGTACGTGCCGTTCGGCATACGGCGGTTCAATATAACTTCAAAGCGTGACGCTCATTGTAGTAGTCAAGACAGCTTAC
>JAFTVH010000099.1 GCA_017465845.1 Lachnospiraceae bacterium | reverse complement strand
CCTGAGGTGATGCGCCTTGGGCTCTTTATTTGGGCTTTTTATTCGTAGAATTTCTATTTTTCTATAGGAATTTTCAAAACAGTCTGTTATAATATTCTGGTAATATGTTATGTGTAAGGAAAGGATGATAGATATGAAGAAGATAGATATAAAGAAGATAGGGAGTATACTTGTTCTGATCGTTTGTATCTGCCTGATCATTTTGTCTTTATGGAATATCGGCAGCACCTTGAAAGAATATCGTGATAGCCGGATGGAATATGACAGGCTTCGGGAAGAGATTTTTGTAATAGCAGACAATGATACAGAAAGCGAAATGGAAAGTTCAGAGCCTGTTTCTCGGGAGGAAAGTTCGGAAGAAACGGCTGCACAGGAGACACTTGATGAGGATGACGAGGAAGCCAGAAAACTGGCAGAGGAACTTGCCCAGGCAAGAACCCAGGCTAAGAAGGAAAGGGAATCAGTATGTAATGCAATTTCCCAGCTGCGTAAGCAGAATGAGGATGTGGTTGGCTGGATCAAGTTCCTGAATCTGGACATCAGTTATCCGGTTATGCAGGGAAGTACCAACGATGAGTATTTACGTCATACCTGGTCGGGGATGGCGAACAATTCCGGAAGCATTTTTATGGAGACATTGAATACAAGTGATTTTCTGGACAGCCACACCATCATTTATGGACATAATATGAAAGACGGAAGCATGTTCGGTAAGCTGAAGAATTATAAGGAAGAAGGCGGCTATGAGAAAGCGCCCTATTTCATGATTTATACAGAGGATGCAGCTTATGAGTATCAGATTTTTGCATACAGTGATATTGCAGAGGATGATGCTATCTATACTATTTATTATGATCCGTCAGAGGAATTCGGTCAGCTTGTGCAGAGCATGAAGAGACATTCCTGGATAGATACCGGAGTAAGTGTGGATAAGGACGATAAAGTCATTACACTCTCCACATGCTCCACAGAAGGCAGACGTTTTGTGGTCAACGCTGTAAGAATAAATGAATACCAAATCCCATAACGATAACCTGCAGAATGAGGATGGCAGGCATACCCCAGACAAAGTACCAGTGCTTTGTCTTATGACGAAAAAAATACATACCCAGGATGGAACCAAGACTTCCGCCTAAAAGAGCACATAAAAAAAGACGGGCCTCCGGAATGCGCCAGGCATTCCGGATGGCCTTTCTTTTATCTACACCCATTTGGATGAAGCCCGTTAAGTTCACTATGATAAGATAGAGAAGAATAACGGTACCTATCGTCATACTTATTTCTCCAGTTGACCGGTTTCCTGCATCTTCATAGCACGTACCTTGCAGGAGAGACCGAACAGATTGATGAAGCCTTCAGCATCGTGATGATCGTAAAGGTCACCGGTAGTGAAGGAAGCGATGCTCTCATTGTACAGAGAATAAGGAGAAGTAGTTCCGGCTTTGATGATGTTGCCCTTATAAAGCTTGAATTTTACTTCACCGGTTACATATTCCTGAGTCTTCTCAATGAATGCCTGCTCTGCTTCACGAAGAGGAGTGAACCACTTGCATTCATATACAAGGCTTGCAAAACGGCTGCCCATTTCTTTCTTTAATGCGTAAGTATCACGGTCAAGGATCAGCTCTTCCAGCTGCTGATGAGCCTCCATCAGGATAGTTCCGCCGGGAGTCTCATAAACACCGCGGGACTTCATACCTACAACACGGTTCTCTACGATATCGATGATACCGATACCATGCTTGCCGCCCAGTTCGTTGAGCTTGTGAATGATGTCAGATACTTTCATCTTCTCGCCGTTTACGGAAGTAGGAACACCTTTTTCAAAAGTCATGGTAACATATTCGCCTTCATCGGGAGCCTTCTCAGGTGTAGTGCTCAGCACTAACAGATGATCGAAGTTAGGCTCGTTGGCAGGATCCTCCAGTTCCAGACCTTCATGGCTGATGTGCCAGATGTTACGGTCACGGCTGTAAGAAGAATCCGCAGAGAAAGGAAGGTCGATACCGTGTGCTTTACAATATTCGATTTCAGACTCACGGGAATCCATGGTCCACTTGTCATTTCTCCATGCAGCGATGATCTTGATGTCGGGAGCCAGAGCTTTGATGCCCAGTTCAAAACGGATCTGGTCGTTACCCTTACCGGTAGCACCGTGGCAGATAGCAACAGCGCCTTCCTTACGTGCGATCTCAACCAGCTTCTTGGCGATCAGAGGTCTTGCCATGGAAGTACCTAACAGATACTTGTTCTCATAAATAGCATTAGCCTGTACGCAGGGAACGATGTACTCGTCGCAGAACTCATCGATAACGTTCAGGATATACAGCTTCTCAGCGCCGCAGAACTTAGCACGCTCTTCCAGACCGTCCAACTCTTCTGCCTGTCCGCAGTCGATGCAGACACAGATTACTTCATAATCAAAATTCTCCTTTAACCAGGGAATGATAGCGGTGGTATCAAGACCACCTGAATAAGCAAGAACTACTTTTTCTTTCATATATGTAAGCCTCCATTTGTGAATACTGTTAATAATTACTCTGTTGATAATATACACCAAATGTCCGAAGATTGCAAGTAAAAATATATGCATATTTTAAATATTTCAATGAATAAATCTGAGATAATATGCACAAATAATGCATAAAATATGAATAAGATGAATAATAATGCAAAAACTTCGAAGTGACACAAGAGGAAAGGAATATGATCGGAGAAGGGATACTTTAAGATTTGTTTAAGATTTTTACAGGCATCTTGAGAAAAAAGACTGAATATGTTACATTATTTGTAAAATAGAGGATAATTGTTTGGCAAATTGTCGGCATAGTGCAGAGGCAAACGTGGACTGAGATGCTTTTGGCCGGATGATTATCATCGGATGCGGAGGAAGTCTCACGATGAAGAAAAATCTTTATTACATATTATTTCTGCTTTACGTCCTGATGGTGGTATTCATATTATACATCAATGGCGTATTTACAGGCGAAGTCACGTCTATCAGTAACCTGCTGATCAACGTAGGATTTTTGGCGGTAATTGGTGTCATGTTCGTCATATCGGCTATCAGCTTCGGAAGGCTGAACCTGTTTACGGATGCACTGGAGGCAGCCTGCGCAGTGATAGAGAAAGAATATAAAGAGAAGCAGGAATGCCTGTGGGACTCTTATCGCACCCGCAAGAAAGTATTCGGTAATGAGGTTCTGGATGGAGCTTTCCGCAGATATCAGAAGAGAATGGCATCCTTTCAGACGAGAAAAGGCCTGAAGGCAGTCTGTGATCTTGATGAATATATTAATGAAGAGCTGCTTGACCGTGTGGCAATGTCTCATTACAATTCCGCAGTGTCCGGCACTCTGACCGGACTTGGTATCCTTGGTACTTTCCTGGGATTGTCCATGGGTCTTATCTCTTTTGATGGAAATAATATTTATACAATTTCAGATAATGTAGGTCCTTTGTTGGAAGGTATGAAGGTGGCGTTTCATACGTCCGTTTACGGTATCTTCTTCTCGCTGGTATTTAATTTCATCTATAGAAGTATCATGGCAGAAGCTTACAGTGTGCTGGGAGAATTCCAGGAAATTTACAGAGAGTATGTAAGTCCGGAGGTTCCCAGTGCTGATGAGAATTCCAAGGCTATGCTGATTTATCAGGCCAATATGACAAACTCATTGAAGCAGATGACCGAACTCCTGAAAGGGAATGCCATGGAGCAGACCCAGGCCGTGGAGCGTATTGTGAACCAGTTTGTTTCTCAGATGTCCCAGTCTCTGGGAACAGAATTTGAGAAGATGGGCAGAATCCTGAACTATGCCTGCAAAGCACAGGAGCAGTGTTCCAGGGACTATCGCAGCATGGAAGAGACTACGAGGGAACTGCAGGCAGTGAATCGCTCCATGCAGAGATCACTGGAGCAGCTGGTAGACCGTCAGGAGCAGATCGTTCAGAACCTGAAAGAACAGGAAGAGCAGCTTGACGCTACCTGCAATATGATTAATGATGAACTTAGCAACCAGTTATATACTTACAATCAGATGAGGGATATGTATGAGAAATAATCGCAGAAGAAGAGCTGCCTTCGAGGAACCCAGCTACTGGCAATCTTTTTCGGATATGATGGCTGCACTTTTGCTTATTTTCATATTGATCATTGCCATTACGCTGATGATTTACAGGCAGAAGACCACAGACCTGGAGCAGACGGAACTGGAACTGAATGCTGCGCAGCTGGAGTTGAATGCTGCCCAACTGGAACTAAATGCTGCCCAACTGGAGTTAGATAACGCGAAGCTGAACCTGGAGCAGTCAAGGCAGGAAATAGAGGCTTCCAATAAAGAACTGGCTGACTCCCTGGCCGAATTGCAGATTGCTTATGATAAGGCAGCTACTACCCAGGAAGAACTGAATGCGGCATATTTGGAGATAGAGAATGCCAAAGCAGAATTGGCGGCGGCTAATCAGGAGATGGAGACGACCAAGGCGGAACTGGATGCTACCAGGAGCGAACTGCAGGATATCGTGGGCATCAGGACTGATATTATCGGAGAATTGCAGGCAACGTTCAATAATTCCAGTATGAGTGTAGATGCGCAGACGGGATCCATCACATTCTCTTCAGACGTACTGTTCAGCAATAACAGCTATATGCTGACCGGCGAGAGCAAAGAGTCCTTAAGGGAAGTCATTCCGTTGTACCTGGATGTGCTGCTTCAGGACAATTATCGCCCTTACATAGCAGAAATCATTATTGAGGGACATACCGATACCAACAGCGGTTATCAGCTCAATATGGATCTTTCTTATAACCGGGCCAATGCGGTTGCAAAGTTCTGCATGGATAAAAAGAACGGGCTTTCCGAAGAAAAGATCGAGCAGCTGCAACAGCTCCTTACTGTCAATGGTCGCTCTTACAGTGATCCGATATATAAGGAAGGAACGGATGAAGTGGATATGGCAGCTTCCAGACGAGTGGAGATTAAGTTCCGGTTGAAGGAAGATGAGATGATCGAGAAGATTGCGCAGATATTGAATCAGGGATAGTGGAAATGGATGGCTGACCTTGATAAAATGTCAGATCCGGCATGCGGTTTACATAAAAAAGAACATATTGCAGTTAATTACCTGACTGCAATATGTTCTTTTTATTTCTGGGCCTTAGCCCGTTTCGCAGTAGAATAGAGGTGTCAAAGCCACTACTATAGAAGGAAAGGTGATTAATATGGCCAACAAGACCAATGATTTAGCACACACAAAGTGGATGTGTAAGTACCATATTCGGAGGTTATTTGGGCATATACAGATTTTTGCGGGTTCTTTCTAAACTTTGGGTGTACAGGATATTGATTTGTGAACTCTAAAGTGTTCTGAGGCGGATAGAAGCTGAAAAATGAAATTTTTATCCGTCGGTGTTAGCGTTTGGCGGAAGGCATGGATATGGTTCTTAAGATCGAGTTTGTGCCAAAACAGAAAGTATAAGATATTTTTCGTCATTTTGTGGGTTGCCATCTGTTGTAAAATGCAGTATATTTATAAAGAATGTGGTCATTAATGGAAAAAAGTGCTGTAAAGAGAAGAGAGTCCCATTTTCTACATGAAAAAATGTATTTTAATTGCATAATATGCATAATTATGCATGAATAATTATAAATAATGCATAAAATGAAAATAATAGTTGATATTTATGCAAAATGTGGTAATATAAAGAAAGCACGCAAGCAGGCTGCAACGGAAGGAAAGGATTTTATGGCAGATACAAGTGAGATTGTGGTACATCAGGGAAGGCCGGCAGATGAAACCGGGCGTCTTAAGAAAGAGATAGCAGTATATGACCTGTTGGATGAACTTGGGATTACATATGCGCGCATCGACCATGAGGCGATTTTTACCATAGAAGGCTGCAACAGTATTGACGGTGTGCTGGGGATTCACCTTTGCAAGAATATTTTCCTGTGTAATACTCAGAAGACCAAATTTTATCTGCTGATGATGCCGGGAGAGAAGCGTTTTGTCACGAAAGATTTCTGTCATCAGATCGAGAGTCCCAGACTCAGCTTTGCACCCCGGGAATATATGGAGGAATATCTTGATATTACTCCCGGTTCCGTCAGTGTGATGGGGCTGATGAATGATCATGATCATCATGTGCAGATGGTGATAGATAAGGATGTATTGGCGGAAGAGTATCTGGGATTTCACCCTTGCATCAATACCACCAGTATGCGGATAGCCATGAAAGATCTGCTGGAAAAGTTCTTGCCGGCGGTGAAGCATGATTATCTGACGGTAGACCTGGCATGGCAGGAGCAGTAATGTGGTGGGCAAGCAGTGCAGTATAAGGAGCACAGTGCAAGCAGTGCAACGCAAGCGATGCAGCACAAGTAGCGCTGCATAAGGAATGCAGTGATTAAGAGAAAGCGAGTGAGAAAAGTGGAGAAGAAAAGTTACGAAATCAGGACAATGACAATTGAAGATTATGATGGGCTGTATGCTCTGTGGATGACCATTAAGGGCTTTGGTATCCGAAGTATCGATGATTCCAGAGAAGGCGTGGAGCTGTTCCTGAGACGTAACCCTACTACCAGTGTTGTGGCAGTGTCTGAGGACGGTCAGATCGTAGGAGGAATCCTCTGCGGCCATGACGGAAGACGAGGCTGCCTGTATCATGTGTGTGTCCGGGAGGACTACAGACTGCTTGGCATCGGCAAGGATATGGTAGTGTTCTGCATGAACGCGCTGAAGGAAGAGCATATCAACAAGGTAAGCCTGATTGCTTTTACCAAGAACGATGTGGGCAATGCATTCTGGAACAGAATAGGCTGGACACATCGTTTGGATTTGAATTATTATGATTTTACGTTAAATGAGGCTAATATTACGGCTTTTAATCAATAGAGTGACATGGAGGAAAAGAAGATGAAGATTATAGATGTCGGTGTAACCGCAGCAAAAGGTTTTGAAGCAGCAGCTGCAGCAGCAGGTATCAAATATCAGAACAGGACAGATATGGCGCTTGTATACAGTACCGTACCTTGTAAGGCAGCAGGCACTTTTACCAGCAATATCGTTAAGGCAGCTCCCGTAGTATGGGACAGCAACGTAGTAGAGAATTCACCTTACGTGCAGGCAGTCGTAGTCAATTCCGGCATTGCTAATGCTTGTACCGGTCAGCAGGGTATGGACTGCTGTAAAGCAGAAGCTGTAAAAGCAGGAGAAGTGCTGAATATACCGGAAAGCGCCGTGCTGGTAGCTTCTACCGGTGTGATTGGTAAGCAGATCGATGTAGAGAAGATCACGGCAGGAATCGAACTGCTGGCAGCAGCAAAGGCTCCCGGTGCGGAAGCCGGTCTGGCAGCAGCAAAAGCAATCATGACTACCGATACCGTACACAAGCAGGCAGCAGTAACCGTGGAAATCGGCGGTAAGACTGTGACAGTAGGCGGCATGTGCAAAGGTTCCGGTATGATTCACCCCAATATGTGTACAATGTTGGGATTTGTGACCACAGATGTGAATATCTCCAAGGAAATGCTGACCAAGGCTGTAAAAGCAAGCGTTGCTGATACCTTTAACATGATTTCCGTAGATGGTGATACTTCCACCAACGATACACTGTTGGTGTTGGCTAACGGTTTGGCAGGTAATGAGGAAATTACAGAAGAAGGCGCAGATTTCGATGCTTTCTGTGAGGCACTGAACACCATCAACACCGCACTTGCCAAGAAGATGGCAGGTGACGGAGAAGGTGCGACAGCACTGTTTGAGACTATTGTCACCAATGCGGCTACCAAAGAGGATGCCAAGATCCTGGCGAAGTCAGTCATCTGCTCTTCTCTGACAAAGGCAGCTATCTTCGGACATGACGCCAACTGGGGAAGAATCCTCTGTGCACTGGGATATTCAGGAGCGAAATTTGATCCCGAAAATGTAGATCTCTATTTCCAGAGCAAGAGCGGAAAGATGCAGATTTTCGGAAATGGCGTAGCATGTGATTATAGTGAAGAAGAAGCAACGAAGATTCTTTCCGACCCTGAGGTAACAGTACTTGTAGATATGCACATGGGAGATGCCCAGGCTACCGCATGGGGTTGTGATCTTAGTTATGATTATGTGAAAATTAATGCAGATTACCGCAGTTAATATAGTGGCAGATTGAAAAGCAAGAAAGGGATAGAACAATGGAAAAGGATATGGAACAAGTATTAAAAAAGGCTGAGGTGCTGATTGAGGCCCTTCCTTATATTCAGAAATTCAATCGTAAGATTATTGTAGTAAAATACGGCGGAAGCGCTATGAGCAATGAAGAGCTGCAGAAGAACGTCATCAAAGATGTCACACTGTTAAAGCTGGTAGGCTTTAAGCCCATTATTGTACACGGCGGCGGTAAGGAGATCAGCCGTTGGGTAGGCAAAGTCGGAAAAGAAGCAAAATTTGTCAACGGCCTGCGTGTAACTGATGAAGAGACTATGGAAATTGCAGAAATGGTACTCAGTAAGGTAAATAAGAGCCTGGTTACCATGGTTGAGGAGCTGGGTGTGAAAGCAGTCGGTATCAGCGGTAAGGACGGCGGTCTTTTGACAGTTGAGAAGAAATATTCCGATGGTCAGGACATCGGCTATGTAGGCGAGATCACAGGTGTGGATCCGAAGGTGCTGTATGACCTTCTGGAGAAGGATTTCCTGCCTATCGTGGCTCCTATCGGATTGGATGAGAATTTCCAGACCTATAATATCAATGCAGATGATGCTGCGTGTGCCATTGCGAAAGCTGTTCATGCAGAGAAGCTTGCATTCCTGACTGATATCGAGGGGCTGTACAAGGATATCAATGATAAGTCCTCATTTATCTCCAGACTGACTGCTGATCAGGCAGATGAACTGATTAACGGCGGCTTCATCGGCGGCGGAATGCTTCCGAAGCTGAGCAACTGTACCTCAGCAGTAAAGAACGGCGTTAACAGAGTACATATTCTGGATGGAAGGATTCCGCACTGTCTGCTTCTGGAAATCTTCACCAATCACGGGGTTGGTACTGCAATTATCGCTGATGAGGAGAAAGAATTATGATGATGAAAGAGTATATCGAGCAGGCGGAAGCCGACCTGCTTCACACCTATAACCGGTACCAGATCGTCCTGGACAAAGGTGACGGTGTTAATCTGTATGATCTGGACGGCAAGAAATACCTGGACTTTTGTGCAGGAATTGCAGTGTTTGCTTTGGGATATCATAATGAAGCATACAATAATGCATTGAAGGATCAGATTGATAAGCTGATTCATACGTCTAATTATTATTATAACGTACCTGCTGTTGAAGCAGCTAAAAAGCTTAAGAAAGCATCTGGCATGGACAGGGTATTTTTCACCAACTCCGGTGCCGAAGCCAATGAGGGCGCTATCAAAGCTGCAAGAAAATATGCATTTTTGAAAGATGGATGCACTGATCATGAAATTATTGCAATGAATCATTCATTCCACGGAAGAACCTACGGTGCGCTGTCAGTAACGGGCAATCCCCACTACAGGGAAGCTTTCGAACCGATGATCGGAAATATCCGTTTTGCCGATCTGAATGATTATGAAAGTGTTGTAAGTCAGGTGACTGATAAGACCTGCGCCATCATTCTGGAGCCTGTTCAGGGAGAAGGCGGTGTCTTCCCTGCAACAGAAGAATTTTTGAAGAAATTGCGTGCGTTGTGCGATGAGAAGGATATCCTGCTTATCTTTGATGAAATTCAGTGCGGTATGGGACGTACCGGTTATATGTATGCATGGCAGCGTTATGGCGTGAAGCCGGATATCATGACTACTGCCAAGGCTTTGGGCTGCGGTGTACCGGTAGGCGCATTCCTTTTGTCAGGTAAAGTAGCAGAACATTCTCTGGTGGCAGGCGACCACGGCACGACTTACGGCGGCAATCCTCTGGCAACAGCCGCAGTCAGCAAGGTATTCGACCTCTTTGAAGAAGAGAAGGTCATTGAAAATGTCCGCAATGTGGCTCCTTATCTGGAAGAGAAGCTGGATGAGCTGGCTGCAAAGTATGACTGCATCGAGACGAGACGTGGTGCAGGGCTGATGCAGGGACTGGTATTTAAGTGCCCTGTAGGTCCGATCATCAATAAGGCGCTGGAAAAAGGCCTGATATTGATCAATGCTGGTACCAATATCATCAGGTTCGTTCCGCCTTTGGTGATTACCAAAGAGAATGTAGATGAAATGATTCAGATTCTGGCCCCTTGCATTGAAGAGGTGATGTAATGCATTTGAAAAGAAGGATAATTGCCGTGCTGGCACTGATCTGTATGGTCGGTGCCTGCGTGGCAGGAAGCAGAGTGGACATGACCGGAGCTGAAGAAAGGCTTGCCGGTCTGTCTGTGTTTAACCGTAAAGAAACGTTATATTTCTGGTATGCAGATGATACTATGACTGATTTTTTCAACAGTGCGGCAGTTTCTTTCGGGGAGGGCAGAGATGTCCGCGTCATACCGGTATTGGTGGAGGACAGCGAATTCCTGGAAGCAGTGAATCAGTCATCCCTTCATTCTTCCCGTGTGCCGGACCTTTACCTGCTCAGTCATGAATCCCTGGAGAAAGCATATCTGGCGGGTCTGGCAAGTCCTGTCCACGATGAAGCGGGAGTCTGTACCACAGAGTATTTTCCGCAGACGGCGCTTTCGGCGGTGACCTATCATGACAAAATAGTAGGATACCCCTTGAGTTTTGAGACCAGCGCCCTGGTATATAACGAGACATATCTGCAGGAGTGGGCGGCGCAGCAGGCCGGGAAGGATCTGGAAAGTACCGGCGAAGAAACGGCACCGGAAGGGGCTGAGGAGGACACTTGGGAGGACACGGGTGCTGCAGGGGGGACTAATGCCGGAGAAAACGGTAGCCCAGAGGGGGAGATTACGGAAGGCGGTCTTACGATTTCTGACGAATTGCCCCTGGAAGAGCGTCAGGCAATGTCTTCTGATGAACTGACTGCCTATTATATGGAAAGAGCCATTCCTTCTACCGTAGATGATATCCTGTACATCGGTGATAGCTTTGATGTACCGGAAGGGGTAGAAGGTATCATGAAATGGGATGTGTCTGATATTTTCTATAATTACTGGATTGTGGGTAAGTATATGATCGTAGGCGGCGACCCCGGGGATGATGAGTCCAATATCAACATTAATAATGAAGAGGCCGTGCAGTGTCTTGAGGTGTATAAGGCACTGAATCAGTTCTTCTTTATCGAATCAGACACGGTGACCTTTGATTCTGTAGTAGAAGATTTTATTAACGGTAAAATTGTATTTACTATTGCTACCACAGATGTCATAGAGAAACTGGAGCAGGCGAAGGCAGAAGGAACCTTCGGCTTTGATTACGGAATCGCCACTATGCCTGCAGTCAGCAGTACGCTGGAAAGTCGTTCCCTGTCTGTAACCAGTGCGATTGTTGTCAACGGTTACTCAAAGCAGAAAGAACTGGCAAATGAGTTTGCAGCTTACCTGGTTACTGAGTGTAGCAAAGATTTTTATGAACGTACAGGACGGCTTTCTGCCAACCTGACGACTGAGCCGGATAATGGACCGGTTCAGACTTTTATGGCCGAATATACTGATAGTGTATCACTTCCTAAAATGATGTCTACCAGCAATTTCTGGATTCAGCTGGAAGTTCTTTTCTCTAAAGTTTGGAATGGAAGCGACGTGGCGGAGCTGGTACAGGATCTGTCAGATCAGATTCAGGTCCAGGTTCAGGCAATCGAATAGGAAAAAGCGCTTGGAATAAGAAGCATTCCGAACAAAGCATAAAAACCAGTCAAATGGAAATGCTATTACAAGAAAGGCAGGTATTTCCATATGGTTGGTTTTTTTATTGCTTTAATATCAGGCGCATTGATGAGTATTCAGGGGGTATTTAACACCCAGGTCACAAAAGCCTCCAGTATCTGGGCGGCCAATGCTTTTGTTCAGTTTACCGCACTCTTGGTTTGTCTTGGAGCATGGCTGATGACAGACAGAAGTTCCTTGATGGCAGTATTTCAGGTGAATCCTAAATATATGCTTTTGGGTGGAGCCATCGGAGCTTTTATCACATATACCGTTATCAAGAGTATGGATTCTCTTGGTCCCGCCAGAGCGGTCATGTTGATTGTAGTAGCACAGCTTCTTGTGGCTTATCTGATCGAATTGTTTGGCTTGTTCGGCACAGAGAAACAGCCCTGGGAATGGAGAAAAGCTATCGGCATGGCCGTGGCAGTGGCGGGTATCGTTATCTTTAAGTGGAAGTAAAAAATGGAGACCAGCGGCCCTGTTTGCATAAATGGGGCTGTCTTT
>JAFTVH010000015.1 GCA_017465845.1 Lachnospiraceae bacterium | reverse complement strand
GGTACGCGGACCAGAGCATTGCTTCTGTATGCTGTCAAGGGTGGCGGCAGCTGCAGAAAACTGATATATCTGCAATTTTCAAGGTTCAATTGAGCCTATTTTTTCGGCTCCGGGTTTTTCATAACTTGCTTTACACTACCTACTCTAAATTTAACTTAGGTATTTTAGCACAATCAGTGAAATTTTACTACGGGCAATTTTGTTAAAAAAGGGGGATAACCGATGCCTCTTTGTCTTCTGCATATTTATCTGGCTTTAAAGAATATTTCTCTTGCTATTTGCATATCCTATTGGTATAATTAACTTGAAAGTAAATTACTTTAAAGTTAATTCTTTTAATCAATTGTTTCTGATGGAGGAGATGCTGCTATGTTTATCGGAAGAGAAAAAGAACTTGCGGAATTAAATCATCTTTATAATGAAGATTGTTTCCAGCTTTTTGTGCTTTATGGCCGCAGGCGTGTGGGGAAAACATCTCTGTTACGAGAGTTTTGTAAGAATAAACAATCTATCTTTTTCTCCGCAGAGCAGAGTAATGAGAAACTGAATCTGGAGAAATTTTCAACTCTCGTATTTCAGCATTATAAAGAAGATACTTTAGAACCCTTCACTTCCTGGGAAAAAGCCCTGATATACCTTAACAACAGGCAACAGGAAGGAGCTTTGGTTCTCGTCTTTGATGAATTTCCTTATCTGGCCAATATCAATCCGGCGATTCTTTCCGTGCTGCAGCATTTGATTGATCATCAGCTTCAATTCGGAAAAATATTCCTGATTTTGTGCGGCAGCTATATGGGCTTTATGGAAAAAGAAGTTCTTGGTGCAAAAAGTCCGCTATTCGGACGCAGAACGGCCCAGCTGCATATGAAACCTTTTGATTACCGCACCAGTGTAAAATTTTTGCAGGAATTTTCCGCTGAAGAGAAGCTTATGCTGTACGGCGCATTTGGCGGTACGGCTATGTACCTCAAGCAGGTCCGTCCGAACAGAACTCTGAAAGAAAATATTCAGGAAATCTTCCTGAATCCCATGGGGTATTTGTATGAAGAGCCATTGCTGCTGCTTCGCCAGGAAGTCCAGGAACCCGGGGTATACTGCGCCATTATTGAAGCAATTGCAGGGGGAGCATCAAAATCCAACGAAATTGCCACAAAGACAGGGGAAGAAGCAGCAAAATGCCTGAAATATATGAAGACCTTACAAGAACTGGGAATCGTGGAAAAAGAGACACCTTTTGGAGAGAAAGACTCGTCCAGAAAGACATTGTATGCTCTTTCCGATTTCATGTTCCGGTTCTGGTACCGGTATGTGGCCCCAAATCGTTCCCTGCTGGAAATGGACGCAGGAGAAATTGTATGGAAGCGTAAAATTGAATGTGATTACAGCCACTACATGGGGTTGGTATTTGAGCGCATCTGCCGGGATTATCTGCTGTATCAGAACAGCTTGGGGAATCTTCCTATTTTGTTTACTGAAATTGGTCGGTGGTGGGGAACTAATCCCCACTCGCGGGAACATGAGCAGGTAGAAATCGATCATGTCGCCAGGGATGGCAACGATTATTTGATTTGCGAATGTAAGTGGAGAAATGAACCGCTGGATTATTCTGTTCTCTGTGAACTTCGAAGAAAAGCAGATGTTATGACTTTAAAAAGGAATCATACATGGTTTGTATTGTTTTCCAAGTCAGGGTTCAGCAATGCAATTATAGAGGCTGCTCTGCAGGTGAAAGATGTTATTTTGGTTTCACTGGAAGAGTTGATGTATGAGACCATATGACGAAAAGGCTGTACAGTGTCTCCATTTCGGGGACTGCACAGCCTTTTTCACCGCTTATTTTCATGAGTATTAAAATACAGATTTCGAAATGCCGTAGGTGTCATTCCCTCATGAATGGTAAAAAACTTCAAAAAATATTTATACTCCTGAAACCCGGCTTTCCATGCAATCTCTTTAAGGCTTAAATCCGTGGAAAGCAGCTGGGTCTTCAAATATGCCATCCTTGTCTTTATGATATACTGTTTCATAGTACAATTCAGATTCTTACGAAATAATCTGGCCAGATAATCCTCATGATACCCAAACTGCGATGCCACATCAGTAGACGTCAAAGGCTTTTCCCCATTCATCCGGATCCATTCACAGATTTCACTGAAACGGATGGTGCCTCCGGCAGGCTGACGGCACTGTAGGTCCACTTCCAAAAGAAGCAGACGCAGGCAGTAGTCAGATGCTGCCTTGGCACAGGATGGTGTATTGGCATAATGGAGCAGTTGTCGGCATAAGAGATCGATACGGTCTCTTTCCGGCAGCGCACCTGTTTTGCCTGCAAAACTGTCCGGCAGCTTTCCATGAAAATGAAACCAATAAAAAGAAACCTGCTCCGTACTCTGTCTGGTGCCGCCATGAAGCTTTCCCGGTTCAAAGAGCAGGTAACTGCCCGGCAGAAGATGATAAGGGCAGCCATCTTCCTCCAGATATGCCTCCCCCTTTGTCATCACGATCAGCTCCGTAGTATCGATACGGATATTGGGATGTATCCAGATTCCTTCTGAAGTGAACAGTCCCCCGTGCACAAATGTAATCTCATTCAACGTGATCTCCTCCGACATAATCTTTTCCGGCGCAATTTTTTTCTGCATGATTTTTTCTGTCATAAGGTCTCATTTTCACTCCTTCTCTGTCCTTTTGGCGGTTGTATCTGCACCTGTAATAATACTATAATCATCTTGTAAATCTCCATAAAAACAGAGTTTTTTATATCTGTCATGGGGGTTGCAAATGCTGCAGCAGCCAATTTTTGATACACTCATTTTAACCCCAACATGGAAAGGATGCAAGCTTTATGAAAAAATATCAGGGCATAAGTTATAAAAATGTGCACATCACTGACGGTTTCTGGAAAAATCGCCAGACCATCAATGCAGAGGTTACCTCCCACGCCGTTTATAACCGTTTTGCGGATTCTCACCGTTTTGAAGCACTGGACTGTAGCTGGAAGGAGGGGATGAACTATACACCCCATATTTTCTGGGATTCTGATGTTGCCAAATGGATTGAGGGCGCGGCCTACATTATTGCAAAGAATCATGATACACAGCTGGAACAATTGTGCGAGAACGCAATCGACATGATTGTGGAGAATCAGACTAAAGAAGGGTATTTTAACAGTTATTTTCTTGTCATGAGGCAGTCTGAACGTTTCAAGCACAGGGGCTACCATGAACTATATTGTGCCGGTCATCTGATTGAAGCCGCATGCGCCTACTACGAAGCTACAGGAAAAGATAAGTTTTTAAGGGCAATGTGCAAATACGCAGATTATATCTATGATACTTTTTATGTATATCAGACTGCTTCTTTCACCACCTGTGGTCATCCGGAAATCGAGTTGGCACTGGTAAAACTTTATGATACTGTTGGTGATGAGAAGTATCTGCAGTTATCCAAATTCTTCCTGGATAAGCACGGCAATAATACCAAAGATACTTATACCAACAAATACCATGCACAGGACCAGCTTCCCTTAACCGAGCAGCACACCGCAGAGGGGCATTGCGTTCGTGCCATGTATCTTTACAGCGCCATGGCTGATATTGCACGACACTATGACAGTGATGCTTATCTGGAAGCCTGCCGCGCAATCTATGACGATGCAGTAAATAAGAAAATGTATATTACCGGCGGTATCGGCTCTACCAAAATGGGCGAAGCTTTTGCTACTGATTATTTTCTGCCCAACGATGTGGCTTATACAGAGACTTGCGCAGCCATTTCCCTGACCATGTTCTGCAAACGAATGCAGCTGTTATCGGCCGATTCCAGATTTGCAGATACGGTGGAGCGTGTGATCTACAATGGTTTCCTGTCCGGTGTATCTCTGGACGGAAAATCATTTTTCTATGAGAATCCGCTGGAAATCGACCCTTACTTTGCCAATGTAAATACAGCGTCTGAGCAAAAGCGGCACATGCCTATCATGCAGCGCGTGGAACTGTTCAGCTGCTCCTGCTGTCCGCCTAATGTCCTGCGCTTCATCGCTTCCATTGAAGAGCTCATGTATACCTATGATGAGCATACTTTATTCGTACATCAGTTTATGAACAGTGAAGCAGCCATTCAGCAATCGGTAATCCGACAGACGACTGATTATCCTGCTGACGGATCACTGAAAATTACGGTTGAGGGGACAGATTTTGCTCAGATAGCCGTTCGTATTCCCGGCTGGTGCACCGGTTTCACTGCGGATAAGCCTTATACTTTGGAAAATGGATATGCTTATTTTGCTGCAGAAGGGGAAATCAATCTTAACTTTGACATGAAGGTACAACTTTATGAAGCCAATGCAGCGGTTCAGAATAATGCGGGCTGTGTGGCTGTTGCCAGAGGTCCGGTGGTGTATTGTCTGGAAGAAGCGGACAACGGGAAGCATCTCCGCAGTCTGGGAATCAGCTCTCAAGCTGCTTTTTCATTGGAAGAGAATGATGGTTATAAGGTTCCTGTGCTGTTGACACAAGGGCTTCGAAAGAAAGAGCAGGAAGGATTGTACCGGGTCTATTCTCGGGAATGCGAGCAAGTGACACTTCGGTTTATTCCTTATTTTGCATTTGCTAATCGAGGAGTTAGTGAAATGTTGGTGTGGACGCGGGTGATGGATTAATGTAACAGTTTTATACTACAGAGGGATTCCTTACTTGGTATGGAATTCCCTCTGACGCTGCGTTTATTGTCATTTCTTCCATCTTTCCAAAGTTGGGAAATAAGCCATCAGCTGCGCTTTCGCCTGTTCCAATGTGGCAGCCCTGCCCCCTTCTACCTCGAACTTAGCGCAGAAATCAGCCATTTCTTCCATGGTGCACTCCGATGGGAAATGACCGTCACTGTAACAATAAAGGCAATATTTTTCTACTGTGCTGTTTTCCATTTTCCTGTCCTCCTGATACATTGTATTACTGATGCTTGAAAGGTTTCGTAACATGTTACAAGAAGACTATAGCAAAGATAATCTGACACCAGCATGTCATATTTGAAAAAAAACACTTACAGCGCTAGAATCCGTTCCCCTTCCAGTTCATAAATCGCCCCATTTTCAGTATGATACAGCTTCACCATATCTTCAAACGGTGTATTATTGATATAGGAAAACAGCGTCATAATGCAGGCACTGTGGGTAACGATCAATGTATCAGCCTGCTCCCTTTCCGCAATCCGCCTAAGGGCAGGAATCAGCCTGTCCAACAGATCCTGATAAGATTCCCCCTGAGGAATTCTGGTATATCTGCGGTTCTTATGCCAATTCTCATATTCCTGTGTGTACACACTGCGCACCTGCTTCCAGGTTTTCCCTTCCCAGCTGCCCAAATTAAATTCTTCTAACCCCGGTTCTACTTTATAAGGCACCTCCGTCAGCCAGGACACAGTGGCTGCAGTTTGCCTGGCGCGTTTCAGCCCGCTGGTGTAGATCGCACCTATGGGAGGCTGTCTGTGCAACAGGCTCTCTGCCAGCTGCCTTGCCTGCTCCTTTCCTCTGTCGTTCAGTGGAATATCCGTACTTCCCTGTATCCAGCTCCTTACATTCCAGTCTGTCTCACCGTGTCTTGCCAATAGCAGTTTCATCTGAGGCTCCTTTCTTATATCTTCCAAGCATTTTCTCAATACGGGCAGCCATTTCCTGCCGGACATCCTCCGGCTCCAGCACACAGGCGGCTGGGCCAAAAGACAATATCACACCGTACACCCAGTCATCCAGCATATAATCCAACGTGACAATAAAGCTTCCATCCGGCAGTACCGTCAGCTCCTCTTCCTCAAAGCGGTCGTAGACACGATAGCTCTCAGATGCATCGATTTTAATAACAACACGACGCGTGGCAGAGGGCAGGTACACTTCCGGCTTTTCACAAATGATGGATAAACTCACTTGCTTCACTTCACTCACCTCTGTCCGCTCTGTAAACACCTCCCCGGTAACCCGCACCCGTTTCATTCGGAGCACCTTGAACAGGCGCATGGCCTGCCGCTCTCGACAGTAACCCCTGAGATACCAGGTATATTCTTTAAAAAACAGCTGCACCGGCTCTACAAAGCGGTGGGTCATATCACGATATTGCCCATAATCTGTTCTTCTTTGCTCACCAGCATTTTATCCAGGACAAACTGCTCAGTCAGACTGATGCCGCCGTTTTTCCCTTTTTTCGTATACACCGGGATACCAGCCATACTGAGCGCTTCAATATCGCGGTAAATTGTGCGCACGGACACCTCGAACCGCTGAGCTAACTCTCCGGCAGTCACCGTCCCTTTATTTAACAAAATATATATAATCCCCAGTAATCTGTTTAACATTTTCTCTCCAACTGCGCCTGATGCTAAGACACATTCTGCCCCTATAACCGTTGTGCGCGCACATTATTCCTCTATCCCAAGCGATCCATGATCTCCATATATTAGTTCTGCCGGTCCTCAATCTGCCGCAAAACCTTCTAATTTTTTGGCGGATGTGACTTGCTCTCGTATAAAAATTTTCTCACTGTGCACACTATTTGTCAAGCTACAGTTCACACGTCAGCCAGAGCACGAAAAGCGCATGCTTGCATGCGGCTTTTCATGCTTTGGCTGACGGAGGGAGCGCCGGATTATGAGCAAAGATAGCTGCGAAGCAGCGGAAAGCGCCGTAGGCGCGCCTTTGCGAATGGCGCGGGGTGAACTGTAACTTTGTCAACAAAAACTAGGAGGTATTATTATGACCCCTCTTTCCATTCACCTGGAAGAAAATATCGCCCACGCCAAATCCCTGTTTCCCATTCCGAAAAGCTTTGATTTTATCACCAGAGATTTGTATCTTGGCAGCACCAAAGGCTACTGGATCGGCATCAACGGCTTCTGTAAGCTGGAAGTACTGCAGCTGATTTTTTCGGATTTACAAAATCCTCTGTATATGCAGGACAATACCATAGAAGAAATGACACGCTACATGAATACCCGCATCGGCTACGCCCAGGCCTCTCTTACCGATAACTGGGAGGACATTGAGCGCAGTGTGCTGAGCGGCCCCTCTGTACTGTTTATAGATGGTTTTCAACAAGCCATTCTGTTTGATGTGCGCACTTATCCCACCAGAAGCGTCGAGGAACCGGAAACGGAACAGGTCACAAATGGTGCCAGGGACGGCTTCGTGGAGACCATGCTCTTTAATACCAATCTAATCCGGAGGCGCATCCGTTCCCCGAAGCTTACCTTTGAAATCGTGTCAGTTGGCTCCATCAGCAAAACAGACGTAGCCATCGCTTACGTGGGCGGCCTTGCAGATGAGAAGCTGCTTGAACAACTGCGCCAAAAGCTGCAAAGTCTGAAAGTAACCACTCTGACCATGGGCACGCGAAGCCTGGAAGAACTGTTAGTACCGGAAAAATGGTACCACCCCCTGCCCTCCATCCATCGGACCCAGCGGCCGGATGTAGCCTGCAGCTTTCTCACGGAAGGCTATATTGCAGTGATTGTGGATAATACTCCCTCTGTGATGATTCTCCCCTGCAGTATCTTCCAGTTCACCCAGACACCGGAGGATTATTATAAAAGTCCTGTCGTTGGTACCTATTTTCGAACGGTACGGTTCCTGTGCATTCCCGTGAATCTGCTGCTCATGCCTGTATTCCTGTTAATAACCGTATATTATCCACAGGTTTCTGACAATCTGCGCCTGTTATCCACCCAGGATCTGCCTGGACCCACTATTATATTCTATTGCTTTGCGGTGGAATTTCTACTTGATCTGTTCAAGTACTCCGCATCCCTGAGTTCCGGACGTTTCTCCGGTTCCCTCTCTATCATAGGCGGACTCATTATAGGAGATATTGCTGTGGATCTGCACTGGGCATCTGTAGAAATCCTGTTTTATGCGGCTTTGACGCTTCTGACAACCCTGTCACTTTCCAGTATTGACTTTGCGGACGGGCTTAGAATCTATCGGTTTTTTCTGCTGATTACCACTGCAATCGGAGGCACTTGGGGATTTGTTATCGGATTGACACTAGTGTCAGTTTCTATCATTACTACACCGGTGTTTGGCGGAAAAAGCTATTTCTGGCCACTGGTTCCTTTCGACCGGCATGCACTGGGGACGCTGCTCTTCAGACATCCGACCTACAAAGAGCAGCCAGGCAAAATTCCCCGCCATCTATAGATGGCGTGACATCAATAGATGGCGTGCATCATCAGATGTTGAATACT
Source organism: Lachnospiraceae bacterium (assembly GCA_017465845.1). GTDB lineage: Bacteria > Bacillota > Clostridia > Lachnospirales > Lachnospiraceae > Acetatifactor. The sequence continues at coordinate 2,996 of JAFTVH010000015.1, read as the reverse complement.
GCCGGGCTGTTCTCCTATCAATTATTAATCCAGCGCTTCTTCAAGCGCCCTGATCACTATCTTCAACGCTTCAATCCTCGCATACCTCTTATCCACCGACTCCAGAATATGCCATGGTGCATAAGTGGTACTGGTCTTCTGCAGCATCTCATTCACTGCCACCTCGTAATCATCCCATTTTTCACGATTGCGCCAGTCTTCCTCCGTGATCTTCCACTGCTTTTCCGGCGTATTCTGGCGATCCGTGAACCGTTCCAGCTGGGTATCTTTATCAATCTGTACCCAGAACTTGATGATAACTGCCCCCCACTGAGACAATTCCTTTTCAAATTCGTTGATTTCATTATAGGCACGCTGCCAGTCATTGGTACTGCAGAAGCCCTCCAGGCGCTCCACCATGACTCGGCCGTACCAGCTGCGGTCAAAAATAGCAATATGCCCCGTCTTAGGCAGCCTGGTCCAGAATCTCCACAGATAATGTCTTGCTTTCTCATGCGGCTCCGGGCTGGCAATGGGATGTACCTCGTAACCTCTCGGATCCAGCGCCTCCGCGATCCGCTTGATATTACCGCCTTTTCCTGCAGCATCCCATCCCTCATAGACAATGATCACAGGAATCTTCTTCCGATAAAGTCTGTAGTGGAGCGCACTCAGCTTACTCTGCAGCTGCTTTAGCTCTTCCTTATACGTATCTTCCCCTATCTTCTTATCCAGAGAAACCTCATCAAGCCTCGGCATCTTCACCAGAGGGAACACATTTTGCAGCAAAGGCACTGCCAGACTTTCATTCTGCAAAGCAATATCGATACCGCTGCACAACGTTTCCAGAACCTGAAGCTGTGCCCACTTTTTCTCTTCCGCATCTACGATATACCAGGGCGCGCCGGCTACATTAGTGTCCCGAAGATATCTGTCAAATACCTCCAGATATTTGTCGTAATGCTTATTCTGCCACCTGTCACGGTCACTGACTCTCCAGGCAGTATCCTTCTTTTCCTCCAGCTCACCGAGCCGCTTCTTCTGCTCTTTCCGGGATATCTGGAAAAAGAATTTCAGCACCAGATAACCGTTATCCGTAAGCTGCCTCTCGAACCGTTTGATACTGTCTATGCGACTATGATATTCTTCTCTGGACAGCTCTCCCTGCGCCTTCAGCTCACAGATCTCGTCCGCCCAGCCATTATCCAGAAACACAAATTTGCCCGCTTCCGGAATCTGGGCAAAATAGCGATACAAGAAAGGCCTGCGCTGTTCTTCTTCCGCCTTCTCAGCCATGGAAGCCACTTTAAAAAATCTGGGATCGATGCTGCGGATAATGCTTCCGATCGCACTTCCTTTCCCGGCAGCACCCCAGCCTTCGATAAGTACAACGACAGGCAGTTTATGTTCCTTGATCTTCATCTGCAGCACAGCCAGCTTCTCGTGCGCAGCATCCAGGCGTTCTTTCAGCTCCTTAGCCTGTGGTTTCTCTTCCGCAATCCATTCTTTCAGCATTCCATTTTCCTCCTTGCTAGCATTGCGGCCGTTTTAGCGGCGACCCGCAGCCAAACAGCCGCCTATTTTCCACATGATTTATATTCTGATAACATTATATCCCGGTATCCGGATTTTAGTCAGCAAAAACAATTTCAGAATACTAAATTTCTGTCGCTCCTCGCAATACAAAATCAAGCTAATTCAAATCCTCATTGTCACACTCTAAAATCTATTATATGATACTGTTTATCGTACTTCTTACAAAAGATAACCGTTTTCAAGGAGAACATCATGATTAGTCCGGCCATCTATCAAAGCATTTCCCATGACGTCATTTGTACACACGCAAATAACTGTGCCGACATCACTACCTCTTTCCACGAGCATGATCACTACGAAATTTTTCTGCTGTTAAACGGTAATATCAATTTTTATCTGGAATACCAAGACTTTCATATGCGTAAAGGTTCCGGGCTGTTCATTTCCCCGGATGTATTTCATTGTTCGGAACAACTTATGAATGGTACTTGCGATATATGTAGTATCCATATCAGAAGCGACTATTTCAGGACATTAAACTCTTTACAGACAAATCTTACAAAATTGCTGTTTTCCAGTGACAGACCCTTTTTTCACTTTCAACTAACAGAAGATCAAATAGAGTACTTTTCAAAAAAGAGCCACGAACTGGAAAAGTCTCTTGCTCAAAAAAGTTTCGGTGACGATATACGCTCTGAATGTTTGTTAAAAGAGCTCCTGCTTTTCCTAAACAGCCTGCCGCATCCTCGCCAAAAAGCCCGCAGCTCCACGCTCCATATGCCTGCTATCATAACAGATCTGATATCTTATATTCAGAAAAACCTCACCAATGATCTGTCTATTGAAGCTCTGTCTGAAACCTTTCATTATAATGGTCAATACATAAGCCGCTGTTTCAGAGAAACTACGGGAATTTCTCTGCAGCAATATATTATACACAAACGCCTGGACCTTGCCAAAAAATATCTTTCCCTGGGATACCCGCTGACACAGGCCTGTCACTTAAGCGGATTTCACGACTATGTGAACTTTACCAAATCGTTTTCCAGATACGTAGGTATGTGTCCTAAACAGTATCAGATGGAAACGATACGCAGCAAATCATTTCAATAGGTTATCGTTTGCATGAAAGGTGCGGCTCACAGACTTTAAGTCTGCTGCCGCCTTTCTCTTCTATCTGCCTCTAGGCTATCCAGTCACCATCCTTGAACAGTACAACTTTTTCTCCGTTTTCTCTGATACCGGTAATGGTCAGATCCTCCGTTCCCACCATAAAGTCCACATGATTCATAGAAGAGTTACCGCCCACTGCAGCCAGTTCTTCCTCACTCATCTGTGCGCCGCCTTTTACAGTGGTAGGATAACACTCGCCCAGCGCAAAGTGGCAGGATGCATTCTCATCAAATAATGTATTGTAAAACAGCGTCTTCATCCGGGAAATCGGCGAAGAGTAAGGCACGATTGCCACCTCCCCCAGCCTC